>CAYLHS010000006.1:0-47584 GCA_964383535.1 uncultured Acidimicrobiia bacterium
CGGCTCGACGGTGTCCACGTGAGCCCTAGAGGCCGGTGAACGTCTCGTAGATCTGAATAGCCGCCGGGCCGAGCAGCACGATGAACAGCGACGGGAAGATACAGAACACCAGTGGGAACACCAGCTTCACCGGAGCAGCGAACGCCTTCTCCTGTGCTCGCTGGCGGCGCTTGACCCGCATCTCGTCGGCCTGTACCCGCAGCACCTGAGCGATCGACACACCGAACGCCTCGGCCTGCATCATGGCGAGCAGGAACGAGCGAAGCTCGTCGACGTCGGTGCGTTCGTTCAGGTGCCGCATGGCGTCACGCCGGCTGACTCCGACCCGCGTCTCCTGAAGCATGCGGAAGAACTCCTCCGACAGCGGGCCGGGGACGGTGGCCACGACTCGAGCGAGTGCGGAGTCGAACCCGAGGCCGGCCTCCACACTGATCACCAACAGGTCGAGCACGTCGGGGAGGGTCTTCTGCATCGAGGATCGGCGCTCTTCGATACGCCGGCTGACCCACACGTCGGGGCCGAAGAACCCGAGAATGCCGAGCAGCACGAGCGAGATCAGCTTGGTCTGCGCATCCGATCCGGCCTGGACGAGGAACCACAGGACCGCCGCCACCGCGATCGACAACAGCTTGATGACGGCCCACGCGTTGGCGTCGAGCGTCCCCGGGCTGCCCGCGAGCAGAAGGCGATGGTTGGTCTTGTCCATCCAGCCTGCGGGGGTGAACCTTGACAGGATCTTGCCGATCCCGATGAAGACGGGCGCGACCGCACGTTCGGAGAGCGATCGCTTGAGCGTCTCTTCACGCATGAACTCGGCCGATCCGTACACCGCCAGACGGTCCGTCGCCGCCTTTCGGGCGCGGATGATGCCGAAGCCGACCCACGTGACGAATCCGGTGATCGCCACGAACATGGATACCGCGGAGAACAGCTTCCAGTCCATTTACACCTCGATGTCCACGATCTTCTTGAGCCACCACCACCCGGCGGCCATGAGCACGAGCCCCACCACCATCGCGATGATGCCCTGGGTTCTCGTGATGAGCGGTTCCAGATAGTCACGATTAGTGGCGAACAGGAAAGCGAACAGGACGAATGGCAGTGCACCGAGGATGATCGCCGAGATCCGGCCCTCGGCCGTGAGGGCCTTGATCTCTCCCCGAAGGCGGTTGCGCTGACGCATCGTGTCGGCCACGGTCTGGAGCACCTCGGCGAGGTTGCCACCGACTTCCCTCTGGATCTCGATCGCCATGACCGCCCACGAGAAGTCCTCCGACTGCATCCGGGTGGAGATTCCCTGCATGGCCTCGACCACGCTGACCCCGAGCCGGGCCTCCGCCATGGCTCTCCCGAACTCCCTCGATGTGGGCTGCGGCGCCTCGCTGGCGACCGCCTCGACCGCCTGGAGCAGTGAGTAGCCGGCACGTAGCGAGGTCGACAGCAATGTCAGCGTGTCGGGGAGCTGGGACTCGAACACGCGCTTCTCCCGCCCTCCTGCGAACTGGATGAGCAGCAACACGAGCATCACCGCGATGACGAAAGCCACTCCGGCCGCGATGAGACTCCTCCAGTAGACCCCTGCGATGGCGCCGGCCAGGATGCTGAGACCGAGCGCTGCGGCGATTGCCTCGCCTGCCTTCAAAGGGATGTTCGCCTGTTCGAGCGCTCCGTTGATGCCGTTGAGCAACCCCCTCCGGCGAACTGCCTCTTCGGCGCCTCGCGACAGACCACCGAAGATCTTGCGTAGCACGCCGCCCTCGCCCTTCGCTTTGGCGTCCTGCGTCCCATAGGAACGCAGGCGTCGCTGGATCATGGAGGCGCCTTCTTCTCCACGCGGGCCGGCGAGGATGAAGATGAAGAGCAGCAGCCCGACTCCGACGGCTATGGGGCCGATCAAGGCAAGCGTAGAGATGGGAAGCGGCGACCCGTTGGCGGGAGAGAACGGTGCCGGCTCGGCGAACGTCGTGGGAACGGTGGTGACGGTGGTCGATGTCTCCTTGATGAACCCGGGAACGTCCACCGTGCTGGTGGCGGTCTGGCCTGCATATGTGACACCGATGTCAAGCGGCCCCGCGTCACTCTGGGTGGCGGTGAAGCGGACAACCACCTTGTTGTCCAGCTCCCGCTTGATCTGATCGTAGAGGTTGCTCAACTGCGTCGGATCGGGGGTCGACAGGAACAAGCCTCCAGATGCAGAGGACAGTTGCTCTAGGTCGGTCGGGTTGAAGTCGGGCGACTCGAGTGCGACTCCGAAGACCCGGATCGAGGCCGTCGCCTGAATGGCGTCGGCGAGGGTCGCCGTGCTCACCGTATCGGCGCCGTCTGTGAGCACGATCATGTTCGCCTCGAGGCGGGCTGCGTCGCCTGTGAACAGCTCGGAGCCGCGAACGACACCGTCGTAGAATGCCGTCTCGCCCCCCGTTGAGATGTCGTTGACCCTGTTGATCAACGCCGTCTTCGAGCTGGTGAACCCGGACAGCACCTGCACATCGTCCGCGAACGTGACCAGCGCGATGAAGTCCTGATCTCGCTTCTGATCGATGAAGGACAGGGCAGCCTGTTTTGCTGCTTCGATCGGGGCGCCTGCCATCGAGCCCGACGTATCGATGACGAGCACGATACCGACGGGGACGATGGACTCGCCGATGGTCTCGACTTCGAGATCCTGCACCGGCGCGCCGTTCTCGGTGACCTGGAGTTGCGTCGGGTCGAGCTGCTGTTGCAGGTTGTGGAGCTCCACCACCGCCTGCACGCGCGGGTAACGGGTGATCGTGACGTCGGAGATGTCCACACTCGAACCGGACGTCTGTGCCCCGGCGACGAGGCTCGCACCCCCGACGAGCACGAGGGTGAGAGCGAGAACGAGCGTGGCTCGGAGTCTCACCGGTTGTACTGGCCTTCCCGCCGTGCGAACGGCTCGGGATCGAACATGTCGCTCGGCAGCTTGATACCGAGATCCTGGAGGTGACCCGAGAAGCTCGGCCTGATGCCGGTCGCCTTGAGCCTGCCGAGATACCGGCCGTTCTCGTCGACGCCCATGCCGAAGTCGAACAGGAACAGGTCCTGAAGGGTGATGATGTCACCTTCCATACCTTCGACCTCGGTGATGTGCGTCACACGCCTGGTGCCGTCCCGCAACCGGGCCTGGTGGACGATTAGGTCGACAGCGGACGCGACCTGCTCACGAATGGCGCGCACCGGAAGGTCGAATCCGGCCATCAGCACCATCGTCTCGATACGGGACAGCGTGTCGCGTGGTGAGTTCGAGTGGATGGTGGTCAGTGAGCCGTCATGACCGGTGTTCATGGCCTGGAGCATGTCCAGCGCTTCGCCGCCTCGAGCTTCACCGACGACGATGCGGTCCGGACGCATACGCAACGAGTTCCGTACGAGATCCCGAATCGTCACTTGGCCCTTGCCTTCGATATTCGCAGGACGGGACTCGAGACTGAGGACGTGCTCCTGGCGCAGCTGGAGCTCCGCCGCGTCTTCGATCGTCACGATCCGCTCGTCCATGGGCAGATAGCCCGACAGCACGTTGAGAGTGGTGGTCTTTCCTGAGCCGGTACCACCGCTGATGATGATGTTGAGACGACCCCGCACGCATGCGTCGATGAACCGGGCCACCCGTTCGGACAGGGTCCCGAAGGTGACGAGGTCTTTCTCCGTGTAGGGGTCCACCGAGAACTTCCGGATGGTGAGGAAGGGGCCGCCGATCGCGAGAGGATGGACGATTGCGTTCACACGAGAGCCATCGGGGAGCCGAGCGTCCACCATCGGGGTCGCCTCGTCGATGCGACGGCCGATATCGCCCACGATCTTGTCGATGATGCGCCGCAGGTGCGTCTCGTCGACGAAACGGACGTCAGCGAGTGTGAGCTTGCCGTGACGCTCGACGAACACCTGGTAGGGACCGTTGACCATGATCTCTGTGACTTCCGGATCGTTCAGCAGGGGGTCGATCGGTCCGTAACCGAGCACATCGTTGGTGATCTCGTTGAGGAGCTGGGTTTTCTCGGCCCGGGACAGACCGACACTGTCCTCCTGGCTGAACGCCCACTCGAGCATCTCGGTGACACGCAACCTCAGTTCGGCATCGCTCATCTGGCGGTCGTACAGCGTCGGTCCGAGTTCCTCCACGACCTTGAAGTGGAGACGGCCGCGCAACTCGCGGAACATCGCCTCGCGCTTGGCGTCGTAACCGATCTCAGACGTCTTCGCGGCTGCGACCCGTTCAGACAGTGATGCCATGATGCTCGCCTTCCTTTGGCGGAGATGCCCCTCCGCTAACCTATCAGCTCTCGCTTACAACCATCGGCGCTTCCCGGCACGATCTGAATGACTCATTTCGTCGCCGAGGACGAGCTTCAGAACCGACTCAAAACCCTTCGCAACCTTGGATCTCGGTGCGGATTCGCTGACCGGCCGGCCTTCGTTCACCGAAGCCGGCACCATGCCATCCGACGGGATCGCAGCCGAGATCTTCATCTTGAGCGACTGCTCGATCTCTCCCTCGTCGAGCCGAGCCTTTGCGTTGCTCCGATTCAGGACGAGCTGGATCTTCCCTGACGGGAATTTGAGGAGGCGGAGCGTCTCCAGCGCGAGCTTGGCGTTCTTCACGCTCGGAAGGTCCATGTCCACCACACAGAGCACTTGATCGGAGCGTTCCAGAAGCGAAAGCAGCAGCTCGTCGAGCAGCGAGGCGCTATCGATGACGACGTAGTCGAACATGCGGCGCAGGTACCCAATGATCTCGGTCATCGCCGCCGTGCTCACTTCGTCCGCGAAGGCAGGTTCGAGTGGTGCAGCCAGCACACTCAGTCCGGATGGGTGTTTGGTGAGAATCGACTCGAGCAGCGACTCGTCGAGGTTCGCAATCTCATGGGCTGCGTTGACGATCGTGAGTTTCGGCTCGAGTTGCAGCACGAGGCACACATCGCCGAACTGAAGATCTGCGTCGACAATGCACACTCGTGACGGATCGTGCGCTTTGGCGAGCAGGACGGCCAGGTTCGTAGCCGTCACCGTCTTGCCACTGCCACCTTTGGCAGACATGACGGTGATGACGCGAGCCTCCCGACGGGGCCCGGCGAACGGCTCGGCCGGCCCGGTCGGAGCACCGCGGCGTTTCGTCAGACGCTTGGCGTGGCCCATCACCTCAGTGACTTTGCCGGCGTCGAGAGGCGCTTCGATCACATCGACGAAACCTGCCCGAAGGGCCGCCCTGAGCAGTGAAGAGCCGACGGCCCCGGCGACGACCACGACCGCGAGATCGGAATCGTCCTCGACGAGGAAGGTGGCGTCCCGTACCCCGTTCTCGTTGGCGAACGTGGGACCCAACAAGACGAGATCGATGTTGCCACTCTCCTGGGCGCGCTGGGCGTCCGCAAGTGACTTCACCGTGGTTACGCCACCCTCGAATAGGCGTTCCGCGTCGGCGAGGAACTCCTCGTCCTCGTCGACGACGAGAATGCCGCTTCCGTCAGACTCAGTTCGTGCCACCCTGCGCCTCAAACAGGTCGTCTCTCGTCACCCCGGTGGTCGGAACAGGAACAAAGTCCGCCGGGACGAGCGTGAGCCACACGCTTCCATTCTCGAACGTGAACACGAGGCGTTCCGCCTCCTCCGGCGTCACCTCCAGCGTCAGCACACCGCGCTGCTGATTCTGGGTCTGGTCGCCGCCCTCTCCAGTGGCGGCGGTCGTGACCGTCACGTTCTGTTCTGCATCATCGTCGCTTCGGATTTCACTGCCAACTGCGAGGACCGGAAGCCCTTGCATGACGAAGCGGCTGATGGTGCCCGTATTGATCTGTTGCTCAATCGCCGCGAGTTCCTCTGCGGTGAGAGGCGTCCCAGAACCGACCGACTGCTGCGCGAAGTCGGAGACGACCGACTGAAGCGTCACAATCAGGTTGACACGGTCACCCGGCTCGATAAATCCGTTCACGCCACGCACCGAGTCCACCGAAATGGTGATCGCCTGCTTGCCTTCCGGAATCCGTTCGGCGAGCGGTTTGATTTGTGCGGTGAGCGCAACCCATTGATCACTGGTCAGGATCTGACCTTGTGAGATGGGCCCAGCTGCGACTCGTCCGGTGAGCACCTGCTGGAGCTCTTCCGCTGAGCCGACGGCATTCGACGGCAGGAACTGCGTCTCTTCCTTGCTTTCCTGGGCCCGCTCCTGGGAGAGGATGAGAGAACCCTCGGTACCTTCAGCGATGGGATCGACCGCGCGATAGACCGTGCGGTACTCCAGCTTCGCTTCCGCTTCCGACTGGACGTTGCTCATGAACTGCCACAGTGCGTATGCCGCGACAGCTGCGAGCAACAGCGCCACGATCAGCACCAAGGTGCGTCTACCCATCGACTCTCCTTCGGTCCACTGCGTATTCGGAATGCGCGTCAGCGATGACCGATCCGCGTAGGAGCCTACAACCTCGCTTGTGATTTGCGCGGCTTTCGCCGTGCCCTCCCAAACAGGTCACAAGCCTTGCACAGACCCGATCCCTGTCAAGAGGTTCGACGAGGTTATCGGCGCCCGATCCCCCGCTCTTTAAGCTCTTGAAGAATGGCTTCGAGTGACGCATCCACGTCGAACGTCTGCTCGCGCTCCGGCTGATCTGGACGCTCGCGCTCGAACTCGCGCACCCTCGGCTGCTGCGGCCGTGTCCGCTGTGGGCGCGGCCCTTCTTCCGCACGATCCCGCCACTCGGGCAGTGCCTGTTTCATGGACAGGCTCACCCTGCGGCGATCCATCTCCATCTCGGTGACCTTGACCTTCACCGGCTGTCCGATGGACAGCTCCAACTCCGGTGACTCGACTCTGTGCATCGCTATCTCCGAGACATGCACGAGCCCTTCGACACCGTCGCCTACCGAGACGAACGCACCGAACGGCACCGTCTTGGTCACCACGCCGTCGACGACGTCGCCGACTTCGTGCTCGCTCGAGAACTGCTCCCAAGGGTCTTCCTGGGTCTGCTTCATCGACAGCGAGATGCGCTCACGATCGAGATCGACCTCGAGCACCTTGACGGTGACCTCGTCACCGACCTTCACCACTTCAGAAGGGTGGTTCACATGCTGATAGGACAACTCGGAGACGTGCACGAGACCGTCCATGCCGCCCAAGTCGACGAATGCGCCGAAGTTGACGACGGATGACACGACACCCTTGCGATTCTCTCCGACGGCGAGGTCGTCGAGGAACGCCTGGCGTTCTTCGGCCTGTTGCTCCTCGAGGAACGCCCGACGCGACAGCACGACGTTGTTGCGATTCCGGTCGAGCTCGATGACCTTCGCATCGATGTCCTGGCCGATGTACGGCTGAAGGTCTCTCACGCGCCTCAGCTCGACGAGCGAAGCCGGCAGGAACCCTCTCAGACCGATGTCGACGATCAGGCCGCCCTTGACGACTTCGATGACCGGTCCGGAAACGATGCCGCCTTCCGCGTAGATGGTCTGGATCTTCCCCCACGCCCGCTCGTACTGCGCCCGCTTCTTGGAGAGGATCAGACGACCCTCGTCATCTTCCTTGTCGAGCACGAGCGCCTCGATGCGGTCTCCGACCTTCACGATGACGTTCGGATCGACACCTCGACGGATCGACAGCTCGCGCAACGGGATCAGACCTTCGGACTTGTAGCCCACGTCGACCAGCACGCCGTCCTGATCGATGCTCGCAACGATGCCTTCCACGATGTCGCCCTCTTCGAACTCCACCACGGTCGCTTCGATCGCCGCTCCGAAATCCAGGTCATCCGGCAACTCGCTGACGTCTCTGGCAACGATCGCGGGCCGTTCCGCGGCCACCTTGATGCCGGTGTCCATCTCGACCGGTGGTTCGTCGGGTTGATCGACGGGGACCGGAGGGGCCTCCGGCGTCTCCTCCGCGACTGCCTCTTCGACGACTGCTGCTACTTCGCTGGTTTCTCCGGCCGCTGCTGGCGATTCCTCCGTCGACGCCTCAACCGCCTCGTCCTGGACCACCTCTGTGGCAACCTCTTCGGCTGCTTGTGCGTCCGGAATCTCGGCCTCAGGTGTGTCGGTGGTTACGTCTTCGTCCGCCGCAGCGGTACTCGGAATCGGGTCCGTGGTGGGCGCGGACTCGTGCTCGTTGGTCATGTCTGTTGTGTGCTCCTCATGGAAAGGCTCTCCAGGGACTCCTGAAGGCACGAGGAGGTTAGCACGAATGGTCCCAGGCCACCGAAAGAATACGTGGGTCAGGCCCCGCCTGACCGTGCCACGTACCTCGTATCTCGTGTCGCGAATCGGCCCGCGAGTAGTTCAGGCGGTTGGCGGTAGGAACGGCTTCTCCCACAGCTCGGTAGGAAGTACAAGATACGGAATACGCCGAGCGAGGCTCGGCCCACCGCTAATCTTCTCGCCCATGCGCCTCTCTCAGCTCTTTTTCATCACGCTTCGCGACGACCCCTCCGACGCGGACATGCCCTCACACCGGCTGCTCGTTCGGGCCGGCTATGTCCGCCGGCTGGGAGCCGGCATCTACTCGCTGCTTCCGCTCGGGTTCAGGGTCACCAAGAAGGTCGAGCAGGTCATCCGAGAGGAGCTGAACGCCATCGGTGGTCAGGAGATGGAAATGCCAGTCGTCCATCCCGCCGACCTCTGGAGGGAGACGGGCCGCTACGACGCCATCGGCCCCGAGATGGCCCGTTTCGAGGATCGAGGCGGACGGGACATGGTGCTGGCCATGACCCACGAGGAAGTGGTCGCCGATCTGTTGCGTGACATCGTGCACAGCTACCGGCAGCTTCCGCTCATCGTGTATCACTTCCAAACGAAGTTCAGGGACGAGCCCCGATCGCGGGGCGGCCTCATCCGTGTCCGGGAGTTCGTCATGAAGGACAGCTATAGCTGCGACAAGGACGAGGCCGGGCTCGACGAAGCGTATTGGGCGCACCATCGTGCGTACTCGAAGATCTTCGAACGGATTGGCCTGGATGCGATCGCGGTCAGCTCGGATGTCGGCATGATGGGCGGATCGCTCGCACACGAGTTCATGGTGCTCAACCCTGCCGGTGAGGATGTGCTCGTGATCTGTGAGTCGTGCGAGTTCGCAGCCAACCGCCAGGTCGCCCCCACCACAACGGCACCGCCGGACGCAGAAGAGCTCCTTCCCGTCGAAGAGGTGGAGACCCCGAATGCAACAACGATCGACGCCCTCGCCTCGTACCTCGATGTGCCGTCCTCCCGGACGGCCAAGGCGACGTTCTTCGTCGCGGGAGACGGACGGTTCGTGGTGGCGATCGTGCGTGGCGACTTCGAAGTGAACGAAACGAAGCTGGTCAACGCGATCGCAGCGGGCGGTGGTGTGCGGCCGGCGCAGATCGACGAGATCAAGGCACATGGGATGGAAGCCGGGTACGGGTCACCGATCGGCGCGAAGGACACACTGGTCGTGGTCGATGAGCTCGCGGCCCGCTCCCCCAACCTGGTTGCCGGCGCGAACCATTTCGGCTATCACCTCCTGAACGTCAACGTTCCCCGGGACTACACACCAGATGTCATTGCGGATATCAACAACGTCAGAGAGGGTGACCCTTGTCCTTCGTGTGGTGGCGCGGTGACCCTGCGCAACGGCATCGAGGTCGGCAACATCTTCAAGCTCGGCACGAAGTACACGGAGGCGCTGGGTGCGGACTACCTCGACGAGGACGGTGAGCGCCACCCGATCGTCATGGGCTCCTACGGGATCGGGCTCGGCCGCAGCGTCGCCTGCATCGTCGAGGCACACCATGATGACAAAGGGATCGCATGGCCGGCCGAGGTTGCCCCCTATCGAGCGCACCTGGTCACCCTCGGCGGGAGCCGGAACGAGCAGGTGATTGAGGTCGCGGATGCCCTCTATGCCGCGGCGAAGGGCGCCGGTCCCGAGTACGAGATCCTCTACGACGACCGGGATGAGTCCCCAGGGGTCAAGCTCACCGACGCGGAACTGCTCGGCATGCCGTGGATCCTCACCGTCAGCCCCCGATCGCTCGGTTCAGGGGGAGTCGAGGTGACGAATCGGGCCACCGGCGAGCGGTCCGTGCGACCCGTCGAGGACATCGAAGCGTTCCTCGCAGGACGATCCCCGATCTCCTGATACCGGCTACCGGCGGAGGCTCGGATCGGGTGCCGGTCAGGCCTTGCACTCGGCCAGGTTCGATCCGGTGGCGATGTCCACCTTCAAAGGCACCCGAAGGTCGGCCACGTGCTCCATGGTGTCCCGAAGGAGACCTGTCGCCTTCTCCTGCTCCTCGGGTGGCGTCTCGATCACCAGTTCGTCGTGGATCTGGAGAAGCATCCGGGTCTCGAGCGGCTCGAGCGCCTTGTCGAGATCGATCATCGCCTTCTTGATGATGTCGGCCGCCGATCCTTGGACCGGGGCGTTGAGCGCCATCCGCTCCCCCATCTGACGGATCCGGTAGTTGTCGCTCGATAGTTCGGGAAGGTAGCGACGCCGTCCGAACATCGTCTCGGTGTACCCCCTCGAACGAGCCTCCGACACGACGGAGGCGAGGTAGTCCTTCACTCTCGGGAACTGGGCGAAGTACTCGGATATGTGCTCTACGGCCTCCTCCCGGGAGATCTCGAGGCGTTCGGCGAGACCGTAGGCCTCCATGCCGTACAAGAGTCCGAAGTTGATCGCTTTCGCCCTCCTGCGCATCTCCCCCGTCACGTGTGCCGGGTCGACACCGAACACTCTCGCTGCGGTCTCGGTGTGGATGTCGGCGCTCTCACCTTCGAACGCGCCCATCAGTCCGGGGTCGAGGCTCAGGTGTGCAAGCACCCGAAGTTCGATCTGCGAGTAGTCGGCCACGACGAACCGCCAGCCCGGCTCGGCGACAAACGCTCGCCGGATCGTCCGACCGGTCTCCGATCGGATGGGGATGTTCTGCAGATTCGGATTGTCGGACGACAGCCGGCCAGTCGCCGCGGCTGTCTGGTTGAACCGTGTGTGGATCCGTCCATCCGAGGCGATGAGTGGAAGGTATCCCTCGATGTAGGTCGATCGGAGCTTCTCCAGCTCCCTGTACCTCAGCAACATGGCGACCATCGGGTGTGCCTCGGCCAGCTTGACGAGGACACCATGGTCGGTTGAGGGAGCTCCCTTCGGGGTCTTTCGCAACACCGGCAGCTCAAGCTCCTCGAACAGCACCGTCCTGAGCTGGGCCGTCGAGTTGATGTTGAACACGGAGCCGGCGGCCGCATAGATGTCGTTCTCGAGGTCGGCGAGTTGTGCGCGGATGTCGGTTCCGAGCGTCTCCAGGTAGCTACGGTCGATCAGGATCCCGGTAGCTTCCATGCGTGCCAGCACCCCGACCAAGGGCAACTCGAATCTGTCGAAGAGGTCCCGCTCGGAGCCAATCTGCTCCTCCAGTGCAACCGCCAGCTTCGATACCGCGACTGCTCTCGTCCCGGCGATGTCGATGTCGGGACCACCCCCGAAGTCCAAAGTGCCCTGCCCGCGCTCGTCCGGGGACTCCAACTCGATACCGAGGAATTCCTCGGCCATGTCGCTGAGCCTGAACGACCGAGTCGAAGGATTCAGAAGGTAGGCGGCGATGGTGCAGTCGAATGTGAGCCCATCGAACACGATCCCCTGCCCGAGGAGATGCCGGAGGAACGGTTTGGCGTCATGAAGGACCTTCGGCCGGTTCGGGTCGGCGAGCGTGGACGCGAGCGCGTCGAGCCTGTCGGATGGCACGAAGGCGGCCGTATCGTCGTCTTCCGCGATCGCTACTCCGGCGAGGCCGTCCCCGTACCAGACGGGTTCGAGCACGAGCGGAGATCGGGCCGCGACCGTTGCGATCGCCGCGGGGTCCAGAAGCGTGCGTGTGGTGACGTCGAGGGGCTCGCCCGGCTCGACCTCGTCCTGGCCCACCAGCCGGTCCCACAACGCCCTGAATTCGAGGCTTTCGAACAGCCTGCGGGCTCGTTCCCTATCCCACTCCCGTGACGTCAGTTCCTCAACACCGATGGGGATGGCGACGTCGCGTTGGAGTTCCATGAGGCGGCGGTTCAGGAATACCTGCTCTCGCGATGCCTCGAGATTCTCCCGAAGCTTGGGAGTGAGGTCATCGAGGTGGGTGAACACCCCTTCCACATTGCCGTACTGGCCGATGAGCTTCGCAGCCGTCTTCTCTCCCACCCCTGGAACACCGGGAAGGTTGTCGGAAGTATCCCCGCGGAGCGCCGCGTAGTCGACGTAGGTCGCCGGCGCGACGCCGTAGCGGGCTTGCACCCACTCGGCGTCCGCCAACACGATGTCACTGATACCCCGACGCGTGTACACGACCGTCACCTGGTCGTCGATGAGTTGGAACGAATCCCGGTCGCCGGTCACCACCAGCACGTTCCAACCGTCCTGTTCTGCCCGGGCGGCAACGGTCGCGATCACGTCGTCGGCCTCGAACCCGTCGACCTCGACCTGGCCGATGCCGAGGCTGTCAACGACCTCCCTGATCAATGGAAGCTGGCTCCTGAACGTGTCAGGAGCCTTCGTCCGTTGCGCCTTGTAAGGCTCGTACGCCTCCTTGCGGAACGTCGGCACCGGTGTGTCCCATGCGACCGCCAGGGCGTCGGGATGGTGGTCGTCCATCAGCTTGAGAAGCATCGACGTGAACCCGTACACCGAGTTCGTCGGCTGTCCCGACGTGGTCGCGAGGTCCTCGGGCAGGGCGAAGAAAGCACGATAGGCGAGGCTGTGCCCATCGAGAATCGCGAGGGTTGGCATCAGGTGCTCTCCAATCGTACGAGCAGCTCGGCCCGCTTGTCTTCCAGTGTCGCCCGCCGCGCTCGGAGCCTTTCCAGTGCGCGTTCAAAACGAGGAACGTCGCCCTCGATCTCGCGAGCGAAGGCACGATCGTCGGCATCACCGACCACCGCATCTCGATGGGCGTCTTCGGCGATGTGTCGGTGATACCCAAGCTCCTCCAAGACGAGCCGTTCCTCCTCCATCAGCCCGGCGATCTCGTCGTTCAGGCGAAAGAGCTTGCGTTCGATGCGTCCTGCCATGCGGTGTCGTACCATACTGCCCTGCATTTGGCCGGGATGGCGGAACGGTAGACGCGACGGACTCAAAATCCGTTGTCCGAAAGGGCGTGTGGGTTCGAATCCCACTCCCGGTACCGGCCAGGAACGCGACCATGCCGGAGGCTTCTTCTAGAGGTAGCTGAGCTGCTTCGACCACGGGCGTCGAATCGCCGTCGCGAACAGCATGATCAGCCCATAAGTGGGCAGGAACGACACCAGCACGGTTGGCACTCTCGAACCGAGCACGATCGGTCCCCAGAACCCAAGTGCGACGATGAGTCCGAGCGCGAGCCACCTATCCCGCACCTCATCGAGGTCGAACTTGTCGATCACGACCACGAGTCCGGGCAGCACGAGCACGAGGTAGTTCACCCATGAGAGCGGTGTGATGAGGAGTGCCGCGGCCATACCGGCGATCCAGATCTCGTCAGCACTCCTCGCGCCACTCGAGTACATGGCCACAAGCGCGATGCCACCTACCGCAAGGAACGACCACCCCAGCCACGTCCCGGTCAGCGCCGTTCCAAACGACAGCAACGAGTAGTTGCCCAGCGCGCCGTACCACTGTGCAGACAATGGGAGCACGTCGGTGACGAACGCGACCGTGGTGCCCCACCCCGCCACCAGGACAGCGGCAACCGTGATGCCGGCCGCTGTCGACGCTGCCGCCACGGCCGCCCGTCGCTTCCGACCGGCGATCAGCCCGACGATGAGCAAAGCCGGGAACAGCTTCAGTGCCGCAGCAATACCCCACCAGACCCCCGCAGGAACCTCGTGTCCACGACGCAACGCTCTCCACCCGAGGAACAAGACGAGCAAGAGGATCGATTCCATGTGATTCCGGACCAACAGGAACCGTCCCGCCGACGTCACCAGTACCAGGGTCCCGACAGCGACCGATGTCTCCCGCGGCCAGCCGATCTCCCGGCCGACGCCGTACCCCACCCCGAACAGGATCACTGCCGACATGAACGCAAACGCGACCCACGCGGTCTCATAGGGCAGCAGCGACAGGGGTGACAGCAGCACGACGGTCGCCGGAGGATCCGCCGGATACGCCTCATAGGACGAGACGCCGAGCCGCTCCTCCACGAGCGACGTCAGTGATCCGTACACGGGTTCGCCCGACAGCAGAAGCTCGCCGGCGAAGTAGTAGTTCGGGAAATCGGGCTCGCCTCGTACCGCAGGCGGAAGGACGACGGCAGAGAACCACGCGAACCCGGCCAGCGCGAGGACCGCGACGACGATCGACACCGACCGGCGTCTCACCTCGGAATCTCCACCCTGAACGTCGTCCCTCCCGAATCTGAACTCACATCGACCCTACCGCCCATCGCCGTGGCGAGCCGGTGGACGATCGACAGCCCAAGTCCGGACCCTTCCGGACGCACCCCCCGGTAACGGTGTGACACGAAGAAGCGTTCGAAGACGTGTGGGAGGTCTTCCGGTTCGATTCCCGGACCCGAGTCGGCTACCTCGAGTGCGACCCCTCCATCCGTCGGGAAGACACGAAAATCGACCACTCCGGCTTCAGGCGTGTATCTGAGCGCGTTCTCGATCAGATTGCCGGCAATCTGCCCCAGCCGATCGGGATCCACCTGCATTGTCCCCGTCTCCTCGGCCTGGACGAAGAACCGCAGACCATCCGCTTCCGCCCGGGAGTGAAACGCTTCGGCAACGCCTCGCAAGTGCGCGCCCACATCGACATCCTCCGGACGGAGTGTGAATTCGTTTGCTTCGAGGCGGGCCATCATCATCAGATCCTCGATCAAGCGCCGGAGCCGCCTCGTCTCGTTCGACACGACCCCACCGACCCGGGCGAGCGCTGCCTCGTCGAGTCCTCCCTCCTCCAATGCTTCTGCGTACCCACCGATCGTGGTCAGCGGTGTGCGCAAATCGTGTCCGACGCTGAGGAGAAACTCACGCTCACTTGCCTGGGTCGCCTCCAGACGATCCGCCATGTCATCGAACGCACGGGCGATCTCCGCCACCTCGTCCGTTCCCTCGAGACCGGTACGGGCCGTCGCATCACCTCCGGCGATCTTCCTCGCGGCGTCGGTGAGCTTCGCGCCTCTCGACGCGAGCCGACCGGAGAGCAACCTGGCTGCGATAGCGGCCAGTAGCACCGCGATCAGGAACGCGACGAGCATGACCCTGAAGTACCCCTGGCCGCTGACCACCAGCATCCGCTGTCGCAACACGACCACCAGCCGCGTCGATCCGAGCGGGTGTGCCACGGCGAGGACGACCCCGGCCTCGCCAGGAACTCGCCGCCGCACAACACTGTCGTTGCCGCCCTCGAGCGAGTCGACATCGAACCGCAGGGCGCTCGCCAAGGTGGGATTGTCGAGCATGCGAAGGTTCCCCTCGACGTCGACCCAGCCGATGTTGACCTGTCTGCCACCCGCGATCCCTTCAACCATCGAGAGGAGCGATCCGACTCGACTCTTCACCGTGTCCGAGAGCTGCCCGGCCCGAAGTGCTGCCGCGAGCCGCACGAGCGTGACCCTGGTTCCCGCCTCGTCCGTCAACTGACTCTCGAGCAGGCGTTCGATCGCGACGGCCTCCTGCGACATCTCCCGCTCGGTCTCTCTGGTGAGAGCGACCTGGCCGATCACCGCTGCAAAGAGGCCGACGAGCACCAGCGCGAGAGTCGCGATACCGAGAATGCTCCAGAAGAAGCGCCGCCTCATGACTTCTCTACGCGATAGCCGACACCCCACACCGTCTCGATCGGGATCCCATCCAGCTTCTTGCGAAGCTGACGGACGTGTACGTCGACCGTTCGTGTCTCCCCAAAGTACTCGTAGCCCCAGACCGCCTGAAGGATCTGCCCTCTGGACATCACCAGTCCCGCATGCTCGGCGAGATACCACAGCAAGTCGAACTCGCGTGCGGTCGGGCGCACCGCCTCACCCGACGGGGTCCGCACCTCGCGACGTCCGGAGTCGATCTCGAAACCGGCAACGTTCAGCTCCTTTGCGGCGGATGGAGCTTCCTCGGCACGACGCAACACCGCCTTCACCCTCGCCAGCAGCTCACGTGGGGAGAACGGCTTGGTGACATAGTCGTCCGCGCCGATCTCGAGGCCCACCACCTTGTCGATCTCCGAGTCGCGTGCAGTCAGCATGATGACCGGCACGTCCGACAACGCCCTGATGCGGCGACAGGTCTCGATGCCGTCGATGCCCGGCAGATTCAGATCGAGCAGCACTGCACGGGCAGGACGTTCCTCGAGCCGCTCGAGCCCGTCCTCACCGGTCGGAGCATGAACGAGCTTGAACCCCTCCCGTTCGAAGAAGACACGAAGCATGTCCGCGATCGGTTCTTCGTCTTCGATGAGCACGATGCGACCGCGGTTCATACGACCCTCCATGATTGTCGATCTCCATCCGATGCAGAAGGATCATCGACACCTGAAAGCGAACCGTTGAGGAACTGTCAGATGTCTGTGAACATTGGGAGGTCGTGGATTCTCGCCGGGGCGACCCCGCCATTCCACCTCAGCTCGACATCGTCGCCGGCATCCACTCGCAGCAGCGACAGTCCGACCGGAGCTCGAAGGGACAGCGACTCGCTCACCGACGTGACGAGCCCAACCTCCCTGTCACCCGCCACCACCGTCGCACCCTCCGGGGGAAGCACGTTCGTACCCACGATGACGCCCCGCAGCATGCGGTTGACATGGCCCCGGTATTCGATTCTGGCGACGACCTCCTGGCCGAGATAGCAGCCCTTCGAGTACGAGACGGATTCGGCGTCGAGGCCGGTCTCGTGGACCAGCGTCTTGTCGTCGAGATCGCGTCCGGTCAACGGTTCTCCGGCCTCGACCCTGACCGCCGTCGCGGCGACCAGCCCTGCCGACCGTACACGGCTCACATCCACCGCGCCCAAGGTCATGAACCGCGGCACGCCGGGAAGCGCCACCCTCGCCACCACACCGTCCGTGGTGCGGACCCAACCTTGGTGTGGGGCGTCCGGGAGTTCCTTCGCCGCGTTCGGCCCCCACACCTCCAGCACCGGCTCAGGATCCCCGATCTCCACATCGACCCTGATCTTGAATCGTGCGAGATCGCCGGCGACAGCCTCGCCCGTCCCCTGATCGGCGATCAGGATCACCTCGTCGCTCCCCCGCAGCAGCCACAAAAGCGCCCGCACCTTGCCCCGAGTCGTCAAGAGCATCGACCGCGCCACCGAACCGGCCGATAGGCCCTCGACGTCCTGGGTGAGGATTCCGTTGAGAAATGACACGGCGTCAGAGCCCCTCACCACCACCGCCTCATGCATCCCGCGAACCGACGCTGCGTCGCCGCGCAACGCCAGGTATTCGCCGGTGACGTCCCCGTAGGTCAGATCTGCGCGAGCCATTCGAGACCCAGCTTCGAGAAGAGCTGCTGCACCCAGCCGGAGATGATCGCGAGCTTGCCGGTGATCATCAGCACACCAAACCCGGCGAGCAGGAGACCGGAGACGACGTTGATCGGGCGAAGGTATCGCCGTAGGAACCTCATCGCCTTGAGGGCCCGTGATACTCCAACGCCGGACAGGATGAATGGGACACCGAGGCCGAGGCCATACGCGAACAGGAGCACCATGCCTTGTACGACCGTCTCCTGGGCGGCGGCGGTTGCGAGAATCGCGGCAAGCACAGGCCCGATGCACGGCGTCCACGCGAACCCGAACGCGAACCCCATCGCGAGAGGGGCCCATCCACCGAGCCTGGAGGGGCGTACCTCGAAGCGGCGTTCCCTCGTCAAGAACGCGAGGTACTTGGAGTTGGAGAAGGCGGAGGTCACGATGAGCAGCCCAAACGCGATCACGATCCAGCCCGCAATCCTCAGGGCGACTCGCTGGTGGACCAGGAAGAAGTGTCCGACGGAGGTTGCGGCGGCGCCGAGAATGACGAACACGATCGTGAAGCCCACCACGAAGGTCAAGGTGACCCGGAACATGCGCCCCGAGGACGCCGACCCGCCCTGGAGATCACCCACCGAGTAGCCGGACATGAGGCTCAGATAGCCCGGCAGGAGTGGCAGCACACACGGCGAGAGGAACGACACGATGCCGAACACGAACGCAGTGATGATGCCGACGTCACCCATGGGCGGGCAGCCTAGCCCGAAGTCATGAACAGCCCCTCACCAAGTTCTAACAGTTCTCAGCACGTGGCAGACAGTCTCCAGCAACCGGTTCCCAACCCTCGCAGGGAATAGTACGGCGACCTAGATCGGCTGAACGTCGCCGGACAGGTGGCTTCCCTTCGTCTCCGGTACGAAGGCCACCAGAACCGCCGCTACGGCCATCCCCACCGAGAGCACCGTAACGGTTGTCGATAGGCCGAAGGCGCCGATCAGGTACTTGCCTACAGCGAGCCCCGACACCGCGCCGGCAACGCCGGCGGAGTTGAGCCAGGTGGCCGCGGTCGCGCGGATGCCGGTCGGAAACACCTCGTTGCGCATCGCACCGAGCGATGGGACGATCGCGAACGCTCCGAACCCCGAGAGCGCGGCAGCGAGGACGAGAAGGCCAGGGGACTCGAGGCGGTACATGCCGATTCCTCCGATCCCGGCCGACAGAAGGGCCATCACGGCCGTCGGACGACGGCCCCACGTGTCTGCAAGACGTCCACCGGCGAAGAAGCCGATCCCGCCGACGGTTCCCCCGACGGCAAGGATCAGCACCGCTGTAGTCGTCGACAACCCGAGACCTTCCACGAGTCGTTCCACCGAGAACGACGATGCCGTCGCAGCGAATGCCGCAGCGAGGAACGATATCGCCGCGATCGGCCAGAACCTCCTGGCGGCATCCCCGCGCAACGGGACCCACAACCTGGATCGGATCCCGGTCGATTCGAAGAGTGGACTCTCTCCTATTCGCTTCACGAGAGCTGGAAGCGCAAGCAACCCAAGAAGGGTCGACGCGAACAACACTCTCCACATGTCCGGACCGAGATCGTTGATGGGAACGGCGACGAGAGCCGATCCCGCGCCGAAGCTGGTCGCGGCGCCGAATACGGCGATGCCGTACGCGCGCAACCCCGGCTGGAGCGTTTCAGCCAGCATCACGAGTGCCAGCACCGACACCGCAGAGCCCGTCATGCGGGTGATCGACTGCCACACCGTGAACCACAGAGCGGTGTGGGCCGACGCTGTGGCCGCGCTTGCCAGAGCCATCGCGCCGTAGGAGAACAACATGATCCTCCGGCGTCCCCCCCGGTCGCCGACCAGCGAGAGCACCACGGCGGCCACGGCACCCATCCGGGTGATGGCGAGGAGGAGACTCATCTGCGCCGCCGTCTGCCCGAGTGACTGGCGGACGAATGGAACGTTGTTGGATGCCTGGGCGAATGCGTAGCCCTGGACGTAGGCCATGACCGCCGTCAGCGACACGATCCGGACGTCGGACCGCACCGGAGAGATCGGTGGTCGGACGAACCGAGGAATCTTCACGAGGCGGTCCATCATGAGCCGGGAGCGTAGCCAGCGAGATGGGGCCGAGCATGATGCTCGATCGCATCGTACCTTGTACCTCGTATCTCGTACACGAGCACATGCTTCTCGAGACCTCGGGGCGATCGGATGCTCTGATCCCGCCGGCGACCGGCACTCATCCCAGACTGGAACAGCTCAAGGCGGGCTGCGAGGTACGAAGTACGGAATACCCAGTACGGCGAGCGAAGCCCGCCCTACTCCGTCTTGTCCGGGTATGGGCACACGTCGGCGAGTTCGCACTCCGGGCAGTTGGGTCGTCTCGCCGTGCAGACGTCGCGGCCGTACTGGATGAGTCGCATCGACAGCCCTGCCCACGACTGCTCGGGGAACAGGTCCTTGAGATCTTGCTCGATCTTGGCGGGGTCCTTCTGGGTGGTGAACCCCAACCGGTTGGACAATCGCTTGACGTGCGTGTCGACGGCGATGGCCGGCATCTCGAACGCCTCGGCCAGTACCACGCTGGCCGTCTTCCGGCCGACGCCAGGCAGCGTCACCAGCTCATCGAGGTCGGAAGGCACCACACCCGCGAATCGTTCTGACAGCGCCTGAGACAGCCCGATGATCGCTTTGGTCTTCTGCCTGAAGAACCCGGTCGTGAATACGACCTTCTCGACGTCCTCCGGGTTGGCGTTTGCGAGATCCTCCGCCGTCGGATAGGCCCGGAACAGCACAGGAGTGACCTTGTTGACCGTGTCGTCGGTCGTCTGGGCCGAGAGCACCGTCGCGACGAGCAGCTGCCACGGATCGCGGTGGTGGAGCGCTGTACCGATCGAGGGGTAGCGACGCTCGAGCCGATGCAAGATGTCGAGTGTTCGTTCGTCCACGGGGCGATCGTAGCGGTGGCTCCAACAGCTACTATCGCCCGACATGGATCTGCGAGCCGTCATCAGGGATCAAGGGCGCATCAGAGGCGATCTGCTCGTTGTCGACACCTTCCTCAACCACATGGTCGACACGACCGTGATGAACGGGATCGGGGCCGCTCTGGCAACACACCTGATTCCCCACAGACCCGACCTGGTGCTCACGGCCGAGGCCAGCGGCATACCCCCGGCGATGGCGGCCGCCTCGCAGATGCGACTGCCGTTCATCTACGCCAAGAAGTTCGTGGGTGACCCTCGCCCGAACTCGTACGGTCGTACCGTATCGTCACCGACGAAGGGGATGGAGTATCGGGTCGAGGTCGCGGAACATCTCCTCGACGCGGGCCGGCGAGTCGCCGTGGTGGACGACTTCCTTGCGCGCGGCAGGACCGCAGAAGCACTCGGCGAGATCGTCGAGGATGCCGGGGGTGTCGTCGTTGCGGCGGGATTCGTGATCGAGAAGGTGTCGTTCGGCGGGCGGGACCTCCTCGCCAGGCACGGCTGGCCGATCCTGTCGATCGTCAGGATCGGTTCGCTCGACGACAACTCGATCGAATTCGTCGACTGATGCCCCCGAACCGGCGCCGAACGCTCGCCTACCTCGCCTTGATCTTGGCTGCGTTTCTGTTCGGTGCGACGTTCGTCGTCATCAAGCAGGCGGTGGCATTGATACCGCCACTCGCGTTCGTCGGGTGGAGGTTCATGATCGGGGCCGTCGTGCTTCTCGCGCTGGCGCTACCAAAGGGCCGATCGGTTTGGCGCGATGGGATGATCGCAGGGGTGCTGCTGTTTGCCGGATACGCGCTCCAGACGGAGGGGCTGGCGTTGACGAGCGCGGCCAATTCGGGACTCATCACGGGCCTGTATGTGGTGTTCACACCGATCATCGCCGCGGTCGTCGCCCGCGCGAAGCTCTCCGGGTGGGCGGTGTCAGGTACCGGCGTTGCATTCGTCGGCCTCGCACTCCTGACGATTCGAGAGGGAGTCAGATTCGACGCTGGGGACATGCTCACTGTTGGGTGCGCAGTGGCGTTTGCCGTCCATATCGTCGTCTTGTCGCGGGTCGCCGCCCGACATCCTGTCGTTCCGTTCACAGCGGTTCAGCTCCTCGTCACCGCGGTCCTTGCGTCGGCTCTCTCGTGGATCACGGAAGGATTCCCTCTGCCCTCCATCGATGTCGTGCCCGCGCTGCTGATGACCGGGCTCGTCGTGACCGCCGGGGCCTTCCTCATGCAGGTGTGGTCCCAGACGGTGATCGGACCGGCCCGAACCGCCGTGATCCTGACTTTGGAGCCGGTTTCGGCGACGCTTCTCGCTGCGCTCCTCCTCGCGGAGAGACTCGATGCGAAGCAGTGGACTGGCGCAGGACTCATCCTGGCGGGCATCTACCTCGTGCTGGCTCGCACGAACGAGATGGACACGATCCCGGCTGCCGAAGCGATCACGCCTGCCCACTGAGCCTGCGCATGGCCTCGTCCAGTTCTTGTTCCCTTCGAATGTGCCTCATGCCCCGTGCCACGACACGGATCGCAGCAAGCAACAGGAACAGAAGAACGATGAGAACGAGCAGCAACTCGAGCCCGCGCGTGTAGGTCACCTCGCACGACACCAACCCGTGAGGACAGATACCGTACCCGGTCCCACCGTCCGCCAGGTCGAACAGAACAACGAGCGGCACAACCGCAACAACGAGAACTGCGGCGAGCAGCAGTGCCATGAGCGCACGAAGCCAGAGCATGCCGATAGGGTACCCCTCCGCCGAATCGCTCCCGGTACAATCCGGCCGGTGGAGTTCTACCGCGAGCCGTTCACCGATGACGAGACCCGCGTGCTTTCGCGGTTCTTCAGCAACGTCGACAAGCCTGTCTTCGCGCTCCTGAATCTCCCCGAGGTCGTCAAGGGAGCACTCTTCGCGCGCTACAGCAGAAGCGGCAAGTCGCTTCGCCGACTCTTCCTGGACGAGTTCCTCAACGACGCCGATACGGGAATCGAAACGATCGCACAGCGCATCCAGGGTGATCCGTTGTACAGCTTGAGACGGGCGGAGAAACTCTACGACAGGGTGTTCTTCGAGTTCGGTGACGACTCCGTTGCGCAACTCGGTGGAGCGCACATCGCATGCGAGCAGGCCTCCAACGTGTTGACCAAGGTTCTGGAGTGGGGCCGCCTCGCCTCCTACCTCGAACAATCCACACGCTACATCTACTACGACAGCAAGTTCGGTGACCGATACCGATACATGACTCCGCCAGAGATAGAACGGGCCGGGCTCGGGCAACGCCACCGAGCCACCATGGATCTGCTGTTCGATACCTACTCGAAAACGGTTCGAACGATGACCGACGTATACGCGGACCGATTCCCGAGAGGCGATGACCCCGAACGGGTCTGGAAGGCGACCATCAGAGCGAAGGCGTGCGACACGGCGCGGGGTCTCCTGCCCGCATCGACCCTCTCCAACGTAGGGATCTTCGCCTCAGGGCAGGCGTACGAGATGGCCCTACTGAGGATGCAAGCCCATCCCCTCGAAGAGGTACGCGAGTACGGGGCGCTGATGCTCTCCGAGCTACGAAAAGTGATCCCCTCGTTCCTCAAGCGCGTCGATGTGGAGGACCGCGGTGTTGCATGGAGCACGTACCTCGCGAATACTCGCCGAGCCGTGCGGCAGGCCGCCGACCGGATCGACACGAGTTCGGACGAGCAGCCGCTCGTCACCCTGACCGACTGGGATCCCGACGCCGAGCTGAAACTCGTCGCCGCGGCGCTGTACCCGCATACGGAGCTCCCCGACTCGATGCTGATCGAGGTGGCACGAGCGATGTCGGAACAAGAGCGGACAGCGGTGATCAGGGCACTGGTTGGCAATAGGACCAATCGTCGTCACCGCCCTGGAAGGGCGATGGAGCGGACCACCTATCGGTTCGACGTACTGTGCGACTACGGAGCTTTTCGCGACCTCCAGCGCCACAGGATGCTCACCGTCGACTGGCAGGAACTCACCACCACCCACGGCCATGACATTCCCGACGACCTCCTCGGAACAGACCTGGCAGTCGACTGGGAACGCGCCATGTCTCGCGCTGCTTTGTTCCGCGGCGAGGTCGAGGCGGCGACATCGTCGACGGTTGCGCAGTACGTCGTTCCTTTCGGCTACAAGATCCGCTTCGTCATGGAGATGAACGCCAGAGAAGCGTTCCATCTCATAGAGCTGCGAAGCCAGCCCGCCGGTCATGTCGGCTACAGAAAAGTGGCACAGGAGATGCACCGTCAGATCAGAGACGTGGCCGGGCACCGTCTCATCGCCGATGCCATGTCGTACGTCGACTACACGAGCACCGACCTCGAACGCTTGGAGAGCGAACGGCGAGCAGAGAGAAGGCGGAGCTAGGCCCCGCCAGTCTTCGGAGCGCCGTCGTTTGGTGGGAACGGCCCCCTCGCACTCCCCCAACACTCACCTCGCTCGCTGGGAGAGAAAACACGGCCCGACAACGGCGGGCGAAGCTCGCCTATCTCTTCAGTGGGATTCTCAACACCAACAAATCTCCCTCGACCGCCCACGACGCCGCCCCCACCAATGCGAAATCCGTGTAGTCGCGTTCCGCCTGTGCGATCAGTGCAGCACGCTCCGGGCCGGCCACAGGCGGAAGACCCCTCGCCTTGACGGCCCTCGCTCGCTCCTGGAATCGGTTGATGAACTCGTCGACATCGAACTCGGCCATGCAAACCTCCTTGAGCGCGAGGGTACCGTGCGGTCGAGCAGAAGAGACGACCGGGTACGCCGCTAGCCTTGCCGGGTGCTCGACAAGCGGCTGCTCATCGTCACCGGCAAGGGTGGTGTCGGCAAGTCGGCGGTCGCCGCTGCACTCGCGCTGAGGGCCGCGTTCGACGGCAAGCGAGTGCTTGCCATGGCGATGACCGATGACACCGGCCTCGCCGCGCACCTCGGCATCGAGCGGCTGCGCTACCGGCCGACGCGCATCAGGTCGGGACTCGATGCGATCGTCATCGAACGCCCGGAGGCACTCAACGAGTATCTCAGGGTGCAGCTCGGGGTGCCGAGGATCGCGCAGCTCGGGCCGCTCGCACGCGCGTTCGACGCGCTCGCCTCGACGGCTCCGGGCATACGTGAGGTCATCACGATCGGCAAGGTCCTCTACGAAACCCGAAAGGGCACCTGGGATCTCGTCGTAGCCGATGGGCCGCCCACTGGTCAGATCGCCTCACACCTTCGTGCTCCCGCGACCGTTGCGCGGCTCGTTGGGGCGGGACGGGTGCTCGACCAAACGGGGTGGATGACTCGGCTTCTGGGTGACAGAACCGCGACCGGTTTGACCGTTGTCACAACCGCCGAGGAGCTTCCGGTGACCGAAACGATCGAGAGCCTCGCTGCCATCGACGATGAACAACTCGTCGGAATCGAGAACGTCATCGTGAATCGGACGCTGGATGCACTCGAAGGAGACGTGGAGAGCCTCGACGATGGACCGGCGAAGCAGGCCGCGTTGCTGCACAACGGTCTGTTCGAAGAGCAGGAACGCTGGATAGCCCACCTCCCGGATGGTCCACGCGTCCCGTACTTCTTCGGTCTGCACACACCTTCCGAGGTGGCGGCGCGAATGGCCGATCTCTGGGGGTCGCCATGAGCGCCGTGTTGATCACCGGGGGTGGCGGCGTGGGCAAAACGACGCTGTCGGCAGGCCTCGCGCTAGCGGCGGCGGATCGAGGTATCAGAACGCTGGTGGTGACGATTGATCCCGCAAAGCGTCTCGCATCGGCACTCGGATTGGACGGTTTGGGGTCGGACCCGACCCCCCTCGCTGACAATCTGTGGGGGGCGATGCTCGATGCAACTCGATCGTGGAACGAGATCGCCAGGCGGTATGCCCCACCCGACGTGGGGCCACGACTGACCGCCAATCCGTTCTTCGAGGCCGCCACCCAGCACTTCCCGGCCTCACAATCGTTCGCAGCCGCGGAGGAGATGACGATCCACATCGAGAGTGGCAAGTGGGACGTGATCGTGGTCGACACTCCCCCGGCAGCGGGTGGCATGGAGTTCTTCACGTCCCCTGCTCGAATGCGATCCCTGATCGGCGGGCGACTCCTCAAATGGCTCACCGGTGGTTCACTGCCAGGACGGAGGCTGGTATATCAATTCACGGCGCGTCCCGCGCTGAGGATCGCCGATGCTGCACTCGGGTCTGCGTTGCTCGAGGCCGTCGCCGATTTCCTCATCGATCTGCGGGCCGCCTACGACGGCATCGCCGAGCGCAGCCGCGAAATCGAACGCAATCTCGCCGCCGCTCACAAGGTCGTGGTCACGACCGCAGACCCCGCCCCTCTCAGCGAAGCCACCAAGTTCTTCGAGATCCACAACGGGATCCCCGAGTTCGTCGTCTTCAATCGAGTCCTCCCGGAGTCGTGGTATCACGCTGCCTCTCCGGCCCCGGCGCCTTTCGGCGACAACCTCGCTCGCTGGGGAACGGAAGCCCATCGTCAGGCGGAAGCGCGACGCCAGTTCTCGGCCCGATGGCATATCGAACCGGCAACGGTCCCTTGGCAGCCCCAGACACCCAACGACCTCGAGAAACTCGGTCGCTTGATCGACGCGGCAGTGGGTCTCGACCTGGACCAGCTGTTCACCTAGGGCCCCCTTCGGTCGCCCGTCATCCGTCGTCAGGCTTCAGTCAGAACGCGATCTCCCAAACTGGCATAGCCTCAGGGGCGACACTCCTACCGACAACCCAAGACCAGAGACGGAGAACGGGCTCCCGACGGGAGCCCTACGTCACCGCCTTGGCCCCCAGAAGCTCCCTGAGTTCCGCGTAGAGGGCGCTTCGCGGTTCCACCCGGTACTCGTCCGAGAGCTTCCATACCTTCGGTTCGTTGTCGGACGTCATCTCGAGGAACACCGGCGCCGGGCCAGGGTGGTTCGAGAGCACCTGCTGAAGCCGTGTGACCAGATCCGGTGAGATTCGGATCGCAGGCACTCGGAGGCGCACGACCTCGTCGGAACGGAGTTCGGGTTCGGAGATATCACGTGCGATCACCTTGATGTCATCACCGCGGTGGTCGAGGTGGCCCGTGACGACGACAACGGCGTCCTCTCGGATCATGGGTCCCGCCAGTGACACGACCCTGGGGAACGCGACCACCTCCACCGACCCTTCCAGATCCTCGAGCTCGAAGAACACCATTGGCTCGCCCTTGCGTGTGAACCGGCGGTTGATCGACGCCACGAGCCCCCCGACGGTCACCGTCGACGTGTCCTGCATGTCCCACAAGTCGGGAATCGTCGAGGTGACGACACGGTTGAGAAGGTGCTCGACCCCCAGAAGGGGATGGTCCGAGATGAACAGGCCGAGCATCTCTTTCTCGAATCCCAGCCGTACCTTCTTGTCCCATTCGAGGTTGGGGATGGACGGCTGCGCGGCTTCAACCGGGGACGACCCCCCGCCAAACAACGAGTACTGCCCCATCTCCTCGTTGCGCCTTCGGGTGACCGTCGCGTCCAGTATCTGCTCGTAGGACAAGATCAGCCCCCGTCGCGTCACTCCCAGACTGTCGAATGCGCCCGCTTTGATCAGCGACTCGATGGTGCGCCGATTGAGCACCGACAGGTCCACACGATCGACGAAATCGATGAAGTCTCTGAACTCGCCGCCATCCCGTCTCGCATCGACGATCCGCTCCACGACACCTTCTCCGACGTTGCGCACGGCCGACATGCCGAAGATGATCCGACCATCCCGCACGGTGAAGTCGAGTTCTGAGCGGTTGATATCCGGGACCACCACCTCGATGCCCTGGGTCCTGCACTCGCTCAGATACAGCGCGGTCCTGTCCTTGTCCCGTTTCGTAGAGGTGAGCAGGGCAGCGAGGTACTCGGCTGGGTGGTGGGCCTTGAGCCACGCCGTCTGATAGGCAACGAACCCGTAGGCGGCGCTGTGTGGCTTGTTGAATCCGTACCCGGCGAACGGTTCGATCGCGTCCCACAGCTCCTTGCCGAGTTGTTCCGTGTTTCCCTGGCCGACGCAGCCCGCCACGAACTTGCTTCGTTCCTTGGCCATGATCGACTTGACCTTCTTGCCCATGGCCTTGCGGAAGTTGTCCGCCTCCTGCATCGAATACCCGGCGAGTGCTTGGGCGACCTGCATGACCTGTTCCTGGAACACGATGATCCCGTAGGTCGATTCGAGAAATGGCCGGGTCGCCGGGTGCGGGTACTCCACCGGTTTCCGGCCGTTCTTGCGGTCTGCGTACTCGTAGTGCATGTTGACGCCCATGGGCCCCGGCCGGAACAGAGCGTTGACGGCGATGATGTCGTCGAAGCTCTCAGGCTGTAGTGCGCGGATGAGGGCTCGCATCGCCGACCCCTCGAGCTGAAACACCCCGATCGTGTCGGCCGCACGGATCATCTCGAACGTCGCCTCGTCATCGAGGGGAATCGCGTCTATGTCGACCAGTTCTCCCGTCGATTGCTCGATCAGCTCCAACGTCCTCTCGATCGTCGAGAGGTTTCGCAGCCCCAGGAAGTCCATCTTCAGCAGACCCAGTTCTTGGACTCCATGCATCTCGTACTGGGTGACGATCTCTGCCCCCTCGCCCTTCTGTTGGAGGGGCACGAGATTCCACAGCGGTTCAGGCGAGATCACCACTGCAGCGGCATGGATGCTGTCCTGGCGACGGAGGCCCTCGAGACCACGCGCGGTGTCGATGACCTTGCGAGCGTCGTCCTCCGTGTCGTAAACGGCGCGGAGTTGGGCGGCGTTCGAGAAGAAGTCCCGCAGTGCGTGGTCGGCGCCTTTGCCTGGATCTTCGAGGCACTGGGTGAGTGACGCTTCGACTCCGAGGATCGCAGGGGGCATCATCTTGGCGATTCGATCACCGAATCCGTACGAGAACCCAAGCACTCTCGCGGAGTCTCTCAGCGCCTGGCGGCCCTTGATCGTGGAGAATGTGATGACTTGGGCGACGTGATCCGAGCCATAGCGCTCCGCCGCATACCGAATGACGTCGGATCGGTAGCGCTCGTCGAAGTCCATGTCGATGTCGGGCATCTCCCGACGTCCCGGATTGAGGAATCGTTCGAAGATCAGGCCATACCGTATCGGGTCCATGTCGGTGATGCGCAGGCAGTACGAGATGATGGAGCCCGCGGCGCTTCCCCGTCCCGGCCCTACCCTGATCCCGTTCTCCCTTGCATAGCGAATCAGATCCCAGACGATCAGGAAGTAGGCGGGGAAGCCCATCTCCTGGACAATGCGAAGCTCGTGCTCGATGCGCTCAACAACCTCGTCGGGCAGCGGATCTCCGTACCGCGAAAGGGCACCCTCAAACACCAGGCCCCTCAGATACGAGGCCTCGGTCGTGCCGTCAGGCACCGGGAACTGGGGCAGGAGGATCTCTCCGAACGTCATGTCGACGTTCGCGCGCTCGGCGATCAGCAGCGTGTTGTCGGTCGCCCCCGGATACTGGTCATCGGGAAACAGCGACCGCATCTCACGAGAAGTCTTCAGATAGAACTCCTGACCCTCGAACTTGAGCCGGCTCGGCTCATTGATCATCGATCCGGTCTGGATGCAGAGCAGCACGTCGTGGGTATCGGCCTCGTCGCGCCTCGTGTAGTGGGAATCGTTGGTGGCGAGCAGCGGCGCACCTATCCGGCGTGCGACCTCCACCAGGTCGGGGAGAACACGTCGCTGCGCCTCGATTCCATGGTCCTGCAACTCGATGAAGAAGTTCTCTCTACCGAAGATCTCCTGGTATCTGGCCGCGGCGGTCAACGCAGCGTCGAAGTCACGCACCTGCCCTTGATTGCCTTCTTCCTGCGACGCGTCAGGGGCCAGCATCTGCGCGACTTCGCCACCCAGACACCCTGATCCTGCGATGATCCCTTCGCTGTACTCGGAAAGCAGGTCGAAGTCCATCCTCGGTTTGTAGTAGTAGCCCTCGAGGTACGACCGACTCACCAGTTTCATCAGGTTGCGATATCCGACGTTGTTCTCTGCGAGCAGCGTGAGGTGATACCGGATGTTCTTGCTTCTCGGCGGTCGATCGAAACGCGATCCGGGTGTGATGTACGCCTCCACACCGATGATCGGCTTGATTCCCTCCTTGCGAGCCGCCTGGTAGAAGTCGACCACACCGTAGAGAACGCCGTGGTCCGTGATCGCGACCGCCGGCTGACCATCCTCATGTGCCGCACGCACGACGTCGTGCACCCGCGCTGCGCCATCGAGCATCGAGAATTCGGTGTGTAGGTGCAGGTGTGCGAAACCGTCCATCGAGAACTACATGAGTGGGATTCGAACCATACCAGCCAAGACCGTTCCCGGCCCGATCGGTGGGTAGCATGGTGAACTCACGGTGCAAGGAGTGTGCGTGAACGCGAACCTCTCCATTCCTGTGTGCGATCACCGCAGGAGCTTCAGGACCACGATGAGTCACAGCCGCGCAGTGGCAGACGTCGCCGTGCAGGTCCACCACTCCATCGACGTCAACGAGAAGGGATGACCATGCGAATCGGTATTCTCACCGGCGGAGGAGACGTCCCCGGTCTGAACCCGTGCATCAAAGCGGTCGTAGACCGAGTCAGTGACGAGGGCCACGAGGTCATCGGTATTCGGAGAGGCTGGGCAGGGCTGCTCGACGTCAATCTCGACGAGCCGGGAGGGCTCTCCCGTCACATGATTCCACTCGACAGGTCGAGGGTGAGGACGGTCGACCGAACAGGCGGGACGTTCCTTCATACGTCACGCACGAACCCCGGCAAGGTCCCGTCGGGCGACGTGCCGGCATTCCTCTCCGATCTCGCTGAAGGCGATGGACCGCACGATTTCACACCGCACGTGCTCGATGTGATCGAGGCACAAGGAATTGACGTTCTCATCCCCATCGGTGGTGACGATACGTTGTCGTACGGCCTGCGGTTGCACGACGAGGGCGTCCCCGTCATCGCGATCCCGAAAACGATGGACAACGACGTGCACGGCACCGACTATTGCATCGGTTTCTCGACGGCCGTGACGAGAGGCGTCCAGTTCATCCACAACCTCCGCACGTCGGCGGGGTCGCACGAACGGTTGGCGGTCGTGGAGTTGTTCGGACGCTACAGCGGGGAAACCTCCCTCATCACGGCCTACCTCGCGGGTGTCGACAGGGCAATCATCTCCGAAGTGCCGTTCGATGTCGACAAGCTCGCAGGATTGCTCCTGGAGGATCGTCGAAGGAACCCAAGCAACTACGCGATGATGACGATCTCCGAGGGGGCAACCATCATGGGCGGTGACATGGTGCTCTCTGGTGACGCCGACATGTTCGGCCACCGCAAGCTCGGAGGCATCGGCGCGCTCACCGGCGAACTCCTCAAGGAGAGGACGGACCTCGGAATCGTCTATCAGCAGGTCGGCTACCTCATGCGATCCGGAAACCCGGACTCGCTGGATCTGATGGTCGCCACGAACTACGCAGTCATGGCGGCAGATCTGGCACTCGAAGGCGCATCCGGTCGCATGGTCGCGCTACGAGGTGGCACCTACACGAGTGTGCCGATCAGTGTCACCCGAGAGGGCGTCAAGCGGGTCGATATCGAGGAGTTGTACAATGCCGACGCCTACCGACCAAAGGTTCGGCACGTGTCCGGCAAACCGATGTTTCTGTACTGATGGACGTTCTCGGCATTCTCACCGCGGGTGGAGACTGCCCGGGCCTCAACGCCGTTATCAGGGCCGTCGTCGCGAGAGCCACACTCACACATGGCGCAGAAGTCGTTGGCATCCTCAATGGATGGGAAGGCCTGATGCAGGGCAAGGTCGTTCCCCTCGATCGTGACGCCGTGCGTGGCATCCTCCAGCGCGGTGGCACCATCCTCGGCTCATCCCGGATGGACCCGTACGTCCACGGCGATGGCTACGACAGTGTTGCGCGGACGGTGCGAGACAACGGTCTCGACGGCTTGATCGTCGTGGGGGGTGACGGCACGCTCGCGTCGGCGCTTCGACTCTCGGAAGAGGGCCTCAAGGTCATCGGGGTCCCGAAGACGATCGACAACGACATCAATGCGACGGACACGACGTTCGGCTTCAACACCGCTGTCGAGATCGCGACCGAAGCGATCGACCGGATCACGACGACCGCCGAGGCCCACCATCGCATCATGCTCGTCGAGGTCATGGGGCGGACTCGCGGATGGATCGCCGCCTACTCGGGCATCGCATCGGGCGCCGACGCCATCTTGATCCCCGAGGTCAAGTGCGATCTCGCGGCATGCGCCGACATCATCAGAGCCAGACACCGGCGGGGACACCGATACTCGGTCGTCGTGGTCGCAGAGGGCGTAGAGCCACCCTCGTCCAATGCAGGTCGTGGTCAGATCGATGCATTCGGTTTCGAGCGGTTCGGCGGGGTCGCGTATCAGATCGCACCCATCCTCGAAGAGATGACGGGATTCGAGACCCGTGTGACGGTGCTCGGACACATCCAGCGGGGAGGAACACCGACCGCGTACGACCGCGTATTGGGCACCCGTTTCGGTGTCGGGGCTGCGGACTTCGCCGCCGAGGGCAGGTGGGGGACCATGGTCGCCATCCGAGGGCGGGAGATCGTCTCGGTCACCCTGGAAGAAGCCTGCGCAAGCACCCGAGGCGTCGACGAGACGCTGTTCGACACGGCCAGGGTGTTCTGGGGATAGGGAGAGGGCTCCCAACCGAAGCCTGTGCCTGATATCTCGTACCTCGTCCCGCGCATGCCGGAAGAGGGTGCGTTCGGCGAGCGCGGAATCCCGGACCCGGGAAGTCCGTCCCCGGGGAACCGGTGGTCATCAGCTGTCGGCTGTCAGCTGCTCGACGGTCCCTGTGTCTGACTCGCCGAGTTCTTCGAGCACGTCGCGGAGTTCGCCGGGCAGTGGGGACGTCACGGTGACCTCTTCACCGCTCGCGGGGTGCGTGAACGACAGCTCCGTGGCATGCAACCACAGGCGCTCGGCAGGGCGTCCCCCATACATGGTGTCTCCCACGACCGGATGGTCGATCGATGCCATGTGCACCCTGATCTGATGCGTCCGACCGGTTTCGAGCCGAACCTCGAGGAGGCTCGTACCTGATCCCTCCCATGAAGCAATCCGTCGGTAGTGCGTCCGTGCCGGCTTGCCGTCGCGCTGGAGGGCCCGCCGTCTCGGATTGCGGGAGTCGCGCCCGATTGGCGCGTCGACCGTTCCGGCGGGCAGTGAGAACAGCCCGTCGACGAGAGCGAGGTAGGTCCTCTTGACGGATCGCCGTGCCATCGCATCGGCCAGCGACCGGTAGGCATCCTCGGTCAGTGCCACGACGAGCAAACCCGAAGTGTCGCGATCGAGGCGATGCACGATCCCCCACCGGTCCTCCGTCCCGACGCCTTCGAGCTGCGGCCATCGATGAAGTAGACCGGCGGCGAGGGTCCCCGTCCTGACACCCGCGCCGGGATGGACGACGACACCGGACGGTTTGTCGACGACCGCGACGACTCCGTCTTCGAAACGAACGTCGAAAGAGATCTCCTCGGGTTCGAGGACCGGTTCGACGGGGAGCCGAACCAGGATGTCCTCCCCGCCCTCCACTCGATCCTTCGGCGTCATGGCGCTTCCGTCGACGAGCACGTCTCCCGATTCGACCAGTGTCCTTGCCACTCGTCTGCTGAGCCCGGTGAGGAGCGAAACCACCTTGTCGAGGCGTTCGCCTGCGAGCTCCGGCCCGATCCGCGTGTTCACGATCGTCGGGCGCTGGCGATCAGCAACAGGATCACTCCCATCGTGATCGATGCGTCAGCGACGTTGAACGTCGCAAAGAACGACGGTTCGATCCAGTCGACCACTCTTCCGTTCAAGAAACCGCTTCCCCGAGCGAACCTGTCGACGAGGTTCCCCACGGCTCCCCCAAGAACCAAACCCAATGTGATCGACTGCCACCACGATTCCGAGGATCGAAGCGCGAAGAGGATGACCACGACCGCGATGATGATCGCGATGACGAGGATGGTGCCGGCATTCTGGAACATGCTGAACGCAACGCCCTGATTCTCATACACCTTGAGTCGCAACACGCCAGGGATGACGTCGATCGCGGTCCCGGGAGGTATCGAGTGCAGCGCCCAGGCTTTCGTGATCTGATCGAAGGCGACCACGACTGCTGCAACGAGCAGCGCGACCGCCTTGTGTTTCAACGTCTGGCTGCGCACGCGACGCACAACGTCGTGTAGGGAAGCGCGTCGAGACGGGCAGCCGGGATCGGTTTTCCGCAGTTGATGCATTCCCCGTAGGTCCCTGCATCGAACCGTTCCAAGGCGTCCTCGACCTTCCCAAGCAGCTCTTGACTGTTGCGTACCACCGAAAGCTCAGACTCGAACACGGTCGCGGCGGATCCGGTCTCGGTACTGGCCGGGTCGGCACTTCGCTCACCCGATGCCTGCGCCAGCCGAGCTTCTTCGAGATCCTGAAGATGATCGTCGATCGTCTCCTGGAGTTCGTGCAGGTCCGCTTCCAATCGTCGTCGCAACTTCTTGAGGGTTGCTGCCGAGAGTGTGCGGGTCATGATCCACGGCAAGATAGCAGAAGACCGGGCACACCCCGCACCCTCTCGATGGCTAGAGACGCAGCGCTGCTCGGGCCTGTTGCTCGTTCAGACCTTCCAGAAGGATCCTCTTACGTCGGGAGGTGCCCCCCGAGAGGAGCCGTGCGGGCGCACCGGTTGTGGTGGCGAGCATCGCAACCACGACCTTGTTCGCTTTGCCTCCCTCCGGCGGTGCGACAACTCGGATTCGGAGCGCGCCATCGTGGAGGCCAGTGATCTCCGTGCGGGAAGCACCGGGCACGACCCACACGAGCACCTCCGTTCCTTCGGGATGTGGCCTGAAGGGAGTCATGGGCAGGAGGGTACAGTCCTCAGTCCGAACGTGACCCGACAGACCGCAAGACCGTAGAGCGCGGCGGGTCACAACGTGTCCTTCGCCTTCGGAGCGAGGTGCGAGATGCGAGATACGAAGGACGCAGATCGGCGTTCCTTTCTGGTCCAATGACCAATGCATCGTCGATCTGCCCCATGTCCGTCTACGATGCGGAGTCGACATGAACAGCTTCAGCCGGGTCCAGCCGAACGTCTCGTTTCCCTCGATCGAGGAAGCAATCCTCGAACTGTGGGACAGAATCGACGCGTTTCACGCGTCCGTCGAGATGAGGCCGGCGGCGTCCGAGTACACCTTCTACGACGGTCCCCCCTTCCCGACGGGCAGTCCCCATTACGGGAATCTCCTCGCGGGAACCATCAAGGACATCGTGCCCCGCTACTGGACCATGCGTGGCCATCGGGTCATTCGGCGGTTCGGCTGGGACACCCACGGACTCCCGATCGAGATGGAAGTCCAAGAGTCGCTCGGCCTCAACGGCCCCCGTGACATCGAGGCGTATGGCGTGGCCAGGTTCAACGAGGCGTGCCGCGCCAGAGTCGAGACCAACACGGAGATGTGGGAGAAGATCACCCGACGGATCGGACGGTGGGTCGACTTCCGAGACGACTACAAGACCATGGACCTCGACTTCATGGAGAGCGTCTGGTGGGTGTTCAAGCAGCTCTGGGACAAGGGCCTCGTCTACCGTGCGTTCAAGGTCCTTCCGTACTCGTGGGGTGCGGCCACACCGCTCTCCAACTTCGAGGCGAACCTCGAATACATGGATGTCGACGACCCCGCCATCACCGTTCGCCTCCCCGTCACGGCGTCACACGGTCCCGCGCGTGAAGGCGACTACCTCGTCGTATGGACGACCACACCGTGGACACTGCCGGGGAACCTCGCGGTCGCGGTGGGTGACGACATCGCGTACGTTGCCGTCGTTCGAGACCATGAACGCCACTGGGTCGCCGAGTCCCGCAAGGACGAGCTGTGGCCCGACGACGAGGTGGTCGCGACCGCACTCGGTCAGGAACTCGTCGGCACGCCTTACACGCCGCCGTTCCCCTACTTCGAAGAAGAACGCGACCATGGTGCGTTCCGAGTGATCGCCAGCGACGACGTGACCACCGACGAGGGCACGGGGCTTGTTCACATGGCTCCCGCCTACGGAGAAGCCGACTTCTACGCGCTCCAGGCGGCCGGTCTCGACGTGCTCGTCGACCCAGTCGACGGACAGGCGAGATTCACCGACGAGGTCCCCGACGTCGCAGGGATGTACGTCAAGGACGCCGACAACGAACTCGTCGCCCTGCTCAAGCGCAGGGGGCTGCTCGTCAAGCGTGAGCAGATCCGCCACTCCTATCCGTTCTGCTACCGCACCCACACTCCCCTCATTTACAAGGCAATCCCTTCCTGGTTCGTGAGCGTCGAGTCGTTCAAGGATCTGATGGTCGACCGTAACAACACGGTGCACTGGGTTCCCGACTATGTCGGCGAGAAACGCTTCGGCAACTGGCTGGAGAACGCGAGAGACTGGGCGATCAGCCGCAATCGCTATTGGGGCAGCTGCATTCCCGTCTGGGAGTGCCGGTCGTGCGGCTATCAGGCGTGCATAGGCTCGATCGACGAGCTGGAAGCGGCGTCGGGACAGCGCCTCACCGATCTCCACAAACACGTCGTGGACGAGGTCACCATGCCCTGCACCGAGTGTGGGTCCGAAATGCGCCGCGTCCCCGAGGTCTTCGACGTCTGGTTCGAATCGGGTTCGATGCCCTACGCCCAGCACCACTACCCGTTTGAGAACGCCGACACCTTCGATCTCAAGTTCCCGGCCGATTTCATCGCAGAGGGTCTAGATCAGACGCGAGGCTGGTTCTACACGCTGCTCGTGCTCGCAACGGCCATCTTCGGCGAGGCACCGTTTCGCAACTGCGTCGTGAACGGGATGATCCTCGCCGAAGACGGACGAAAGATGTCCAAGAGCCTCAAGAACTACCCAGACCCGATGGAACTGCTCGACGCCTACGGCGCAGACCCACTGAGGGCCTACATGATCACGTCTCCGCTGCTGAGAGCTGAGCCGCTCCGTTTCACAGAATCGGGCGTCAAGGAGGTGACGAGGACGGTGATCCTGCCCCTCTGGAACGCCTATTCGTTCTTCACCACATACGCCGAGGCGGATGGCATTACACGTCAGGACCTGGCCGACGCCCCCGAACCCGCCGACCGGCCAGAGCTAGATCGGTGGATCCTGTCGATGCTCCAGAGTCTCATCTCGCAGGTCAACGAGATGATGGAGGGCTACTACCTCTACGCAGTCGTGCCCCCGATGGTCGAGTTCATCGATCATCTCACCAACTGGTACATCCGGCGCTCGCGGCGCCGCTTCTGGCGCGCGAGAGAGGCGAGCGACATGGACAAGCTGTCTGCGTTCGCAACCTTGTATGACGTACTCGTGACGTTCTCGAAGGTGATCGCGCCGGTCCTGCCGTTCGTGACCGAGGAGATCTATCAAGGACTGGTCGTGACGCACAGAACGTCCGGGGAGGAGGGTCCCGCCAGCGTGCATCTCGCTGACTACCCGACCGCGCGCACCGATCTCATCGACCTCGGCCTGGAGCGAGAAATGGCGACGATCCGCCAAGTGGTGACACTGGGCCGGTCGTTGCGAGTCGCGTCCGGCATCCGCGTTCGTCAGCCGCTGGAATCGATCACCGTCTTCAGCCGTGACAGGCATGTCCTCGACGCGACCAGAACGCACATTGCGATCATCGCCGACGAACTCAACGTCAAACAAGTGTCGACCGGCGGCGACGAGTTGGCGGCAGTCGACATCCACGCCAAAGCAGATTTCAAAGTCCTTGGACCGAGGCTTGGCCCATCTGTCCGGGAGGTGGCATCCTCGATCGCCAATCTCGACGGACCGACGATCGAGGCGCTGCTCGAAGGTGGTTCCATCGAACTTGGTGGTCACACCATCACGTCATCCGACATCTCGGTGCAGCGCACCCCAAAGGCCGGAAAGGTGGTCGCCGCCGACGGGAAGGTGTCGGTGGCGCTCGACGTCGACCTTACCGAAGCACTGATAGCGGAAGGACTCGCTCGTGAGTTCGTCAACCGCATCCAACAGGTCAGGCGAGATCTCGACCTCGACGTGACGGATCGCATCGCCGTAGCGTGGGCAACCGACGACGGCGACACCGCTGCTGCTCTCGAGCTTCACGCTGCGATGATCGCCTCGGAGGTGCTCGCCATCGATTTCACGCGTGTCGACGAACTCACATCCGGCACGTCGCTCGATATCGATGATTCGACAGTCACCGTCCAGGTGGAGAAGGCGTAGGGCCGAGCGGCCCTGCGGAGCCGTAGCGCGCACCGATCCACATTGGTGGCAGCCGCCCTGAGTCGAGCAATCAGCTCGACGCCACCTCGCCCAACACTCGCTTCGCTCGCGAGGGAGGAAACACGAGCGGAGCGGAGCTAGTCGCCGTAGCGTTCCCAGGGGCGTCGATCGGAGCCCAGGTACACCTCGCCTGCGTCCTGAGGCTCGTCGACCTCGTCGTCGGCGTCGTCTTCGGCTTCGTCGAACCCTTCGTCGAACGCACCCTCGAACTCATCCCCCGCGATGTCCTCGGTACCCATCTCATGGTGTCCGAAGTCCTCACCGGCAACGGGCTCTACATCTTCCAGATCGGGTGGCAGAACATCACTCATCGCAGACTCGGTCTCATCGACTTGTTCCAGCAGTCGCTCGGTCAATCCCCTGACGTGTGCCCGTAGCTCGGTGACGGCGCTCTGAAGTGTCTGCACTTCGGATCCGAGCCTCTCCTTCTTGCTGGCTTGCTCGGATTCGATCTCGGACGCATCGAGGCGTGCTTGAGAGAGGATCTGCTGCGCTTCGAATCGAGCTTCGCGCACCACCTCGTCGGCGGTCTTCTGAGCGAGAACCAGCGTGCGGGTGAGGCGGTCTTCGGTGTCCTGTGAGTCATTCACCCTCGACTCGAGATCCGTAGCGCGGCTGCGAGCTTCCTGAACCTGTTGCTCGAGCGACCGTACCGTGGAGATGACCTCATCGAGGAACGCGTCGACCTCTTCTTCGGCATAGCCCCGGAGGGCCACCCGGAACGTCTTCTGTTCGATATCGATCGCGCTCAGCGCCATTGCATCACCTCTCGTCGTCCAAGCGCAGGATAGCCCGAATCACCGAGCGAATCCTGAAACTACCGGCATACGATTCCCTGAAGAAGCGACAGGCCGACGAGCAGCACCAGGGGAGACAGATCGAGCCCTACCCCCCCAAGACGAACCGGTGGGATCACCCGTCGGATCGGCCTCAGCACCGGATCGACGACGACACCAAGCGCGTCGCGTAGCTTTGCCACCGGATGGCCATACGGAAGGTGGATCCAGTCGAGCAGAATGCGCGCGAACACCACCAGCTCGTACAGGAAGATCAGGTTGCAGAGCAATGACATCTAGAGGTCATCCAACGCGTAGAAACCCAATTCGGCCAATCGTTGCGTTTCCGATCGTCCCAGCGATATCCCACGGGGAAGAACGAGAATCACCCCTTCGGCGACCTTGCTCATCGTTCCATCCAGCCCGTAGGTGAGTCCACTGGCGAAGTCGATCAAGCGGCGAACCATGTCGGGATCCGTGTCTCGCATGTTCAGCACGACAGGCCTGCGGCTCCTGATGCGATCCGCGAGCATCTTCGCATCGTCGAAGGTGACCGCGGCCACCACATCGGCCCGCGGTTCGTCGCGGGTCGCCGCCCGCACCGATCCGCCATACCCGAACTCCTGTGGAGGCTCGACCCTGCGTCCCCTAGACGGTGCCCCGGTTGGCGTGACCGTCCGGATACTCGACTGCAGAGGCGGCGTCGTGACGGCCTGCGTGTGAGGTTCTTCCTCTTCGAGGTTCTCCTCGTCAACCAGCCCCAGGTACAGCAACGCCTTCTGGAACATCGAACTCATGCGGTCCCCTGTGTCATGCGGGGACCAAAGATAGCCCGTCCTACGCGAATCATGGTTGATCCCTCCTCGATCGCGACCTCGAAATCGTCAGTCATGCCCATCGAGAGCTCCGTCACCGTCGGCCAGGTCTTCGAGATCCGATCCCGTAGTTGGCGAAGGTCCTGAAAGAACGGACGAACGCTCTCGCGATCGTCACCCAACGGCGGTACCGCCATGAGGCCGTGTACATCGATGCCGAGCTCGACCAAGGTACCCACGGTCCGTTCGACATCGGCAACGGCAACGCCCGGCTTCTGTGGCTCCGCTCCGATGTTCACCTCGACGAGCACAGGAGGAGCGAGCCCGGGGCCCTTCAACCATGCCGTGCCGAGCGGTACCGAATCCATCGAGTGGAGCAGCTTCACGATCGGACGGACGTGTCGGACTTTGTTGCGCTGGAGGTGCCCGACGAAGTGCCACTCGATGTCCCCAGGAAGCTCGGCCGCCTTGGCGGCGAGTTCTTGGGCACGGTTCTCCCCGAACAGCCGCTGTCCCCGCTCGTACGCCTCGCGAAGAGCCGTGATCGGCTGGCTCTTGCCGACGGCAACGAGCTTCACATCTGCGCGTCGGCGTCCGGCCCGCGCCGCGGCCGCCTCGATTCGCTCCTCGACATCGGCGAGTCTCACTCCAGCCATACCACGCCAGCCATTCGATCTCGGGTGCCGTCACGGCGATGTGAGAAGTAGCCGACGCCGCAGCGAGTGCATCCAGCCGACTCGTCGACCTCGAGTCCAGCGAGCTCGTCACGCAGCGCACCCACGATGTCCACACTAGGCGTTCCCCACGTCGTTCTCGCCTGGTGTGCCTCGAAGCGGGCCCGCACCTCCGGACCCACCTCGAAGCAGCACGACCGAATCCCGGGCCCGATGCACGCCCGCTCGGGGGTGACGCCCTCACGGTCCATCGCCCGGCGCAGTGCGCCGACGACTCCGCTCGACGCCCCTCGCCACCCAGCATGTGCAATGCCCACGCCGCGAGGCCCCAGGAGCGCGACTCCGAAGCAGTCGGCAGTGAAGACGGCCAGCGGAAGGAGCGGCCGCGTCGTGAACAGCGCATCGGCCTCCCCGGCGTCTCCCGGCCCGTCCACACGCGCAACGACGGTGCCGTGCACCTGTCTCGCCGTAGCCCACCTCTCGGCAATGCCCGCTCGGGCAGAGAACCGTCGTCGGGCCTCGAGGTCGGCTCTCAAGTCGCCGTCACCGGCCGTGCTGAACACGGCCCCGAGGCACGTCATCCCTGTACGAAGCTGGGAATCAGATCGTCGTCATCACCGCGGAACCTGCCCGACGCGAGCCCGGTCACCGTGCGCGTGCGATCGAAGCCCGCTGCAATGACGGTCACGCGGACCTCATCTCCCAATCCACTGTCTACAACCGCTCCGAAGATGATGTCGGCCTCGTTGTCGCTCTTGTCTTTCACGAGGTTCGCTGCGTCGTTCACCTCGTGGAGCGTCATGTCCTCCGGTCCTGCGACCATCAGCAGGACTCCGCGAGCGCCTTCCATCGACGTCTCCAATAGGCCGCTCGAAATCGCCCGCTGGGCGGCTTGAGCTGCGCGCCCTTCCCCTGAGGAGCGCCCGATTCCCATTACGGCCGTACCGGCGTCGGTCAGAATCGTCCTCACATCGGCGAAGTCCACATTGATGAGCCCCGGCGTCGTGATCAGGTTGGTGATCCCGGCGACACCGCCGGTGAGAACCTCGTCAGCCATCCTGAACGCCTCGATCATCGGCGTCTTCGGATCGGTCAGTTCCATGAGGCGATCGTTCGGAATCACGATCAGGGTGTCCACCGCCTCGCGAAGGTTCTGGATCCCTTGCTCCGCCTGGAGCGACCGGCGGCGCCCCTCGAAACCGAACGGTCTGGTCACGACACCGACCGTGAGCGCGCCGCTCGTCTTGGCGATCTCCGCGACGATCGGGGCCGCGCCCGTGCCCGTGCCACCGCCCTCACCCGCGGTCACGAACACCATGTCCGCACCGCGCAGGACCTCCTCCACCTCTTCCCTGTGGCTCTCCGCGGCCGAGCGTCCAACATCCGGGTCGGCACCCGCCCCCAACCCTCTGGTGATATCCCGACCCAGATCCAGCTTCACGTCCGCGTCCGACATCAGCAGCGTTTGCGCGTCCGTGTTCACCGCGATGAACTCGACTCCTCGCACTCCGGCATCGACCATCCGGTTGACGGCGTTCACGCCGCCACCTCCGACACCGACGACCTTGATGACGGCCAAGTAGCTTTGCGGGGATATTGTCTTCGATGACGCCATGTTCGACACCTCACTCTCTATCGCAACTTTAGGTCACTGTAGACTCTCCGCCACCAGCTTTACCTTCACCCTCAACTAGAACCTTCGACCGCTGGACGGGAGGGGGCGATGAGGTTGATCACCGAGCCGTCCGGGACCCCGGTCTCGAGCAGTGCCTCCAGCGCCTTCGCCTTGGCGGTCATCTCGAGGGGAGACCCCAGTCGCACCGACACGGCACCCACGCTGGCCCACAGCTCGCCGTTCTGTATCACGATGCTCACGTTGCCTCGAAGATCGGGCTGCAGGGCGGTGGCGAACTCGAGGCCGCCGGCGACCATCTGGTCTTGGGGCGGCTCCCCCGGCGGCCCGGGATCCACGTTCTCCATGACCAGCCTGGCTGACCCGTCCGGGAGTGAATCCGTGGCGCCCAGTACGATGCCGTCCGTCGACAGCAGCGTCCACCCACCGTGGTACGTCAATCCGGCGGCGACCATCCGCTCACTGATGTCCACTTCGACGGTGTGTGGGAAGGTTCGCTCGACGCGGGCGGCAGCAACCCACGGGTCCTCCTCCAGCGACGTCTCGAGCTCGCCGGCATTGACCCGAACCATCGGTGTGCCCACCTCGATTCCGGCGTTCTCGAGGGTCTCGGCGACCGAGGATCGACTGACGCCGTAGACCGCGATCGTCTGAACATCGAGGAGCGGCGACTGCAAGATCCAGACCACGGCACCGATCACCGCACCGAGCACGCACACCCACAGGATCGTTCTCAACCGCCCGTGCAGGGTGTTCTCTCTCACCGTGCGCCGTCTTCGTTCGATTCGAGGGTCCACGATCAATCCTCGAAATCGCCGAGGAATCGCACTTCTGGATCGAGATGGATGCCCCGCTCCTCCATCTTCGCTTGCACCGCCCGGATCAACCGGTAGACATCGAGCGCCGTCGCGCTGCTCCCTGCCTCGATGAAATTGCCGTGTATGGGTGACACGCGAGCCCCACCGATGGTGAGACCCTTCAGGCCGGCCTGATCGATCAGCCGACCTGCACTGTCACCGGGCGGGTTCTTGAAGACACTGCCAGCGTTGAGAACGCCGCCGGGCTGGTGCTCCTTGCGCCATCTCGTGATCTCGCGGATCCTTCGGTCACAGTCGGCCGAATCTGCCACCTCGGCCCTGAACTCCGCCTGAAGCACGACGTGCGCGGAACGGAGGTTGGAGTGGCGGTACGACAGCTCCAGTGCCTCGGCGTCGACCTGTCGCTTCGTCCCGTCGGTGAGATCGAGGATGCTCGCGGTCACGAGCACGTCCTTGGTATCGGATCCATGACACCCGGCATTCATGGTCAGCGCCCCCCCGACGGATCCTGGTATCCCCACATAGAACTCCAGCCCCGCCCTCCCTGCCTTCGCCGCCGTTCGGGCAAGGAGAGGAAGCGGTGTCGCCGATCCGGCGCTGACGGTCCGCCCGATCGATACCCAGGAGAAACCTCCGCCCAGCCTGATGACCAGCCCATCGAAGCCTCGATCCGACACCAGGACATTGCTGCCCCTTCCGAGCACGGCGACGGGAAGGGGGTCGTCTCTCATGAGGTCCGCGACACGAACCAGGTCCTGCTCCTCTTCGGGGGTGGCGACGTAGCGGGCGGAACCGCCCAGCTTGTAGGTGGTGAGCGGTGCGAGAGGTTCGTCCCGCCTTGCGATATCGTCCCATGTGGTCATCGGCGCTCCAGCAGCTCGATCAGCTCGGGACCGAGACCGGAGATGTCTCCCGCGCCGAACGTCAGCACGAGATCGCCGTCACGGACGGAGCCAGCGACGAACGCTGCGACGTCACCTCTGTCCGGAACATACGACACGTTGTCGCGGTGGACGCGGATCGCGTCGGCGATCATCTCTCCACTGACACCGGGAATGGGCCGTTCGTCTGCCGGGTACACATTGGTGATCACGACCTCATCGGCTGCATCGAATGCGCCGCCGAATTCTCGATGGAGTTCACGCGTACGCGTGTACCGATGGGGCTGGAAGACCGCCCAGATCCGTTTCCATGGCCCGTTTCGGGCCGCGTCCAGGTTTGTCGCGATCTCGGTGGGGAGGTGCGCGTAGTCGTCGATGATGGTCACGCCGGCTACCTCGCCGACCAGCTCGAATCGCCGCTTGACCCCTCTGAATTCCCTCAGACCCTCGATTGCTGCATCGATGTCCCAGCCGAACTCACAGGTGAGCGCGAGTACTCCAGCGGCGTTTCTCGCGATATGGACACCGGGCTTCGACACGACGACCGACCTGCCTTCAAATCGGAACCGCACTCCTGATCCGTCCACGTCGACCTCATCGATCCGAATGCTCGCATCCGCTGAGAGTCCATAGGTGGGCCGGTGGGTACGGGCAGCGATTCTCCGAGCCCCTGGGTCGTCCGCGCAGAGGACCACTGGTCCGTCGACCCTCCGAACCACATCGACGAAGGCATCTTCCAGTCTCTCGACCGTCTGGTAGTAGTCGAGATGGTCAGCTTCGAGATTCGTGACGACCAACCCTCGAAGGTGGATCTCGAGGAACGTGCCGAACGCCTCATCGACCTCGAGCACGAGCAGGTCGTCGGCGCCCACTCCTGCGTTGGTGTCGAGACCGACCAACTCGCCTCCAATCACGAACGACGGATCGAGCCCGATGCCCCTCGCGGCGAAGAGCATGAGACCTGTCGACGTGGTCTTCCCGTGGGTACCAGTGGCCCCGATCGTAGGAGTCTGCCCGGTGAGGACTTCGAGCAGCTGGGGCCGATCCCACACGGGAATACCCAAACGCGCTGCCGCTCGGCGTTCGGGATCGGATTCGGGTACGGCTGATGAGGCTACGACGAAGTCGGCCGACCGTAGCGCGTCGGGCCGGTGGCCCGCCCAGGTACGAACGCCGACATCGACGAGGCGATCGAGCGTGGGACCTGGATGGAGATCCGAGCCGGTCACCTCATGGCCGCGCCCGGCGAGCAGCCTCGCGATAGCGCTCATCCCAGAGCCTCCAACTCCAATGATGTGTACGCGTCCTGCCAGCTCAGCCATGGGCGTCGATCAGTCGTGTCGCGATGCGAGAAGCCGCATCGGTGCGGGCAATGGCACCAGCCGCGCGCGCCATCACCCTTCTGACCGAGGCATCGCCGACGAGGCTGCCCACGACCTCCGCGAGCTCCCCGAGGCGTTCCTCGGAGAGCACCACGGCAGCACCCGCGCGCTGCATGGCCGCCGCGTTGGAGGCCTGATGCCCTCCGCCGAAGCTGCCCGGTACGAGCACCGACGGCGTGTGTGTCGCGGCGATCTCCGCGACGGATCCGCCCGCACGGCCGATGAGCAGATCAGTTGCTGCGTAGAAGTACTCCATCGACTCTTCGAACCCCACGACGATCCACGGTACACGCGAGCCGGCTGTGTCGATGCTGCCTGCGTTTCGTTCCCCCACGAGGTGCAGCAAGGTGATCTTGGGACCATTCCAGGTCGCTGCCAGATGGCTGATCGCGTCGTTGATGGCACCTGCGCCCAGACTGCCACCGAACACACCGACGACGACGCTTCCCGGTTCGATCCCGTAGCGAGTCAGCGCCTCGTGGCGGAGATCGGATCTTCGATAGTCGGTGAGATTCGCTCTGATCGGCGTCCCGACAAGCTCCGGTCGCCGGACTCCACGGGTACCGTCGAAGGCGACGAACGTCGCAGCGGCCCATCGAGACATCACCCTGTTGGCCAGTCCGGCCTCGCCGTTCTGTTCGTGCAGGAAATACGGCACTGCCTCCTTGTGGGCTGCCCAGGCGACAGGCACCGTCACGTACGACCCCATTCCAAGGACCACCCCCACGTCGCGATCCCGGAGTTCTTCCCTCACCTGGCGGACCGCGAGGCGCAGCACCCCTGGGAGTCGAAGGTTGTCGAGCGACAGGCTCCGTTTGAGGCTCTGGAGCTTCAGACTACGGAACGGGAAGCCGCTGTCGGGGTACACCTCCGCTTCGAGCCTGTCCCCGCCGATGAACAACACGTCTTCCTTCGGGACACCCTTCTCGACGAGCTCCAACGCCACTGCGAGCCCCGGGTAGACGTGTCCCCCGGTCCCCGCCGCCGCGATCGCGTAGCTCATGCCTTCCCGTTGACGCCGCTGCGTGCGATGTTGACGAGGACGCCGACGGCTCCGAATGCGGTGATCATCGAGCTACCACCTACCGACATGAACGGAAGAGGCATGCCGGTGATTGGCAACAACCCCACGACACCGCCCAGGTTCACCAGCGCCTGCAACGAGATCCAGGACACGATGCCGACGGCGAGCATCCGTCCAAAACGATCCGGCGCCCGCATCGCGATCAGGTAGCCGACCACCCCGATGATGGCGAACATGAGCAGTACCATCACTCCGCCTGCGAAGCCCGTCTCCTCGCCGATGATCGCGAAGATGAAGTCGGTATGGGCATTTGGCAAGTACGACCACCGGGCCCTGCTTGCGCCCAGGCCGACACCGAAGGCGCCGCCGGTTCCAAGGGCGACGTAGCTCTGAACCACCTGCCAGCCGCTGCCGAGCCTGTCTGCGAACGGATCCAGGAATGCAAGGATGCGCTGCCTCCGGTAGGGCGACGCGATCGCAAGCAACACTGTGGCCAGCGTCCCACCGACACCAGCCAATAGCAGGTGTCGCGCTCGGGCAGCGGAGACGGCGGCAACGGCGAACGCTCCTCCCAGGACGACAAGTGCCGTACCGAGATCCGGCTCCAGCAAGATCAGGATGCCACAGACACCGGCTGATGCTCCAAGAGGGATCAGCAGGTGCCAGATGTCGCCGAGGAGACGCTCCTTGCGTTCAAAGACGGATGCGAGAAACACGACGACTGCGAATTTCGCGAACTCCGAAGGTTGGATGGTGACCGGTCCGACGGCGATCCACCGGCGCGATCCACCTCCTACGACACCAATCTCCAAGACAACGATCAGTCCGACGATGGACGCGATCAGCAGTGGCGCGGCCGCCCGCTTGTAGATCTTGTACGGAATCCTGGATGCGATGATGGCAACGACAATCCCGACACCAACCCACACCGCTTGCTTGCTGAAGTACGTCCACCCGTTTCCGTATTTCTCGAGACTCACCACCGATGATGCGGAACGGATGGCCCCCAGGCCGATGACGGTCAGAAGCGCGATCGGGACCAGCAGGAGCACCGTGAATCGAGTGTTCGCCGAACGGCGGTGCGCGACGGCCCTCTGTGCCGCTCTCGCACGAGTGATCGACGTCACCGTCATTCCAGCTCCTTTCGCTTTCGTACCAGCTCCGCGAACTCGATACCGCGGGCCGCGTACGACGGGTACATGTCCCAGCTGGTGCAACCCGGCGCGAGAAGAACGGTATCGCCAGGCATCGCGATTTCGTCGGCAATCGCGACGGCCTCCTCCATCGAGGAGACCATCGAAAAGGGGGCCTGTCCGGCGGCTGCGGCCAGGTCCCGAGCGCTCTCACCGATGAGAACGAGATGGCGTACCGTTTCGATGTTCGCGACGGGGGTGAGATCGAGCCCCTTGTTGCGTCCTCCTGCGATGAGCACCACCGACGCGAAGCTCTTCGCTGAGGCGACAGCGGCATGCGGGTTCGTCGCCTTGGAGTCGTTCACCCAACGGACTCCGTCCCACGTTCCGACGAGCTCTCTCCTGTGCGGGCCCATGCGGAAGTCGCGGATGACCTTCTCGACGGCCGCGCCGGCCGCGCCCGCCTCCAATGCGGCGATGCCGGCGGCTCGGAGATCGCCGACAAAGGTCTCATCTTCGACCGGGAACGCGCTCGCAGGGATGTGGACACTGCCGTAGTCGATGCCTGAACTCCCCGAGAAGTCCACCTTGCGGACGCCGGCACCTTTCACGAGCTGGACGACGTCCGGATCGTGGCCGTTGAAGACGAGGACGTCTCCGGTGCCTTGGTTCTCGAAAATCCTCGCCTTGGCGGCGGCGTACGCCGGGAAGCTCCCATGCCAGTCGAGATGGT
>CAYLHS010000007.1:0-21693 GCA_964383535.1 uncultured Acidimicrobiia bacterium
CCTCGTCAGCGACCTTGTCGGGCGCTTCACCAATCACAGCATGACCCGCTCCTTCTACCGTGACAAGCATCCCGTGTGGAGCTGCGGAGGCGATTCGCGTGCCGATCGCGACGTAGGCAGCGTCCAATGCACCGGCGACGACGAGCACCGGCATCTGGAGCTCGCCCAGTCGATCGCCGAAGTATGGTTGAGATCCCTGACCCATTCCGCGGAGTGCCGCAGCGAGCCCCGCTGCGCTGTTGTCGAGACGAAGCTTCCTGTCCCGTTCACACCACTCGGATCCACGACGACGCAGGCCGTCGAACAACGGCTGATCGAGCCACATGTCGATGAACGGCTCGAGTCCTTCGCTCTCGATCCGGTCGGCGAGCACGGCGTCCGACTTCAGCCGATCTCTGCGCAAGCCGGGATCGGCGATTCCAGGGCCGGACGACACGAGGATCAGGTGAGATACCGACCGGGGATACTCCACGGCCACTCCTAACGCGACGCGCCCGCCCTGTGAGTAGCCGAGGAGCGGCCTGTGCCCGACCATCCGAGCCACCGACTTCACTGCCGAATCGAACACGGGTGGGACAGCACCCGCTGCACCGTGGCCGGGGAGGTCCGGCGCATCCACCTGCCAGGGAAGATGTGCGGCGAGTTCTTCGAACATCCCGCCGTGCTGTGTGAAACCATGCAGCGCGACGATCGCCGGCGCGGCGCCCGGGAATCTTCGAACGGGTTCCATCGCCTGTATTGTTGCTCCCCGTGAACGACAGCGCCTATCAGGCGACCGCCTTGTTCGTCGATGCGCTCGCACGACTCGGGCTCCGCCACGCGTGTATCACGCCCGGATCTCGAAGCACGCCACTCGCCCTGGCGTTCGCCGAGCATCCTGACATCACCGACTGGATCCACCACGACGAACGCTCATCGGCGTTCTTCGCCGTCGGGATTGCCAAGCTGACCCGGACTCCCGCCGCGATCGTCACAACGTCCGGCACCGCCGCGGCCGAGCTTCTCCCTGCTGCCGTCGAAGCACGCTACGCGGGTGTTCCGCTGCTCCTGCTCACCGCCGACCGACCCCCGGAACTCAGAGGAATCGGCACTCCGCAGACGATCGACCAGGTGAACCTGTTCGCGAACGCGGCCCGGCTGTCGGTCGACGTCCTCCCGGCAGAGATGCCCTGGGGAGAGCTGGAGGCGCTCGCCGTGACAGCGTGGAGTGAGGCGACGCGAAGACCGCGCCGCCCCATCCACATCAACATGGGCTTCCGGGAACCGTTCGTACCGACGACGCTCGACAGACCCAGTGCATCGGTGACGCCGGCGCGTGAAGCCGATCCCGTTATCGACGTGGACGAGCTCCGTGAAGCGGCGTCCCTGCTCTTCGGGAAACGCGTCCTGATGATCACCGGCCCATTCGACGAGCCGGGGCTCCCCGGCCACGTCCTCGAGCTGGCAACGGAAGCCGGGTGGCCGATTGTCGCGGACCCCTTGAGCCAACTCCGAAGCAGAGATTCCGATCTCGTCCTTTGCTCGGGTGACGCGCTATTTGTCACCGATCACCTGCCCGGAATGCCCGAGGCGATCGTCCGGCTCGGGGGAACGGTCACGTCGAAGGCGATCGCCACCTGGTTGACCGACCATCGTCAGATCCCGCAGATCGTCGTTGACGAAGAAGGCCGTGACGCGTCGCGCAGCGCAGCCAGGATCCTCTCGGTCGATCCGATCGCGTTCGTACGGTCACTGCGGGTCGAGCCGGCACCCGCTGAGTGGATCGGCCCGTGGATACGCGCCGACAAGCGCGCTCGGGCCGCGCTTCGGGGCACACCGTTTCCTTCCGAACCCGCGGTGGTCGACATTCTCGCCGAACGCATGCCCGCCGAGTCGGTGCTCTACGTCGCGTCGTCGATGCCGATCCGCAACGTGGACCGGTATCTGCCGCGGATCGATGCCCGCATCCTGTCCAACAGGGGCGCAAACGGAATCGACGGTCTGATCTCGTCCGCGCTGGGCGTCGCGGCGACAGGACGGCGCACGTTCGTATTGGCCGGAGACCTCTCGATGCTGCACGACATCGGGTCGTTGGCTACAGCCGCTCGACTCGACCTCCCGATCACGATCGTCGTCATGAACAACGACGGTGGCGGCATCTTCTCGTTCCTTCCCCAGGCGGCGCTCCCCCGGCACTTCGAGCGCGTCTTCGGCACCCCACACGGTCTCTCCTTCGCAGCCATCGCCGACGCATTCGGCCTTCGGGCCGTGCAGGCCGACACCGCCGAACGGCTGGCGTCCGGCCTGTCAACTTCCGGGCTCGTCGAGGTGACGACCGACAAGGCGCGTGAAGTCGAGGTGCAGGCGGCAGCCCTCCAGAGAGTCGCGTCGTCGTAGCGTCAGCCGGTCAGGACATCGAGGATCGCAGCGAGCTTCGCCTCGGTCTCGGCCACCTCTGCGGCGGGGATGGAATCCCGAACGATCCCCGCCCCCGCATAGACCTGCGCTATCGAGTCACGGAACAACGTCCCTCGAAGGGCGACGATGGCCTCTCCGTCGCCGCCCTGATCCATCCAACCCAACGCCCCCGCGTACCACCCTCGGTCGAATGGCTCGTTCTCCTTGATGAAGTGGAGCGCCGCGTCGGTCGGTGTGCCGGCAACTGCCGGTGTCGGGTGCAACCCGAGCGCGAGGTCGATCAGGCTCACCCCCGGCCGAGCCGTTGCGACGATCTCCGTCCCGAGGTGTTGGATGTTGCTCAAGCGGACCACCGACGGTGTGTCGGAGACGACCATACCGGTTGTGACGGTGCCAAGGAAGCGCGCGACCTCGTCAACGACAATCCGATGCTCCTCACCTTCCTTCGAGGCGGTGAGCAACGCCATCGCGATCCGGTCGTCGTCATCATGCCCCATTCCACGAGGGGCACTTCCTGCGAGAGGGAACGACCGAACGGACGTGCCACGCTTCTCCACGAGGAGCTCGGGGCTGGCCCCGAGAAACACGGTCCTCTCCTCTGCCCAACCGTAGAGGAACGTGTTCGGAAAACGTTCGCCCATCGCAGCGAGGAGATCGAACGGACGTCCGCGAGTCACCGCGACGTCGACGCGCCGAGCGAGTACGACCTTCGATAGCGTTCCGACGTCGATCTCCTCCACAGCCCGTCTGACGAGCCCGGCCCACTCGTCCGCCGTGGGCACTTCTGCAACCACTCGACCCCTGGGAACATCGAGCGGTGCCGGGTCCCGAAGCGACTCGAGCAGACCCTCTGCGCCGGGTACAGCGTGAACACCGACTCCTTCATCGTTCTTGACGACGGTGACCGCCGGAATCACGACGCTGCCCGCAGAGTTCGGCTCGAACGGCAGAACGAACATGCACCGTGCACACTCCGGACGTGGCGCCCCAAGATCGGCAGAACGCCACGCGATCCCGATCCCGGCCAGCTCCTCTCTGCCCCGGAAGTAGACGACCGGATGCCCGGCTGCGGCCCCGGCCCTGGCTACGTCGAAGGGTTCCGGTTCCACGGCGGGCAGTCTACGAGTCGAGATACCCGATGATCTCATCAGCCACCAATCCCGGCCGTTCCATCGGAAGGAAATGCGACGCGCCGGCCACGATCTGGTACCGGGCCTCAGGCATCCGACCAGACAGGTCGGCGATCGAGCCCTCTGTGAACGTCGTCGAGTTCTCTCCTCCGAGAACGAGTACGGGGCATCGGACTTCGTCGAGTCGGTCGTAGAGACCGTGCGCCGTCGCGGCCCGGTACACCTCTGCCTCGACCTCCGGTCTGCATCTGAGCCACCAGCGGCCGCCTCGCTCGACGAACCCTCCGTCGACATAGGCAGCGAGGACATCGGGATCCCAGGACGCAAATGGGGCTTTGCCTCCGTAGTTCTCCACGATGGCCTCCCGGCTGGGGAACCCGTCCCGTCGCCGCAGCGCACCGTCGGCAAGCGGTATGTGCTCCATTCTCCTGTACGGCGGGGGAAAGATGATCGGCTCGACGACGACGAGCGCTTTGAATCGGCCGGGTTGCAGCACTTCGGCCATGAGCAACGTTGCTCCTCCCATCGAGTGCCCCACACCGATCGGGCGTCCGTCGAACGGTTCGAGCACGTCCAGCGCGTGGCGAGCAAACGACCACCAGTCCGCCGGTGGGTGGAACGCGCCGGCATCGCCGTGGCCGGGAGCGTCCCAGGCGGTGAACGGTCGCCCGGCGAGCCGCTCTCCGACCGGCCACCACACCTCCTTGCAGAATCCGGTCGCGTGGGCGAACGCGACGAATTCGGAGTTCAGTCGCGTTTCAACCGTCATTCACGTCATAGGCGACCCGAGATTCCAGCCTGACCACCCCGTCGATGCGGCGAATCAGCGCCTCCAACAGCCGCGCGTCGGTCGCGGTGGGCGCCGTACCTGAGATCGTCACCACCCCGTTGGCCACCTCTACATCGAGTGAGTCCGCCTCGAGGAGGAGTACTCGGTTGATGATGTCCTCTCGGATCTCATCTTCGATCACGTCGTCCGGACGAGTGAACACGGCAACCACGTCGGCCCTGCTGATGATCCCGACGAGTGCTCCACTCGAGTCGACGACAGGCAGCCGCTTCACGTGGTGATGTGCCATCACTCGGGCAGCTTCGGTGACGCTCGCCTCGGGGAAGATGATGACCGGATCGCGCGTCATCACCTCTCCCACCGTCTCGGCGTCGACGATCGGACCGCCCTCTTCGATCATTGCGCTGAGAAGCCGCCGCTGAGAGCGATCCGCCTCCCTCTCGAGAAAGTCCGCCTCGGTGATGATCCCGACCAACGCGCCCGACTCATCGATGACGGGAAGTCCGCTGACACCGGACCCGACCATCGTACGGGCAGCCTCTTTGAGGTACGTCGACGGAGTGGTCGTGATCACATCGATGGTCATGATGTCGAGAACCCTCATTCGCAGGACCCCTTCACCACGAGCACATCGCACGAGGAGAGATGTACGACCCTGTGGCTCGTGCTGCCCAACACGAGCGCGGCAAGCTCACCGCGTCCTCTCGATCCGACGACGATGACATCCGTCCCGACGCCCTCCGCGTACTCGACCAATGCATCCGCCGGGTAGCCGTCCAGGTCGACCTTGTTGACCTTGACCGAGGTGTCGGCGACCAGCGGCTCGACGACGCCCCATACGAGTTCTCGCTGCGACTTCACCAGCGTCGAGAGATCGGCCGGCACCTGGCTCAGCGCGCCGAGCAGACTGCTCGGCACGTGCGATACGTACACGATATGCAGATCCGACCCTCGGGACTCGGCGAGTTCCACCGCTCGCCGAACCGCCAGGAGTGAGTGCTCCGATCCGTCCGTCCCTACGACAATGCTCATGACTCCTCCCACTGCTCCGGCGGATACTCCCGCTCGCGCTTCGCTGCGAGTCGTGCCGAGTAGGCCGCCGCTTCGGTTCTGCGTGTCATTCCGAGCTTGTTCAGAAGATTCGAAACGTAGTTCTTGACCGTCTTCTCGGCGAGGAACAGCTCTTCGGCGATCTCCTTGTTCGTCAGACCCTCCGAAATCAGGTCGAGGATCTTCCGCTCCTGGGGTGACAGCCTCGCCACGAGAGGATCGGTCGGCTCGTCGCCGCGGATCCGACGGAACACATGCTCGGTCATCGTCGGGTCGAGCAGCGACTCGCCGGCGCCAACTCGGCGGATGCTGTCGATCAGCTGTGGAGCGTCGACGCGCTTGAGCACGTAGCCGGACGCGCCGGCCATGATCGACGCGAACAGCGCCTCTTCGTCGGCGAACGAAGTCAGCATCAGAACGCGAACGTCTGGCCAGCGAGCACGGATTTCTCGGCACGCCTCGATGCCGGTCCCGTCCGGAAGGCGCACGTCCATCACGACCACTTCCGGCCGGTCGTACCCCACACGTCGAATGGCCGACTCGACGGTGCCGGCCTCGCCGACGACCTCGAGGCCGTCCTCCCCGCCGAGCAACGTCACAAGACCTTTTCTGACGATCTCGTGGTCATCGACGATCAAGATCCGCACGATTCCTCCATGACCTTCAGGCTAACTGGTCGCGAGCGGTCTTCGGTTCTCGGTTGTCGATGGGAAGCTCGCCACCCTGGGGTCCTGCGACGTGCGAGGTCGCGCTCTCACCGAGAACTGACGACCGACAACCAGGTGGGTGGAGTCCGCCTTCGGACTCCACCCACCTCGGAGTAGCCTGGCCGACAATGACGCGTCCCATGATCCCCGCCTCACGACTCTCGGACCTGATCGGTGCGGCTGCACGCGTCACCGGCCAGACCGAACTCACCGCGGTGTTGGAGACGGTGGTGGCCACGGCAATGGACCTCACGGGTGCGCCGTACGGCGCCCTCGGTGTCGTCAGCGAGAACGGCCAGCTCATCCAATTCGTCCACCAGGGCATGCCCGAGGAGGTCGCCGAGCAGATCGGTGGACCTCCAGAGGGTCGGGGTCTGCTCGGTGCAGTCACGTGGCAGCCGAGCCCGATCCGGCTCGAGAACGCTCAGGCACACCCCCGGGCCAGCGGGTTCCCCAAGCATCACCCCCAGTTCGACGGTTTCCTCGGTGTCTCGATCCGCATCGGCGGTGACGTATTCGGCAACCTGTATCTCGGCGCGTCGGAAGGTGGGTTCACGGAACAGGACGAGACGCTGATACGAGCGCTCGCGCTCATCGCAGGATCGGCGATCTCGACCATCCGGCTGCAGACGCGGCTCCGCAGAGCCGCCGTCCTGGAGGACCGCCAGCGCATCGCGCGCGACCTCCACGACTCGATCATCCAGGACCTTTTCGCCGTGGGCCTCTCCCTCCAGGCTCTCACGACGCGTCTTCCCGACCCCGAGATGCGCACGGGCCTGGAGGAGGCCGCCCTGCATCTCGACGACTCGATCACCGCCCTGAGACGGTTCATCTTCGATCTCCGCCCCGCGACTCCGGGCACTCGCAACCTCAAGGACGAGCTGTCGGAACTGCTCGGACGCCTTGCCGTCCCCCACGAGGCGAGCATCGGCATCGGCGTCACCGGTCCAGTCGACGACCTCCCCCCCGAGTTGGTGGACGATGTTCTCCAGATCACGAGGGAAGCGGTGAGCAACGCGCTGCGCCACTCAGGAGCCGACGTGGTGAGCATCTCCGTCAGTCGAGGCATCGACCGGCTCGTGGTGATGGTCGTCGACAAAGGGAAGGGATTCGACATCGATTCCATCACCCGCGGCATGGGTCTCGACAACATCCGGAGCCGGGCCGAGACGGCCGGTGGGGAGGCCGAGGTGCAGAGCAGAGTAGGTGAGGGAACCACCGTTCGGGTCGTGCTTCCTCTCTAGGCGCGAGGCCACCAAAGGGAGGCTCAACGCCCCGTATCTCGTATCTCGTACGCGGCCGAGATCGTCCGCACACCGAAGGGCGGGCCGTTCCCGCGACCGCCCGGGGCTTGTTGCTCCACCGCTCGGGCGACACGGGGCACAAGGTATGAAATACGACAAGCGAAGCGTGTCCCGCCGGTACCCCCACGGAGTACCATTGGGGAACCTCGATTAAGGACACACATGCAGCTCGATGAGCAATCACGGAATGCGGTGCTCCCACGACTACGCCGCATCGAAGGTCAGGTCTCAGGCATCATTCGCATGATCGAAGATGGGCGCGAGTGCACGGACATCGTCACGCAGGTGGCAGCAGCTTCGAAGGCGCTCGACAAGGTCGGCTTCAAACTGCTCGCAGCCAACTTGACGCGGTGCATCGTCGACGACCAGCACTTCGAGGATACGGCAGCGCTCGAGAAGCTCTTCATGACCCTTGCCTAGCGGTGAAGACGCAGCGGAGCGAGGGCATATCGAACGATTCGACCCGACCGCTATCCTTGCCTCGACTCGACCGGACCGGTATGGGGTCGAGAGAACTGCACCAATGAGGAGGCCGAGAAGTGGAGCACGAAGTTGCGACACTCGATGGCAATGAGGCAGCCGCCTACATAGCCCACAGGACAAACGAAGTCATCGCCATCTATCCGATCACCCCGTCCTCGCCGATGGGCGAACATGCCGACGCATGGTCGGCACAGGGCAAGACGAACATCTGGGGCGAGATTCCGGAAGTTGTCGAGATGCAGAGCGAAGGGGGTGCCTCCGGTGCGGTTCACGGCGCGCTCCAAGGTGGGGCGCTGACCACGACCTTCACAGCATCGCAGGGCCTGCTTCTCATGATCCCGAACATGTTCAAGATCGCCGGTGAACTCCTGCCAACGGTGTTTCACGTTGCTGCTCGGTCCGTTGCAACACATGCCTTGTCGATCTTCGGGGACCACAGTGACGTCATGGCGACCCGCAGCACAGGGTTCGGTCTGCTCGCGTCCACGTCGATCCAGGAGGTACACGACTTCGCGCTCATCGCGCAGGCGGCCACGCTTGCATCGAGGGTCCCGCTTGTCCACTTCTTCGATGGATTCAGGACCTCCCACGAAGTCAACAAGATCGAGCTGATACCCAATGAGATCATCTCGGCGATGATGGACGGTGACGCCATCAGAGCTCACCACGAGCGCCGTCTCAGCGCAGAACACCCGGTCCTACGCGGTTCTGCACAGAATCCGGACGTGTTCTTCCAGGCACGAGAGGCTGCGAACCCCTACTACATTGCAGCGCCTGATCACCTTCAGGACGCGATGGACAAGTTCGCGGACCTCACAGGACGCTCCTATCACCTCTTTGACTACTTCGGAGCACCCGACGCAGAACGGGTGATCGTCCTGATGGGCTCCGGCGTCGGAGCCGTCCGCGAGGCGGTCGACACGCTCACATCCAGCGGTGAGAAGGTGGGCGTGGTTGCAGTGCGCGTCTACCGCCCGTTTGCCACCGAAGCATTCGTAGCGTCGCTCCCAGGCACGACGAAGACGATCGCCGTTCTCGACCGGACGAAAGAACCGGGGGCACTTGGAGAGCCGCTGTACGTCGATGTCTTGGCAGGGCTGGCGGAGGCCCAGGCGGCCGGACGTGTCGCGTGGACCCAGTCACCGAAGATCATCGGTGGCCGGTACGGGCTGTCGTCGAAGGAATTCACCCCTGCGATGGTCGCAGGCATCTTCGAGGAGATGCAGTCCGACACACCGAAAAACCACTTCACGGTTGGCATCGTCGACGACGTGACCGGCACGAGCCTTGCGCCGGTCGAGGGCTTCGACACAGAACCCGAAGGCAGGATCAAGGCGCTGTTCTATGGACTCGGGAGTGACGGCACGGTGGGTGCATCGAAGAACTCGGTGAAGATCATCGGCACCAGCACGCCTCTGAACGCACAGGGCTACTTCGTGTACGACTCCCGGAAGGCCGGATCGGTCACGGTCTCGCACCTCCGTTTCGGTGAGGACCCGATTCAATCAACCTATCTGATCGACAAGGCGAACTTCGTCGGCTGTCACCAGTTCGTCTTCCTCGAGAAGATGGGCGTGTTGGATCACGCGGCCGACGGGGCAACGTTCCTGCTGAACAGCCCATATGGTCCCGACGACGTGTGGGACAACATCCCGGCGGAGGTGCAGCGCCAGATCATCGACAAGCGCCTCGAGTTCTATGTCGTCGACGGCTACTCGGTCGCTCGTGACGCCGGAATGCCCGGACGGATCAACACGGTGCTGCAAACCTGCTTCTTCGCACTGAGCGGGATCCTCCCCAGAGACGAGGCGATCACCGAGATCAAGAACGCCATCGACAAGACGTATGGCAAGTTCGGGGAGTCGGTCCTGAAGAAGAACTACGCGGCGGTCGACGGCGCGCTGGCCGCCCTGCACCAGGTGGACGTGCCCTCGGAGTCGGCCTCGACGATCCACATGCGCCGTCCCGTTCCAGAACAGGCACCGGACTTCGTCCAGAGAGTCACATCGCTCATGCTCGAAGGCAAGGGAGACCTGTTGCCCGTGAGCGCCATGCCGGTGGATGGCACGTTCCCGACGGCGACGACCAAGTGGGAGAAGCGCAACATCGCCGAAGAGATCCCGATCTGGGATCCCGACATCTGCATCGACTGCGCCAAGTGTGCGCTGGTGTGTCCACACGCCGCGATCAGGATGAAGGTGTACGACCCCGCGTTCCTCGAGGATGCCCCTGAGACGTTCAAGGCGAAGGAGTGGAGGAGCCGAGACCTTCCCGGCATGAACATGACGATCCAGGTCGCTCCCGAGGACTGCACCGGCTGCGGTGTGTGTGTCGACATCTGCCCCGCCAAGTCCAAGGAGATCGTCCGGCACAAGTCGATCAACATGAGACCGCATCTCGACCATGTGGACGAGGAGAAGGTCAACTTCGACTTCTTCCTCTCGATCCCGGAGATGGACAGAACGAAGGTGAAGACGGACACCGTCAAGGGCTCACAGATGCTCCAGCCGCTGTTCGAGTTCTCCGGGGCATGCGCCGGCTGCGGAGAGACCCCCTACATCAAGCTCCTGACCCAGTTGTTCGGGGACCGTACGGTGATCGCCAACGCAACCGGCTGCTCGTCGATCTACGGCGGCAACCTGCCAACTACTCCGTATACGCAGAATCGAGACGGCCGAGGTCCGGCGTGGGCGAACTCCCTCTTCGAGGACAACGCAGAGTACGGCATGGGAATGCGCCTCGCATTCGATGCCGAGACCTCGAAAGCCACGTCGCTGGTGAAGTCCCTCACGAAGGAGATCGGGCTGGAACTCGCCCACGGGCTGCTCGACGCGGATCAATCGGACGAGGCGGGCCTCGCCGCGCAACGTGCGCGAGTCGCCCAGCTGAAGGAGAAGCTGGCAACGATGGACTCGGAGGACGCTAGGACTCTGCTCTCCATATCCGACTCGCTCGTTACCCAGAGCGTTTGGATCATCGGTGGCGACGGCTGGGCCTACGACATCGGGTTCGGTGGTTTGGATCACGTCCTTGCATCCGGTCGGAATGTCAACGTGCTCGTCCTCGACACCGAGGTGTACTCGAACACCGGCGGCCAGGCGTCGAAGGCGACCCCCCTCGGCGCAGTGGCCAAGTTCGCCGCATCGGGCAAGGGAGTCGCCAAGAAGGACCTCGGCATGATTGCCATGCAGTACGGGAACATCTACGTCGCTCAGATCGCCGTTGCAGCAAACAACGTACAGGCGGTCAAGGCGTTCCAGGAGGCAGAGTCATTCCACGGACCCTCGCTGATCATCGCCTACAGCCAGTGCATCGCGCACGGCATCGACATGGAAACCGGCATGTCGCACCAGTCAGAGGCGGTGAACAGCGGGTTCTGGCCGCTGTTCAGGTTCGATCCCCGAAAGGAGGATCGTCACCCGTTCAGACTCGACAGCCGCAAACCCTCCATCGCGTTCGAGGAGTTCGCCGACAAGGAGGCCCGATTCGCGATGCTGAAGCGCACCGACCCCGAACGGTCGAAGAAGCTCCTCGAGCAAGCTCAGGCCATGATCGATGCCCGCTGGTCCTACTACGAGCAGACATCCGACATCGAGAGAGACTTCCTCGAAGAAGAGGAGGCAGGCATATGAGCGTCGATCTGACCACTACCTATCTCGGTCTGAAGCTCGCACATCCAATCGTTCCGTCTGCATCTCCTATTACGGGGAAGCTCGACGTCCTGGAGCGCCTTCAGGATGCCGGTGCGCCGGCCGTCGTACTCCCTTCGCTGTTCGAGGAGCAGATCACGCACGACGAAGAAGAGATGCAGCGCCTCGCCGAGTTCGCGGCCGACAGCTTCGCCGAAGCAACGTTCGGCTACTTCCCCGAGATGCAGGACTACAACACCGGTCCCAGCAGCTACCTGAAGCTGGTTGAAGGTGCCAAGACAACACTCGATATCCCCGTCATCGCGAGCCTCAACGGCTCGTCTGTGGCAGGCTGGATCGACTACGCCAAGCGCATCCAGAACGCTGGTGCCGACGCGCTTGAGCTGAACGTGTACTACGTGCCCGCGAATCCACAGGAGTCGGGAGCCGAAGTCGAGGAACGCTATCTGGATCTCGTGAGTGCATGCAGAGAGTCGATCACCATTCCCATGGCGGTCAAGATCGGACCGTACTTCAGCTCGGTGATCAACATGGTGAACAGGATCGTCGCCGCCGGCGCAAACGGTGTGGTGCTCTTCAATCGCTATTTGATGCCCGACATCGACCTCGACACTCTCGAGATCACCCCGGCGCTGAAACTGTCCGACCCGTCCGAGCTTCGCCTTCCGCTGCGGTGGATCGCGCTCATTCGCGGGAAGGTGCCGACGTCCATCGCCCTGACGAGCGGTGTCCACGCTGCAACGGACGCGATCAAGGCCGTGCTCGCCGGTGCGGATGCGGCCATGACCACATCGGCGCTGCTCAGGCACGGACCGGAGTACCTGACGACGATCATCGAAGGGTTCCGCGCCTGGCTCGAGGAGAACGAGTACACGTCGGTTGAGCAGGCGAAAGGCTCACTCAGTGAGGAGGCTGCACCGAACCCGGAGGCATTCTCCAGAGCCAACTACATGAAGGCGCTGGTTTCCTACACCGGAACTCCTATCTAGTGCTCTGTCCAGCAACCCGTAGGTGCTTCGAGGACGAGGATGCAGCAAGCGGTGTCATCTGGCCGGCCTGAACGCGGCGAACGTTGGTGGTCCGAGCACTAGCGGCGCAGCTCCGATCGCTACACGACGTACGAGTACTCATCTTGGGCCCCGCTCGGCCCTTCCGGCCGGTTCACTTGACCGGGTTCGTCAGGCCGGGTAGGTCGATCAGCTCCGGTGTCCACCCGGACTCGACCGGTCTCACGCGGATCCTCGCGTCGACCAGCGCGACCCCGTCACCGGGTGCGAGCACTTTGACCGGGTTCAGATCCATCTCTGAGATCTCCGGAACCGCCTCGGCGAGGGCTGAGACCCTGAGGATCACCTGCTCGAGGGCTGGAACGTCCACCGGAGGCGTCGACCGATACCCGTCGAGCAGCTTCGCCGATTTGATCGATCGGACCATCTCCGTGGCTTCGAGATCGGTGACGGGGTTGAGGCGAAACGCGACGTCACCGACGAGCTCCACCAGAACGCCGCCCATGCCGAACACGATGAGTGGACCAAACGCCGGATCTTCAGTCATGCCGACCAGTACCTCGAGACCACCTTCGATCATCTCTTGCACCATGACGCCGGTCGCGTCGTCAGAGAGACTCATGAGGTGCTTGTAGGTGTCGCGAACCGCCTTGTCGCCCTCCACTCCAAGCGTCACACCCCCGATGTCGGACTTGTGGACGGTGGACGGCGAGATCAGCTTCATGGCAACCGGGCCGTTCAGCCCTTTGGCGAACTCGACGGCTGCCGACGCGTCGGACACCGTCGCCGACGCGGGGAGACACAAACCAAACGCACAGAGAACCTCCCCTACCTCATCGGGGTTCAGCCAGCCACCAGTGTCGCCGAGGCGTTCGAGGGCCTTCTGGGCAACCTCTCTCGCGACCTCGGGTTCGACATCTTCGAAGACCGGCACGGTCCCTTCCGGTTTGGCGAGCCACTCGCCGTGCCGGACCACCCTGGAGAGAGCGACGGCGGCCGCTTCGGGAAAGCGGTAGCTCGGTATCTTGACCCGGTCGTCCGAAAGCAGCTCGGCCGCGTTTCCCGCGGACATGAACACCGAGAGGAGCGTCTTGTCGCCCTCGTACTCTGCCGCCGTGTCTCTGATGACTTCGGCGATGACCCGCTCGGCGCCGGGTGTCGTTGGGATGTAGCTCACGATGAGCGCGTCGATCTCATCGGAGGCGAGCATGGTCTCGATCTCATGCCGGTACTCGCCGGGACCCGCGGACGCGATCATGTCCACGGGGTTCCGCGTCGATGCCTCGGCCGAGAGTCCTTCTCCGAGTTTCGCCCTGAGAGCTGCCGAGAACTCCGGCACTTCCAGGCCGTGCGATTCGAGGGCGTCGGCGGCGAGAATACCGGGTCCCCCGGCGTTGGTCAGCACTCCGACTCGGGTGCCCTTCGGGATCGGCTGGCTCGCGAGGAGCACGGCGACATCGAACAGCTCTTCCAGGGTCGCAGTCCGGATGACGCCTGCCTGATGGAACAGCGCGTCGACAGCGACATCGACCGACGCGAGCGCGCCGGTGTGGCTGCTCGCAGCCCTGGTACCGGCCTTCGTCCGCCCCGACTTCACCGCGACGATCGGCTTCTTGCGAGCGATACGCCTGGCGAGCCGCCCAAATCGACGAGGGTTGCCAAACGATTCGAGATACAGGACGATGACGTCTGTGTTGGGATCCCCCTCCCAGTACAGAAGCAGGTCGTTTCCGCTGATGTCCGCCTTGTTGCCGACCGACACGAACGACGAGATGCCGATCGCGTTTCGATTGGCGTAGTCGAGGATCGCAATGCCCAGAGCACCGGACTGGCTCGACATCGCGACGTTGCCCGGCGGTGGGAAGAACGGGGAGAACTGTCCATCCACGACGACTCTCGGGTCGGTGTTGAGTACGCCCATGCAGTTCGGCCCGACCATTCGCATTCCTGCGGCCCTGACCGTCTCGACGAGTTCCCGTTCGAGGGCGACGCCGTCCTTGCCCACCTCCGAGAAACCGGCGGAGATCACGACAACGCCCTTCACGCCCTTCGCGGCGCAGTCCTTCACCGCTGGAATGACCAGCGGAGCCGGCACCACGATGAAGGCCAGATCCACCGGGTCGGGGATCTCGGAGACCGTCTTGTAGGCTCGGACCGAATGCACATAGGTCGCTGCTGGGTTGACCGGGTAGATGGGGCCGGAGAAACGGCCGTGAATGAGGTTGTGGAACAGGCGGCCACCGATCGACTCGGCATTGCGGCTCGCACCGACAACTGCGATCGACCGGGGGTAGAAGATCGGACTCATGGATGCGGCGATAGCTCGACGTTCGCGTTCTTGCTCCGCTGCTCGGGTCCCCTCCGACTGCGCGACGGGAAACGCGACGCTGTACACGCCCTCTTCCATGGTCCGGTCGATCTTGTAGCCGGAGTGCCGGAACATACGGATCATCTGCACGTTGTCGGGCAGCACGAGTGCCTTGAACCCCTGGATGCCGTGGGTGCGAGCGTACGCTGTCATGAGCTGCAATAGCTGCGTCCCGATCCCCCGGTTCTGGTGCGCGTCCACCACGGCGAACGCGACCTCGGCCTGGTCCGGCTCGCTTTGGTCCCGATCGTAACGGCCGACGCCGACCATCTTGCCCTCGAGAAGAACGGCGAACGCCATCCGGCTCTCGTAGTCGACGTTCGTGAAGTAGTCCAGTTCTGTGGGAGAAAGGTCGTCCTTCTCCTGAAAGAAGCGGAAGTATCGGGACCGCTGCCCCATACCCTGAAACAACTCGTAGAGGCGTTCCCGATCGTCCGGAACGATCGGTCTGATGCGAACCACACCGCCGTCTCTCAGGACGGCGTCGACAGCAAATTCGGCGGGATATTCGGACATGTACCCTCCTTGCACCCCCGATTCTGCCACGATCTCGAGTCCCCCGAATCCATCGACGGTATCGTGCCGGCGTGAGCGTTGTCGCATTCCCCTTTACCGACGAGCCGCCGCCAGTGATCGTGGGCAATGTCGTCTCGGCGGCAACCCATCCGAGGGTCGATCAGGTTCTGTGCGTCGGGAAGGCTCAGAACGCGACCTTCGCCGCGGTGGAAGAGGCTGCAGTCCCCGGCGTTGAGGTCGTGGTGCAGCAGAGGCTCGGATCCAAGCGTTCCGGCAAGGGTGATGCCATGAACACGGCGCTTGCCCACTTCCTGGAGCACACGGACGCAGATCGTCTCCACTTCTACGACGCCGACATCGCCAACTTCGATTCCACCTGGATCGACCGTGCCGAGGCGGCCGCGGACACGGGGGTCGATGTCGTCCGGCACTCGTTCCCAAGGGCATCGACCGACGCCATGATCACCTGGATGGTCACCCGCCTCGGGTTCGCCGCGTTGTGGCCCGACACGGAACTGCCCAAGATCGGACAGCCACTGGGAGGAGAACTGCTGCTCACGAGATCATCGGCCAGAACACTCGCGGCCGACCATCGGGTGATCGACCGAAGCGATTGGGGAATCGACACGCTGTACACGTTCGCCACCGTCCAAGCCGGGCTGAGTCTTCACGAGACCTTCATCGCCGAGGGCAAACAACACCGGCTGTACGGGAGCCTTCGCGAACTGTCCACGATGGTCAACGAGTGCTTCGGGTCAATCCAGTCGCTCGCTGGGGAATCTGTTCCTGCGGGAACGCCTCACAAGGCGACTCCCCCGACCTCGACGGCCGGCGGGGTGGCGACGGCGGTCGGGTACTCGGTCAACGACACGATCGGACTCCTTCGGCTCGGCTGGACCGATCGCCAGATGGACCTCCTCGCGGCGTTCCCTTCCGAGGTCCGGTCGGGAATGCGCATGCTCAGGGACTACCCGTCGGTCGGCTTCATGGACGAGGACGCGTGGTACGACACCTACCTCCGGCTCCTCACCCACTACGACGCCAACGATCATGATTGGCATGAGTTGCTGTTCCGACTCTGGACCGTTCGGGTGCTCAACTACACGTTCACTGAGGCTCTCCGAGGGCACGCTGCGGCCACCGCGTACCTCGAGGGGATGATCGAGCGTGCCAGGAGAACGTAGACGCTCTCCTGGCACGCTGCACCTGGTATTTCGTACGCGGCCTGGTTCGTGTAGCCGCCCAGCGGGACGAGCCGTACTGCGACCCGAACTGAAGGCGTCCGACCACTGCCCACCGGGATACGAGGTACGAGGTACGAGGTACGGAATCCCGGAGGGAGCCCCTCCGGTACCATGCCAACCATGGACGACGTCGTGTGGACCCCATCCGACCCCGAGTCCACCCTGCTGTACCAATTCAAGTCACAATTGGCGACGCGTCCGGCCTCGTACGACGAACTCTGGCACTGGTCGATCGACCATCGCTCCGAGTTCTGGCAATCCGTCTGGCAGTTCACCGGCGTAGTCGCATCTCAGTTGGCGTCGACCGCGATCGGTGTCGAGGCGATGCCCGGAACCGAGTGGTTTCCCGGCGCGCGCCTCAACTACGCAGAGAACCTCCTGCGGAGGCGCGACGACGGCGTTGCCGTCATCGCCGCAGGTGAAGGACGCCCCTTCGAGCGAATCACCTGGGCCGAACTCGCCCGACGGGTAGCCCGGGTGCAGACCGGTCTCGAAGCCTTGGGTGTCGAGACAGGAGACAGAGTCGCGGCACTGATCCCGAATTCGTCGTTCGCTGTCATCGGGATGCTCGCGACAGCCGCCATCGGAGCGATCTGGTCGTCGTGCTCTCCAGATTTCGGTCCGCTCGGAGTCATCGATCGGTTTGGCCAGATCCAGCCGAAGGTGCTGATCGCCGCTGACGGGTACCGCTACAATGGGCGAACGCACATCCTCGAGGACACGGTCAGAGCGGTGATCGGTGAGCTCCCCGACCTCCGGAGCCTCGTCCTCGTCGACTTCGTTGGCGTCCCATGGAATCTCGATGGTGTTCCGACGACGTCATGGGCCGACCTCGAGGCCGGCTCGGCAACAGAACCCCGATTCGAGCAACTCCCCTTCGACCATCCTCTGTTCATCCTGTATTCCTCCGGTACCACGGGGCCCCCGAAGAGCATCGTGCACGGTTCCGGTGGAACACTCCTGAAACACCTCTCCGAACACCAACTCCACTCTGACGTCCGTCCGGGAGACGTCGTCTTCTGGTTCAGTACATGTGGGTGGATGATGTGGAACTGGCTCGTCAGCGCGCTCGCGTCTCGAGCGACAATCGTCGTCTACGACGGAAGCCCAGCTCATCCGGACCTCGGTGTGCTCTGGCGTCTTGCCGACGAGGCGGACATCACGCACTTCGGAACGAGCCCGAAGTTCCTGTCCGCGAATGCGAATGCCGGATTCATTCCCGCCCGACGTGCCGAGTTGTCGGCGATGCGCTGGATTGGTTCGACAGGCATGCCCCTCAACCCGGAGCAGTTCGACTGGGTGTACGAGAACGTCAAGGAGGACATCCAGCTCGCGTCGATCTCCGGCGGCACCGACATCATCGGCTGTTTCGCGCTGGGGGTCCCGACCCTGCCGGTTCGCCGTGGACAGCTTCAGGCCCGGGCGCTCGGCATGGCAGTGGAGTCGTGGGATGATGATGGCGTCGCGCACGTCGGCCAGAAGGGCGAGCTGGTCTGCACCATGCCGTTCCCGTCGATGCCGGTGTCGTTCTGGAACGACCCGACCGGCGAACGGTACCGGAGTGCCTACTTCGAGCAGTTCCCCGGCGTATGGACGCACGGCGACTTCATCGAGATCCGACCCGAAGGCGGTGTCATCATCTACGGGCGTTCGGACACCACCCTCAACCCGTCCGGTGTGCGGATTGGGACAGCGGAGATCTACCGCGCGATAGAGACGATGCCGGAGATCGACGACTCGATCGTGGTTGGGCACCAGACCGCCGACAACGTTGAGGTCGTTCTCTGCGTGAAGCTCGCAGAAGGGCATCGACTCGACGATATCCTCAGGGACGCCATCGCACGCCGGATCCGATCCGAGACGTCCCCTCGCCACGTTCCTCGCCACATCTACCAGGTCGATGCCATCCCCTACACGTTGAGCGGCAAGAAGGTGGAGAAAGCAGTCCAGATGTCACTTGCGGGCAAGCCGGTGCTCAATGCCGACGCGCTGATCAACCCGGAGTCGTTGGAGCAGTACCGACATCTGCTGTAGAGCCTCGCTCCGCTCGGCGTACTTCGTGGTTCGCACTTCGTGTCGTGTAGCAAGGTGAAGAAACGCGTTCGAGATGGACGCGTCGTGATGCTGTCAGCTGTCAGCTGTCAGCTGTCGGCTGTTCAGGCTCGGTCGAGAGTCCCACTCCCGCGAGGACGTCGAGCGCGAATGGCTCGGACCCCGCAAGCTCGGGCACGAACCGCTCGAGGCTCGCGACCTGCACCTCGAACGTCTCAGGAAGACCTGTCCCGATCAACCTGCGTGCGATTCGGATCAGCTCGTCATGGACCATCTCTACGAATCGCTGCTCACTTCGAAACGCAGACGGGGTCTCCTTGAAGTCGAAGTACTCCGACATGCTCTGCGGACCTTTGAGAATGACCACCGGCTCGTGCCGCTCGTTCTCCTCGAGCCGTCCCCGTACCGTCGCAGCAAAGAACATCGGCGAGAGATCCTCGTGGCCCATGCTCCAGAATCGTTCGTACGGCTTGTGGGAGAACATCTCGAGACGGCCATCCTCGGCGATCCCTATCGCGAAGAGGCATCCGGGGTAGTCGGACGTCGACCTCCGGTAGTCGCTGTAGACATCGAAGCCACAGGTTCCTTCCGCATCCGGTGAGGAGAGCGGCTTCAGAGTGGGCCGCCTCCCGGCGGGAGCGACGTCGTACTCCTTGCAGAGTGAACCCCGCCGAGGTGGTGGCGCCGTGCCTTCGAGGTACGGGAAGCGGACGGTGATCGTGGTCCCCTTTCCCACCTCGCTGTCGATCGTGAGTGTCCCCCCGAAGTCGACCACGGTCTGGCGCACGAACACGAACCCGAGGGAATGCAGCTCGCCGTCGAGGTTCTCCCTGTCGGTCAGCAGCTGCGCCATCTTCTCCGAGGGCATCCCGGACCCGTCGTCGCGTACCGTCAAGACGACCTCGCTACCGTCTGCAAGCTCCTCGATCCGAATCACCCCGAGGTTCTTGTCCCCCATCGCGTCGACGGAGTTCATCACGAGGTTGAAGTACATGCGGCGGAACCGGAACCGGTTGCCATCGACCACTGCCGGTTCGAGCCGTCCGACCTCGAGCTCGACCCGACCCGAGCTCTTCTCGGTCACGTATCCGTAGACGACGTTGCGGACGTAGTCCTCGATGTCGCCTGCGACGTCGAATACCTCGGACACGTCCTCGTGTCGCTGCTCCGCCCAGAAGTGCTCGATCCGGTAGTAGACACCGCACAGCCAGCGGATCGTGTTCCGATAGTGGTTCTTCGACAGCACGGTCCTCGACTGTTCGGGGAGTTGTGCCATTGCCTCCTCGATGTGGATCCAGAGGGGGTGCAGGATCAGCTCGCACAAATCGTGGATGGACTTGATGTACAGGTTTCCCAGTTCGAGGATCCGCTCCGGATCGGCGAACCCACGAACCGACTCCTCGTACTCGTTGAACACCACCCGAAGCTCGGCTGCCTGAGCCCGAAGCGCACGCAGATCATCCCCTGTGGGCACATCCAGGTCGGTGATCGCATAGAGTTCGAGGTCGGTGTCGAGCGCGACGTGGAAGTGGATGACCTCATCGATGAAACGCTCGACCCTCAAGTCGTGGATGAGGAACTTGACTTCGTCGACGTCCCTCTTGATTCCCTGTTCACGGTCGGGCATCTGCCGTTCATGATAGGCGGACCCATGAGACCTGTAGGCTGCACACTCACAGATGAACTCCGACACACCCGCCTGGCACACCCTCGATGCGCGCGAGGTCATCGACCGGCTCGAAACGTCGCCCACGACCGGCCTCACGAGTGACGAGGCGGCCTCCCGACTCGAACGCTTCGGTCCGAACCGCATCCGGGAAGTCCACGTCGCCCGCTGGTACGAGGTGCTCGCGCGCCAGTTCACCGATGTACTGATCCTCATCCTTCTCGCCGCGGCCGCAGTTTCCTTCGCTGTCGGCGAGATCGCGGACGCCATCACGATTCTCGTGATCGTCGTGCTCAACGGGGCGCTGGGGTTCGTTCAGGAGTGGAAGGCCGAACAGGCCCTCGAAGCGCTCCGAAGCATGCTGTCACCGACCTGCACCGTCGTGCGCGACGAACAGCAGTCGGAGATAGAGCGAATCGATCTCGTACCCGGCGACGTCGTCGTCCTCGAGATCGGAGATCAAGTACCCGCCGACGTTCGCGTCGTCGAGGGCGTTGGTCTCAAGGTCGACGAGTCGGCGCTGACCGGCGAGTCTGCCTCCGTCTCCAAGAGCGAGGAACCGATAGAACAAGGCACTCATCTCGCTGAGCGGTCATCGATGGCGTGGATGGGCACGAGCATCACCAACGGACGGGCGCTCGGAGTCGTGGTGGCGACGGGGATGTCCACCGAGTTCGGCAAGATCGCGGAGCTGACCCAGAGCCTCGGGCAGGAGCCCACACCACTCCAGCGCAAACTCGCAGTGCTCGGTCGCCAGCTCGGCGTGATCTCGATCGTCATCTCGGCGGGGGTAGCCCTCGTCGGGCTCATTCTCGGCAAACCCCCACTCGAGATGTTCCTCACTGGCGTCTCACTCGCCGTCGCCGTGGTTCCGGAAGGACTCCCGGCCGTCGTCACCATCACTCTGGCACTCGGCATCCGAGCAATGGTTCGGCGTCACGCGCTGCTCCGCCGCCTCCAGGCCGCGGAGGCGCTCGGCTCGGCAACGATCATTTGCACCGACAAGACGGGCACCTTGACTCAAAACGAGATGACGGTCACCCGGATCTGGCTCCCCGCGGGCGCAATCCAGGTCACGGGCGTCGGATACGAACCGAAGGGCACATTCGTCGAAGACGGCACACCGATCGATCCGGAACAGCGACACGACCTGCGCTCGTTGCTCGAGACCGGTCTCGTGTGCAACCACGCGAGCGTCACGCGAACCGAGCTTGGATGGCGTTCCCTCGGCGAACCGACCGAAGCGGCGTTGGTGGTTGCAGCCTCGAAAGCGGGAATGTACGCCGACACGAACGGGATCACCGAGTTCTCGTTCAATTCCACCCGCAA
>CAYLHS010000007.1:21793-22972 GCA_964383535.1 uncultured Acidimicrobiia bacterium
GGCTGTGTCGGCATCGTCGATCCGCCCCGCCCCGAAGTGCCCCAAGCGATCACCCTGGCCCGACACGCGGGCATACGCCCCATCATGATCACGGGCGACGCGGCGGAGACCGCACACGCCATCGGCTCGCAGGTGGGTATGCATGTCGAGCGGTCCGTCACCGGAATTGAGCTCGAAGCGATGGATGACACCGAGCTCGACGAGCTCTTGACTCACGACGTCCTGTTCGCTCGGACGACGCCGGAGCACAAGCTCCGCATCGTGACCCACCTCCAGAGCCAGGGACACATCGTCGCGATGACCGGCGACGGAGTGAATGACGCCCCAGCGCTGAAGAAGGCCGACATCGGTGTCGCAATGGGTCTTCGCGGGACCGATGTGGCCAAGGCGGCCTCCGACATGGTCCTGACCGATGACAACTTCGCGTCGATCGTCGGGGCCGTCGAGGAGGGCCGTAGGCAATACGACAACATCCAGAAGTTCGTCCGATACCTGCTCTCGTCGAACACCGGCGAAGTGGTCGCCGTGTTCATCAACATCCTCCTCGGTGGCCCGCTCATCCTCCTCCCGGTGCAGATCCTGTGGATGAACCTCGTGACCGACGGAATGACCGCGGTAGCGCTCGGTCTCGAACCCGGTTCGGACGACCTGATGGAGCGCCCGCCGAGAGGAGCCAGGGAACCGATCCTCAACCGCTACGGCGCGGCGCTGCTCATCGGGCTTGGCGGCTATATCGGCCTCGGAACCCTGTGGTTGTTCCACCACTATCTCGCGGTTCTCGGCACGAGCGTTGAGGCGATCGCGACCGCTCAGACGGTGGCCTTCACGGGCATCATCCTGTTGGAAAAGCTGAACGTGTTCAACTTCCGGTCGCTTCGACGACCGCTGAATCGTATCGGTTTCTGGACCAACCCGTGGGTACTCGCTGCATGGACGATGACGATCGGTGCCCAGGTGGCCGCTGTGTACGTTCCGTTCCTCCAGAAGGTCCTCCACACCGTTCCACTCAGGCTCTCCGACTGGCTTCTCATGCTCGCGGTGGCCCTGCCGATCTTCGTGGTCGTCGAGGGCGTCAAGCTGTGGCAGGATCGCCGCAGGAGTTCCCACCGGCTCGTCCAGGAACAGGCTGGAGTCTGAGCCAGACGGGGGCGATGGCGAGCGATGATCCCCGGCGTGTTG
>CAYLHS010000007.1:23072-45548 GCA_964383535.1 uncultured Acidimicrobiia bacterium
ATCTCAGCCCCATCAGCAGGGCAACGACGGCCCCGACGGCGATGATCGGAAGTATCCAGTATTTGCGAAGCACGATCCACCTCCTTGGATCGCCTCTTTGACGTTCCCAGCATCCGCCTGGTTCCCCCGAGTCGCGAGTGGGAGACTGTCGCCGATGAACCACCAATCCCGCTACAGACCCCACGTCGAAGAGAAGGTCGATGCCGTTGTTCGAGGAGGATTCCGCGCAGTCATCCTCGTGGAAGGGGCGAGCGACGAGAACGCTCTTCGAACGCTCGCTCTGCGCCAGGGTCGCGACCTTCGTTCCGAGGGCGTGTCGATCATGGCCATGGGTGGAGCGACGAACGCGGGGCACTTTCTGAGATCGTTGCACAGTCACGACCTGACGATGGCTGGTCTCTGCGACCTGGGAGAGGAGGAAGCGTTTCGGAGGGGACTCGAGCGAGTGCGCGTGGGGTCCGAACTGACGCGGGCAGGTATGGAGTCGCTGGGGTTCTTCGTCTGCATCGTTGACCTGGAAGACGAGCTGATCCGAGCCACTGGTCCCGAATACGTACGGAGGGTCATCGACCTGCAAGGCGAGTCCGAATCGTTCAGTCGGTTCCAGGCCCAGCCTGCGCAACGCACACGATCGATCGAGCAACAGCTCCGGCGTTTCATGGGCACCCGTTCGGGAAGGAAAGCTCGCTATGGGCGGGCACTCGTGGAATCGATGGATCTCGCGTCGGTACCCCGTCCCCTCGAGCTGGTACTGCACAGCGTCTGATCGAGGGACAATCGACGAAGTCCACCACTAACCTCGGAGCAGGAGGTGCACCGATGCACGTGAGCAGCTCGAGTTTCCAGCCAGATTCACCGATCCCGGAGACCTACGCCTTCTGTGTTCCAGATCCCGACACCCATGCCACGTTTGCCCCGAACCGCAATCCGGAGCTCCGATGGGCAGACCTGCCGGAGGGAACACGATCCTTGGCGATCGTCTGTCACGATCAGGTCGCTCCTTCCAAGCGCGATGACGCAAATCAAGAGGGCCGAGAAGTTCCCCCCGACCTCCCCCGAACGGACTTCTTCCACTGGGTGCTGGTCGATGTCGACCCCTCGATGGGCGGGATCGACGAAGGGTCCTGCTGCGACGGGGTGACCCCGAAAGGCAAGGGCGCGGAGGCACCATTCGGACGGCACGGTTTGAACGACTACACGAGCTGGTTCGCGGGCGACCCGGACATGGCGGGCGAGTACTACGGGTATGACGGGCCTTGCCCACCGTGGAACGACTCGCTCGTCCACTGGTACACGTTCACCGTCTACGCCCTCGATATCGAACGCTTGGACGTTGACGGGGCCTTCACCGGCGCCGACGTCCGGGGAGCCGTAGAGGGGCACACGCTCAGCTCGGCGAAGGTCAGTTGCACCTATACGATGAACCCTCGACTGAGGGAGTAGCGGTCACCTACCCAGCAGGGTCACACCGAGGGTTCCTCCCCCTCCATGGCGCTCGTCTTTGATCGAGAGGCCATACCGTCCCGCAAGTGCCTGGACGGCCCCCCGGCGGAGGAAGTCCCTGTGATTGCGCCAGTGATCTCGACCCGCAGCGATCTCGATGGCGACGATCAGCGCCCGAGCGAAGAACCCCCTCAACCCGTAGGGCCCTGCCAGGAAGTCGATGACGAGGATCGCTCCGCCTGGTTGCACCACCCGCTTCATCTCCCTCAGAACCAGCTGTCGATCTTCTCCTGGGATCTCATGCAGCATGAATGAGATCGTGACGAGATCGAAGGTGTCGTCGGGAAACGGAAGCTCGGTTCCATTTGCCTCTCGCACGTCTGCCCGCGGTCCGAGCCTGCGCCGGGCGACCTCGAGCATGCCCAGCGAGAGGTCCACACACGACACCTCGCAGCCGGCAGACGCGTAGGCGGCGAGCTGAGCACCGGTTCCGCAACCCACGTCCAGCACCCTCATGCCGTCCCGTGGTGGGAACATCTCAAGTGCCGTCTCGCGAGCGCCGACGACAAGCGGCCCGATGAAACGGTCGTACCGCAACGCCGCGCGCTCATACTTGTCGATCACGTGCCCGGGGTGGGAGTCGAACCCACACGCCCCCGAGAGGGCAGCGGAGTTTAAGTCCACCACGTCTACCGGTTCCGTCACCCGGGCTCGCTGCGCTCGCTCGAAGCTAACAGCTCACAGCTCACAGCAGCGCGGCAAGCTGTCGGTTGTCCGCTGTTGACCGTCAGCTCCGCACGGGTGTCGGGTTCGCCCTGCATCCGGGTACGCTCATGCCATGCCATGGGACACGCTGTGGGCGGGGTGGAGAAGCGAGTATGTTTCCGCACCGGACGATCCGGAAGGGTGCCTGTTCTGTCGGCTGCCGGACGGACCCGACCACGACACGCTGATCGTCGCACGCGGAACGAAGTCGTTCACTGCACTGAACCGCTATCCCTACACGACAGGGCATGTCATGATCGCTCCCTATCGACATGCAGCTCGCCCTACCGACCTCACCGCCGACGAGCAAGCAGAGATGTGGCTCCTCCTGGACCGGGTCATGTGGGCGATCGACGAGTCGATGCATCCGGACGGCTACAACATGGGCGCCAACATCGGCCGGACCGCGGGAGCAGGCGTGCCCGGCCACTTCCACCTCCACCTCGTTCCTCGATGGGCAGGAGACGCCAATTTCATGACGGCGATCGGCAGTACCCGCGTCGTCCCCGAGGACCTCGACGTCACCTGGCGGCGCATCCGCGATTCGCTGTCCGGTTGAGCCCGCTCGTGAGTGGGAGCCCTTCCCGCCACACCGGGACGGCTCCTTCGAGATGCTGCCGATGTGACGGCCAAGCGGTGTAGCAGGAGAGAGGTGCTGGCGCCCACGACGGAGACCCGGATCCAGGAAGATTCGCCGGGATCACCGACGCACAGGGAGCGGCCTTCTATGTGAAGGCGAGCCGGGACGCACTGCGCTGCTCACCGGGGCTCCGACCAGGAGGGGTTGATCACTGGCGGATTGCCCTCGATGCACCCGATCGTGCAGTCCAGCGGCTCCACCCACGGAGCCACGAGGGCGCCGATCGGGTTGTCATTGCCGGCGGCATGATCGGCGTAGTGAGCATGCAAGCACTTCACGCCTCCGGCGCCGCCCCCCACGCCCCCGACGGGACGGTGAACGATGCCGGGTGGAACAAGGGCATCTCTCTCCTCCGCGTACCGATCGTTGGCGGCCGCCACGGCCGTTGCAAAGGACGGGTCACCACGAACGCGCCTCTCCATGGCCTTGACGCCGCCTGCCGCTTCTAGCCTGCCAATTCGTGCCCTGGCCGCAGGGCAAGACAGCCAGTAGCGCGTGGGGAAAGGCGTACCGTCGTCCAGCAGAGGGGGAACCGAAACCACGACCGGCAGGCCGAGCGGACAGCGGGCTACGACCTCGGCTGAGGCGCGGAGCGGTCGTCCCAGCTGAGCCGAGACGACCGCATCATCCATGTGAGAGGTCGCGACCGGTAAGGAAATCCCACGCATGCTGCCACCACGGCCTCGACAGCTGTTCGATCTGAGGTGTGGTGGTGGTCGGCACGTCGGGAGTGAACCCCTCGTCGTTCGGATCGACCACCACATACGCGGTTTCCCCCGGTTTCACGAGACCGAAGTCGCGACGGGCCACCATTTCTACTCCTGCATCGGACGACAAGAAGTCCGCTTCTGCCTGGAGTTTGGTGTTCTCCTCCTGGATGGTGGCAAGTTGCTCGTGTGCCTGGTCGACACGCCGCTGTTCGGCCATGAGGCTGCGAATCGGCAGCACGTTCGTCAACAGAACGGCTGCGACCACGATGACGCCAATGACGGCCAAGAGAGCAGCGCGCGACCAGAATCTCATCGACGCATCCACGTCCACCCGGCAAACCGGGCGCTGTCGCCGAGCATCTCTTCGATTCGCAGCAGCTGGTTGTACTTGGCGGTGCGCTCACCGCGTGCCGGGGCACCTGACTTCATCTGCAGCGCGTTGGTCGCGACAGCGAGGTGTGAGATGAACGAGTCTTCCGTCTCGCCTGACCGGTGGCTGATCATGCGGCCATATCCTGCACGTTCCGCGGTTTCCATCGTGTGCAGTGTCTCGGACAGGGTCCCGATCTGGTTCACCTTGATGAGAACCGAGTTGGCGACACCGGTTTCGATACCCTTGCGGAGCAGCTTCTCGTTGGTGACGAAGATGTCGTCGCCAACGAGTTGGACCTTCCCGCCCAGGCGTTCGGTGAGAACCTTCCACCCGTCCCAGTCGTCCTCGGCAAGCCCGTCTTCGATGAGCACGAAGGGGAATTCGTCGACGAGACCTTCCAGGTAGTCGACCATCTCGACCGACGACACCTTGCTCCCCTCCATCACGTACGCGCCGTCCTCGTACATCTCCGATGCCGCCGAGTCGATGGCGATCGCGACATCCTCGCCGGGTGCGTACCCGGCGCTGGAAATCGCCTCGACGAGCAGCTCGACCGCGGAACGGTTGTGCGGCAGGTCGGGAGCGAAGCCGCCTTCGTCGCCGACGCTCGACGACAGCCCTTTGGCGGCGAGCACCTTCTTGAGAGCGTGATAGATCTCCGCTCCTGCACGAAGCGCTTCACGAAACGTGGGCGCGCCACCGGGAACGAGCATGAACTCCTGAATGTCCACGGAGTTGGCAGCATGAACACCGCCATTGAGCACGTTGAAGAACGGCGTTGGCAGCACCCTTCCCTTGGTTCCACCGATGTAGCGAAACAGCGGGATGTCGAGCGCGCCTGCGACCGCCCTGGCAGTCGCCATCGAAACGCCAAGGATTGCATTCGCACCCAACCGGGATTTCTCCGGGGTGCCGTCGAGATCGATCATCGCCTGGTCGAGTCCCTCTTGATCGGTGGCGTCTCGTCCGATCACGACAGGGGTGATCTCATCTCGGATGTTGGCGAGGGCCCGCTGCACACCCTTGCCGCCGTAGCGGTCTCCGCCGTCTCGAAGCTCGAGCGCTTCGAGCGCCCCTGTCGACGCCCCGGACGGAACCGCCGCCCTGCCGAATGCTCCGCCAGCGAGGAACACCTCGGTTTCGACGGTCGGGTTTCCCCGGGAGTCGAGGATTTCGCGGGCCTTCACCGCGCTGATCGTGGTGTCCATAGGCCCTCCTTGTGTGCCGAATCTAGTCATTGGAAGCCTCCGCTTCATGTCTTTCGGCCGCTTTCGCCGCGGCCCACATCTCATCGAGTTGATCGATCGTCTTGCCGTTCACGTCGAACGACGTCTCCATCCAGCGAAACCGGGACGCGAATCGCTCCACCGCTCCTCGCAAGGCGACCTCGGGGTCGAGGTCAAGGTGCCTGCTCAGATTCACGACCGAGAACAGCAGGTCGCCCATCTCGGACTCCGCCGCCGATCTGTCTCCGAGCGCATCTTCCAGCTCGTGGAGTTCTTCTCGTATCTTGGCCGTCACCGACGTGGCCTCGTTCCAATCGAATCCCACCGACGCCGCCCTCCGTTGAACCTTGGCCGCCCGTTCCAGGCCGGGGAGCCCGGCGGGGATGTCGTCCATCAACGATGTCCGCTGCTTCTCCTCCTGTTTGATTTGCTCCCAGTTGCGCAGCACCTCGTCCACGCCGGACACGGCCACGTCGCCGAAGACGTGCGGATGCCGTCGAACAAGTTTCCTGCGCAGCATCTCCGCGACGTCCTCGATGTCGAACGCTTCAGCTTCGGATGCCATCACACTGTGAAACACGACCTGAAGGAGGACGTCGCCGAGCTCTTCTTCGACGTCGGCGTAGGCGCCGTAGTCCGACACGCCCCCAGGGGCGTCGGTCGGCAGGGCCGACAGCGCGTCGGCCAGCTCGTACGCCTCTTCGATCAGGTTGCGAACGAGCGAGTGGTGGGTTTGGCGACGATCCCAAGGGCACTCGCGCCGCAATCTGCGCATCGTGTCCACGAGTCCGGGCCATCCCGCAGGCGGCGGTTCGAGGAACAGGGTCGTCCGAAGACCGGCCATCGCCTCGTGAACGCCGGCGAGTGGAACCCGTTCGATGGAGGCCTCGACGGTCCCGAGTTCTCGGGCCACGACGATCTCCGTGGCGTCGGGCAGAACGGCAAGGAGCCGGTCCCGGACATCACCGAGCACCATCGGCACATCCACCTGGGCAATCACCGTCGGCAAGTGCAGCAGGAGGGGATCGGGAAGATCGCGACCGTCGAGTATCTGCACCCCGAGGAGATCGATGCCGACCTCCTCGCTGAGGACATCGAGGAATGACTCACCTGGCACGACTGTGACACTGAGTCCCGCAGCGCCGGCGGCTTCGAGAATCAGCCTGGTGGATCGTTCTGCGACGAACGGACTACCCGGAAGGCCGACAACAACGTCGGTTCGGTCTGCCGCCTCAATCGCCCGTTCTGCGAGCGATTCGTACACCTCGTCGAACGTCTCGGCCGACTCGTACAGGTCATCGGCAGACGCGACGTCCCGACGTTGCGCCAGCGCACGTGCCGCAGGATGCTCGAGAGTGCGAACGATCACCGTCCGAGATGGATCGAGCAACAGATCGGCGGCACGACCGGTCACCCGATCGAAATCGCCGGGTCCGAGGCCGACGATGTCGATCCGACCGACCATCAGGCCGGCGGGTTGATCGTGTAGTCGGGCGATCCCGCCCAGGTGCCGTACTTCGGATCGACGTCGATCGAAGCGGCATCCAGCTTGCCCATGATCCAATCGGTGAACAGCTGGGAGGCCTGCTGTTGCTTGAGCTGCGTCACGAGGTCCGCCTTCATATCGTCGAACGTCGGGACTTCTCTCGAATCGACGATCAGCACGTGGAACCCGTAGTCCGTCTGAACCGGCCCGTACACCTCACCGATGGGCGCTGCCAGCGTCGCTGCCGCAAACGCGTCGACGTACGTCGATGGCGCCGCACAGCCGAGATCGCCGCCGTTCTGGCCGGAGGTGGTATCGGTCGACACTTCAGCGGCGACATCCGCGAACGACTCGCCGTTGTTCAGCCGCTCGATCACCTGGTTCGCTTCGTCTTCCGTGTCGACGAGGATGTGATGGACGCACACTGTTGTCTGGGCGTCCTTGTTTGCGTCGTAGGCGGCTTGCAGTTCCTCGTCGGTCGGCTCCGTCACCTGTGAAGAGAGCTTGTCGTTGATCTCAGAGCCAAGCAGCTGCTGGATGGCTACGTGACGAATGGTGTCGCGGGTGATGCTGTTGGAGGTGAGGTACGCGTCGATGGTCGCATCATCGGACCCGATGGACGTCAGGAGTTCATTGTACTTGTCGTCGACGGCACTCTGGTCAACGCTCAGCCCCCACTCCTGTTCGGCCGCTTGTTCGACGGCCTTCTCGATGATGAGGTTCCTGAGGTTCGAGTCGAAGGTGGTCGTGTCCACCGTGCCCTCCGACGGGGCGAGCGCCTGTACATCGCTCAAGCTGATCTCGTAGCCGTTGACGGTCGCAACCGTCTTGGATCCGCTCGAACAGGCAGATCCAACGAGGGCGAGTACAAAGAAGAGAAGAAGGACCTTGCGCACGAGAGTTCACCTTTCTGGACGAGTGAGATAGTAGGCGGGTAGCCAAACAAGCCGAGTGCGTAGGCTACTCGGGCCACATCCTGTGGATGAATCGAGCCAGAGACGTTGCGATCTCCGATCTCGGCAGAGGTAGGAACACAACGCTCTCCGCCGCGCGAAGCACGGCCCTTGGCGCGATCCTCTCGAGGCGGACTTCTTGTGACGCAGACAGGTCCACCGGGGCGAGGCGAACCTCCCTGCCGAGCGAGACGATCTCGCTGAGCCCCACGCGCAAGGCCTCGGCCCGCAACTTGGCGATCTCCAGCAGTGCCTCGACAGGCTCGGGCCACTCGCCGTACCGGTCCTTCCACTCGTCGGCGACGTCTTCCACATCTTCGACGGTTTGGGTCGTCGCGAGTCGCCGGTAGGCCTCGAGCCGCGTGTCCTGATCGGGGATGTACTCATCGGGCAAGAACGCGTCAACCGGCACTTCGATGCGGACTTCCGCAGGACGATCCTCGACGATGGTCCTCCCTTCCAACTCGTCGACGGCGTCGGCGACGAGACGGGCGTACAGGTCGAATCCGACGGCGGCGATGTGGCCGGATTGCACCTCGCCGAGAATGGAACCCGCCCCCCTGATCTCCAGGTCGCGCATGGCGATATCGAATCCCGAGCCAAGGTCGGTGTGCTCGCCGATCGCTTGGAGTCGCCGCCTTGCTTCCTCGGTGAGGGACTGCTCGGGAGGGTGGAAGAGGTACGCGTACGCGCGTTGCGAGGACCGGCCGACTCGCCCGCGCAGCTGGTAGAGCTGGGCGAGTCCGAGAAGATCCGCCCGTTCGACGATCAGAGTGTTCACGGAAGGAAGGTCGAGGCCGGATTCGATGATGGTGGTGGCCACCAGCACGTCGTAGTCACGGTTCCAGAAGTCCAACATGACCTGTTCGAGCTGACCTTCGCTCATCTGACCATGTGCGACCGCGAAGCGCGCGTGTGGAACGAGTTCTCGCAGACGGGCGACGGCCCTGTCGATCGACTGGACCCGATTGTGGACGTAGAACACCTGGCCCTCGCGTAGGAGCTCCCTACGGATTGCGGCCGAGACGGAGCGCTCGTCGAACGGCCCGACGTACGTGAGGATCGGGTGGCGATCCTCGGGCGGTGTCCTGATGTGACTGACGTCTCTGATTCCGGTGAGTGCCATCTCGAGGGTTCTCGGAATCGGTGTCGCTGTGAGCGTGAGGACGTCGACACCGACACGCAGCCGTTTGATGGCGTCCTTCGCACCCACGCCGAACCGCTGTTCCTCATCGACGACGAGCAGGCCGAGATCTCTGAACGTGACATCGTCGCTGAGGAGGCGATGGGTTCCGATGACGATGTCGATCTCGCCGGTCGCAAGGCCTCGCACGACCGCTCGCTGCTCGCTCGTACTGAGGAAACGGCTGAGGCTCTCGACCTTGATGGGAAACGGGTCGAACCGTTCGCTGAACGTCTGGAAGTGCTGCTGAACGAGGAGTGTCGTCGGGCAGAGCACGGCCGCCTGTCGACCGGCCGAAACGGCCCTGAATGCAGCCCTGATGGCGACCTCCGTCTTGCCGAACCCGACGTCACCGAACACGAGCCGGTCCATCGGCCTGTCGGACTGCATATCGTCGCGAACTTCCTCGATCGCCTGAAGCTGGTCGGACGTCTCCTCGAAGGGGAACGTCGCTTCGACTTCGCGTTGCCACGGACCGTCGGGACCGAAGGCATGCCCACTCGCCATCGCCCGCGCCCGATGAAGGCTCACCACCTCCTCGGCAACGGCAGCAACCGCCTTGCGAACCCGATCCTTCGTCGACGCCCAGTCTGCCCCTCCCATGCGCGAGACTCTCGGTGTCTCTCCGCCGGTGTACCGGCGAATCGCCGAGAGCTGGTCGGTCGGGACGTACAGCTTGTCGCCGGCTGCGTACGCAACGATCAGGTAATCGCGTTCAACTCCCGCGACGGTCTTGGCAACGAGACCTTCGAACCTCCCGATCCCGTGCCGGTGGTGGACGACGTAGTCGCCCTCTTGAAGATCCCTGTAGCTTGCGGCCTCGCCGCGAACCCGGCGACCGGCCCGGCGGTGCGCCCGCTGCCGGCCCGCGATGGACTGCTCGCCGAAGACGGCCACTCTTGCCGCCTCATGGTGGAACCCGAGGTGAATGCCGGTACCGAGTACGGCCGACTGCAGCGTCTCGAGGTGATCGACCCGGGGAAGGTCCAACCCGATGGATGCGAGCACGCTCGCGACTCGATCGGCAGCAACGTCGCCGTCCATGGCCACAACCGTGGCAACACCCTCGCCGATCAGTTTCCCAAGCGCGCCGGCCACCGACTCGGGATCTCCGGGAACCGCATCGAGGCCGCTGGTTCGAAGGACCGCGTCGTCGGGTCCCGTGGGAACCGGCGGCGCGAGGAGCGCCGACCGCTCCTCGAACGGGATGGAGAGGTACAGCGGCGGATGATCGGTAGGAGCCCCCCACGTCGGTGCCAGCGCGTCGGCGAGGTCCTTCTCCTCCGAAACGAGATCCCGCACCCGGTCTGTGACACCAACCGGGTCGAACACGACCAGGCGTCCACCCTGGGGCAGATCGGACAGCACGGTGAGGGGCGGCGCCAACCACGGCAACCACGACTCGATCCCCGCAAACGTGGATCTCTGGGCGATTCGATCCCACGTTTCGGACGCCCACAGCTCGATGTGGCGAGAAGCGATCTCCGCCATCGTGTCGTCGGGGCGCACCTCCTTCGGGGGAAACGCGACAAGTCCGGCCAGTTCGTGCTCCGATCGTTGCGACGCAACCGAGAACGCGCGGGCGGCGTCGACGCGGTCGCCGAAAAAGTCCAGCCTCACCGGATCCCCATCTTGGGCGGGGAACACGTCGACGATGCCGCCCCTCACTGCGAACTCACCTCGGGACTCGACGCGGATCGTTCGCTCGTAGCCCGCTCCGGCCAGAGCTTCGACGAACTGGTCGAAGTCGACATCGGAGCCGACGTGGACCGTCACCGGCTCCACAGACGAAGGACTGACCCGCTGTGCCGCTGCTCGAGCAGATGCGATCACGATTCCCCGGGACGATCGCAGCGCGTGACGTGCCTGCGCCCGCCTGGCCATCGTCTCTTCGTTGGGCGACACATGTTCGAATGGGAGCGTCTCCCATGCCGGGAGCAATAGGGCCGAGTCGGTGAACAGTGACACGTCGTCGAGGAGTTCCTCGGCCTCACGTTCACCGGGAACGAGCGCGAGAACCGGCCCGGCGGAGACCGGACCGAGTCCGGCCAGGAAGAACGCGCGCCCCGCGGGAGCTACGGCGACGGTGGCCGAAGGTGGCGGCGACCGGCGCCAGGCTTCGAGAAGTGGGGAGAGCGGCGCCGGCATCGTTTGACGAAGCGTAGTGTCCGGCTGTCGAATTCCGCCAAGATCGACTGGTCGCGAGGTACGGTATCGACGGCGGCCATCCGAGTCCCCAGAACTGAACCGATTCATACTTCGCAATGCCCCCCAGCGACGGTTCAGCCTCCCAGTCGGGTGGCCGCCTCAATCACATGTGGCCGGCGTCACGGAACCACGCGACGGTTCGTTCGAGCGTCTCCTGAGGATCCGCATAGGTGAGCCCGAGCGCCCGCGTTGCCTTTGAGCCGTCGTAGATATGGCCAAAGGAGAGCACCCTCGCCATCTCCACGCAGAACGGCCGGCCCGGTATGAGCGTCTGCACGACCCAGCCGCCTGCGGCCAGCAGACCGGAGGGCAGGCGGACGATTCGGGGCCGCCTGCGTGAGACGCCGGCCAGCATGCCGACGGCGTCACGTGTCGAGATACTCGAACCGGACAGCACGTACCGCTCGCCGGATGTCCCATTGGCCTCGGCAAGGAGGTGGCCCCGTGCCGCATCGGCGATGTCGACGATGCTGACGGTCGTGTCGATGAGCAGGGGCAGCCTCCCCGAGGCAATGGCCAGCAGCAGCCTGCCGGTTCCGGTGATCCGTCCTGGTCCTTGTACGGACGAAGGGTTGACAGCGACGACCTCGACCTCGCCGTGCGCTTCGAACGCGACCTGCTCTGCCTCGTACTTGGTTCGTTCGTAGGAGGACAGGAACCACCCCCGATGTACCGTGTCCTCGGTACCGACCGTTCCTTTCGCCTCGCCGAGTGTGACCGCGGAAGACGTGTACACGACCCGGCGAGCGCTCGTCGCGGCGGCGGCACGAATGACGTTCCTGGTGCCCTCCACATTGGCGCGCCACAACGGTTCGATCGAGGTGACGCACATGGCGTTCATCCCTGCCACGTGGTACACGACTTCGGCTCCGTCCATCACGTCGACGAGTCTCGGGTAGTCGAGAATGTCCCCATCGACCGGCTCCGCACCGAGCCTTCCCACGATGTCCGCTGCCACCTGCGTACGAGCGAGCGCCTTGACGTGCCTGCCTTCATTCACGAGATGACGAACCACTTCTCTCCCGACGACTCCCGAGCCACCGGTGACGAAGACGGTCACGAGTCGACCCTGCGGACGATCGTGCCGAACGCCCGCAGGTACCCCCATCCTGAAGCGATCGTCAGTGCGACCGCGAACCACATCACCCACTGGTCGAGATACAGGCCTCCGAGCTGCTGGAAGGGCCGGAGAATCGCAAAGACGATGGCGAGGTACTGGACGTTGGCTTTCGTCTTGCCGAGAACCGATGGCTTGACGACGTGCCCCTCGATCGCAACGAGTCCGCGTAGCGTCATGACGAGCAGTTCTCGGGCGATGATGATGAGCGCCGCCCACACCGACACGCGGTCCGTGCCGATGAGCGCGAGGAGTGCCCCGGTGACGAGGAGTTTGTCGGCGATCGAGTCGAGGAACGTACCGAGGATCGTTCCGATCTGCCAGCGCCGTGCCAGGTAGCCGTCGAGGAAATCGGTCGCGGCAGCTATGACGAAGAGGATCGCGGCGATAACGGCCGCGTGCTGCGTGCGTCCCTCGGCGAGCACGAGCACCATGACGATCGGAGTCATCAGGATCCTGATCACACCCAGCAGATTCGGCACCGACACCCTTGGCCCTCCTTCCGGCCGGGATGCTACCGCCCCGCGGGTTGTCGCACGGACCGACGGGCCGCTCGGAGCCCAGCGAAAGCAGGAAGGCTAGGTGTCAGGGTCGACATCGATCACCTCACCCTCGCCAAGCGAACCGGTTTCGAAGGTCTGGAAGCCGGAGGACACGACTGCCATCCGCGCAGACAGCCGCTTCGAGACAGCCCGATAGAGCAACTCCCTGACGGGAGGGAGCAGCAGCAGGAATCCGAGTGTGTCGGTGACGAAACCGGGCGAGATGAGGAAAGCTCCGGCGACGAGGATCATTGCGCCGTCACCCAGCTCCCGACCTGGCAGCCCTCCCTGCTGTAGCCGGCGCGTGAACCGTTCGAGCGCCGAGAGGCCTACCCGACGCACCACCACAGAGCCGATCAACGCTGTAGCCAGCGCCAACGCCAGCGCCGCGGCGAGTCCAACTCTGGACTCGACCCAGAAGAACGTTGCCATCTCGGCAACGGCAAGAAGTCCGAATACTGTGAGGAACCGCATCGATCACCACGGTACCCGCAACCGAAACCAACCCAATCCCCTCGGACCCTCCGGACACGCCCCACCCGGGAGCAGAGTCATTGTCGCACGTGCATCAGGAGGTCCGCCCTTCAGAGGACCGTAGACTCGCCGCATGGCAACCGGACCACGAGATCACAAAGGCAGGGTGATCGACTTCGGTCGTGCGGCAGGAGACTACGACCGATATCGCCCGGGCTTCCCGGAGAGCTTCTTCGACCTTCTCACTCGGAAGGGTTGGATCGCGCCGGGACTGCGAGCGCTCGATCTCGGAACCGGAACCGGTTCGCTCGCACTGGGATTCGCAGCGCGGGGCCTCGTGGCCACGGGGCTGGACATCGCGCCCGCTCTGCTCGACGTCGCGCGGCGAACCGCTGCTGCGCGCGGCCTCAGCGCCGAGTTCGTCGAGGGCAGCGCAGAAAACACGGGCCTGTCCGGTGGGAGCTTCGATCTCGTCAGCGCAGGTCAATGCTGGTGGTGGTTCGACAGTGATCGTGCGGCACATGAGGTTGTCCGGCTCCTCGCGCCGGGTGGGAGGCTCCTGATCTGTGACCTCAGCTACCTGCCGTTGCCGGGCAACGTGTGTGTTCGAACCGAGGAGCTGATCCTGGAACACAATCCGGGCTGGGCGATGGCGGGATGGAGAGGTGTCCACCCCGAACAGGTGCAGGCACTCGACGTCGCCGGGTTTCGGGACGTGGAGAGCTTCAGCTACACGCTGGACGTCGCGTTCACTCATGAGTCCTGGCGCGGCCGCGTCCGGACCTGCAACGGGGTCGGCTCCGCGCTGGAACCAGATCAGGTCGAGAGGTTCGATCGGGATCTCACCGAGTTGCTCACAGCAGAGTTCCCAGGCGAACTGTCGATACCACACCGAGTGTTCGCGACGAGCGGGGTCAAGCCCTGATCCACTCTCGTCACTGCTACCTGCACATGTTCGGGCCGGCAGAGATGAGAAGGAGCCTCAGGCCGCCTGTCGAGCCCACACCACGGACCCGATCATGAGGAGCCCGAAGGCCAGGAAGCCGAGGGCGAAAGGAGTGACCGAGGTGGAGACGATTGCGGCGACGGCGGAGCCGAGCACGGAACCCCCGACCAGCGTCACCGTCCCGATCATGGCCGACGCGGTGCCGGCGACGTGGCCGACATCTTCCATCGCCGCCGACGTCAGAATCGCGCGAGAGATGATGATCGTGATAACGAGCAAAGTCGTGAGCGTGTAGAACGACGCGAATGATGGGTGTCCGCCCGACGCGACCGTCGTTGCGGCGAACACGACCGCAACGATCGCGTAGACCCAGAGAGTGCCGTTGAGGACCCGATCGGAGCCGATCCGTCGGATCAGCCGCGACGAACCGATCGACGCGGCAGCCATGAACACCGCTGCAAGCCCGAACCAGTACGCGAACTGGTCGGCGCGCCCGTAGATCTCCTCGTAGATCAGCTGGCTCGAGCCGAGGTAGGGAATGAAGGCCGAGAAGCCGAACATCATGGCGAGCGTCATCCCCGTCGTCTTTCGATGCCGTAGAACCTCGCGAGTCGAGGAGATCGTATTCCTGACGCTGAACGAGATCCGCCTGTCCCCCGGCAGCGTTTCCTTGAGCCTGATCGACCACAGCCCGACCGCAGCGGCGAACATGGCCGAGAAGAGGAACGGATAGCGCCATGAACCGAATGACAACATTGCTTGTCCAATGGTTGGCGCGACGGCCGGAGCGATCATGAAGACGCCGCTCACGACTGCCAGCACTCGCGCCATCTCGTCACCGTGATAGCGATCGCGAACGATCGCCCGAGAGACGACACGCGGGCCACCTGCACCGAGACCCCACAAGAACCGGAAGACGATCATTGCCGGCAGCGTCGGCGCCATGATGGTTCCTGCAGCTCCGGCGAGGTAGAGCACCACGCCCCCGTAGAGGACTGGTTTGCGCCCGAACGCATCGGTGATCGGTCCGAAGATGTACTGGCCGAAGCCAAGGCCTGCCAGGAAGACGGTGACGATCAGCGAGACCTCTGTTGCGTCGGGAGCGAGACCGAACGACTCCCGTACCGCCCCCATCGCGGGCAGCATCACGTCGATGGCGATGGCGTTGAGGGCCGTGATGAACGCGATCAGCGCGACGAATTCGCCTTCACGGACGCGGTGGGACCCCGCCGATGTCATGTGGGACAAGAACCGAGCCGTAACTCAGCATCCCGACCCGATCGCCGAGTGGCGGCCCTGCGACATGCGAGGTGCGAGGCACGAGATGCGAAGTACGTGCGGTGATCCAAAGGTCAGCAGCTCACAGGGGCTCGAATCGCGCCGTGAAGTGCCGTAGCCACGGCGCTTGCTCGACGATGCGGTAGCCGCGGATCCTCTCGGCGTGCTCGGCGACCGAGATCACGACCTCGCCGACGTAGTCGACGTGGCTCTGCGTGTAGGTTCGTCGTGGAACGGCCAGTCGCACCAGCTCCATGTCCGCGGGCGTCTCGGTCCCGTTGTCCTGGGGCTTGCCGAACATGACCGAGCCGATCTCGACGCCGCGCACGCCACCTTCCCGGTATAGCTCGATGGCCAGCGCCTGGGCCGGGTACTGGCTGGGCGGGACCTGCGGCAGGAACCCCTTGGCGTCCAGGTACACGGCGTGTCCCCCCGGCGGCCGGACAATCGGAACCCCTGCGGCTCTGACCTTCTCGGCGAGGTAGGCGGTCGAGCGAATCCGGTATCGTAGGTAGTCCTCGTCGAGGACTTCCCGTAGACCGATGGCAATTGCCTCCAGGTCGTAGCCTGCGAGACCTCCGTAGGTCGGGAACCCTTCGGTGAGAATCAGCAGGTTCCTCGCTTCCTGAGCGATAGCCGAGTCGCGCAGTCCGATGAAGCCTCCGATGTTGGCGAGTCCGTCCTTTTTCGCCGACATGGTGCATCCGTCGGTGAGCGAGAACATCTCCTGGGCGATCTCGAGGGGTGTCCTGTCTGCGTAGCCCCCTTCGCGCTGCTTGATGAACCATGCGTTCTCGGCGAACCGGCAGGCGTCCAGGAAGAACAGGATGCCGTGGCGATCGCACACCTCGCGGACCGCTCTCAGGTTCGCCATGGACACCGGCTGCCCTCCGCCGGAGTTGTTGGTGACCGTCACCATCACAAGGGGGATTCTGTCGACTCCGACCTCCGCGATGGTGGCCTCGAGAGCGTCCACATCCATGTTGCCTTTGAATGGGGCGACAACCGCGGGGTCGTGCCCTTCCTCGTTCAGAAGGTCTCTGGCCTCGGCCCCTTGGTGTTCGACGTTGGCCCTCGTAGTGTCGAAGTGGGTGTTGTTCGGAACGACGTCACCCTCCCCCACGAGGGTCTCGAAGAGGATGCGCTCGGATGCGCGCCCTTGGTGTGTGGGGATGATCTCCGGGAAGCCGGTGATGTCGGCGATGGTGTCGCGGAACCGGTAGAAGGAACGGCTGCCGGCATACGATTCGTCGCCATCCATCATGCCCGCCCACTGTTTCGAGGACATCGCTCCGGTTCCCGAATCGGTGAGCAGGTCGATGGTCACTTCGTCACCGTGCAGACCGAACAGGTTGTAGCCGGCCCGTCGCAAGGCCGCCTCGCGCTCATCCCTCGTCGGGAAATTGATCGCCTGGACACTGTGAATACGAAACGGTTCGATGATGGTGCGATACGGCATGGCAAGATCCTCTCGAGAAGCGGTGCGAGGTCGGTCTAGTAGCTGGCCTTGACGGCAAGCACGGGGCAGTGGGCCCCGAGGAGAATCTCCTGGGCGTTGCTGCCGAGGAGCAGCTTGCCGACGGCGGAACGCTTCCGCAGCCCTATCACGATGAGGTCGGCATCCTCGTCGTCGGTCGCCTTGATGAGATCCTGAGACGGCGAAAGCCCTCTGACATACTCGTGGACGCTGTGGGCAATGCCTTCCTTGTCGAGTCGTGCTTCGACTTCGTCCAGCTCCTCCCGGTAGGCAATCACCTCGCTTGCTCCCTCGTGATCCCCGCCCATCATCGAGTGAACAACCACCAGCTCGCCGTCACGGAGTTTCGCCTCATCGATGGCAGCTTTCAACGCCGCTTCGCCTTCAGGGGTCTTGATGAAGCCGACCACGATCTTCATGCCGCTTCTACTCCTCTTTCGACGATTCGAGGCTACCAGGGGCCGCCCACCCGAAGCTCCGTTCGACTGCCTGCTTCCAGCGCGCGTACAGGGCATCGCGCCGGCCGGACGCCTGCAAAGGTTCCCATCGACCGCCCTCGTCGAGCTGCAGGTCGGACAGCTCCTGCCAGTACCCGACGGCGAGCCCGGCAGCGAATGCTGCGCCCATCGCGGTTGTCTCGACCACCGACGGCCGGACGACCGGAACGCCGAGGATGTCGGCCTGGAACTGCATGAGCAGATCATTGACGACCATGCCTCCATCGACCTTGAGCCGGGTCAACTCGACACCCGAGTCGGCTTGCATGGCCTCGAGCACCTCCCTGGTCTGGTAGGCGGTCGCCTCCAGCGCGGCCCGGGCGATGTGACCCGCGGTGGTGAAGCGGGTGAGGCCGACGATCGTCCCACGGGCGTCCGTCCGCCAACGGGGAGCGAAGAGTCCGCTGAAAGCCGGCACGAGGTACACATCGCCGTTGTCGGGGACGCTCGCAGCAAGCGCTTCGACGTCCTGGGACCGCTCGATGATCCCGAGGTTGTCGCGAAGCCACTGAACGAGAGCACCTGCGACGGCAATCGAGCCTTCCAGCGCGTAGACGGCGGGCCGATCCCCGATCTGGTACGCGACAGTGGTCAGCAGGCCGTTGTCGGACAGGACGGGCAGCGTTCCGGTGTTCTGAAGCATGAAGCATCCGGTGCCATAGGTGTTCTTGGCGTCTCCGGGCGAGAAGCACCCCTGGCCGAAGAGCGCGGCCTGCTGATCGCCGAGGATGCCGGCGACGGGGACCCCTTCGAGGGGTCCGGTGGCAGTGCCGAACACACCCACAGACGGCCGTATCTCCGGCAGCATCGCCGCGGGAATGCCCATGGCGGCGAGGATGTCGGGGTCCCAGTCGAGCGTCTCCAGGTTCATGAGCATGGTGCGGCTTGCGTTGGTCACATCTGTCGCGTGGACGCCTGTGAGGTTCCAGAGCAGCCACGAGTCGATCGTGCCGAACATGATCTCTCCAGCTTCGGCCTGCTCCCTCAGGTTTGGCGACGTCTGCAGGAGCCAGGAGATCTTGGGCCCGGAGAAATAGGTGGACAATGGGAGTCCGCAGCGGGTCCTGAACCGATCCGGTCCTTCGGTGCCACCAAAACCCTCGATCAGCTCCGCGGTACGAGTGTCCTGCCACACGATCGCGGGGTGCACCGGCTCTCCGGTTGCCCTGTTCCAGAGGACGGTCGTTTCACGCTGGTTGGTGATGCCAACCGCGGCGATGTCGCCGGCTGTCAGGTGGGCGTCGCGAAGCGCCCCACCGACCACGTCGACGGTCCGCTCCCAGATCTCGCCGGCATCGTGCTCGACCCAGCCCGGCCGGGGGAAGTACTGCTCGTGTTCGAGCTGTGCGGAGGCGACCACGGTCCCATCGTGATCGACGATGAGGCACCGGGTGCTGGTCGTTCCTTGATCGATAGCGGCAATGAACATCAGCCTTCACCCTACCGATCTGGACGGCGCTCCCCCGCCATCTGCATCGCCCGTTCAGGATCGGTCACGTACAGGTCGACGACTGCAGCGGCATCCTCCACGAGCCGATCGATCTCGAGCCGTTCGTCGGCGTCGAATCGCTGGAGAACGAAGGCGGCAGGATCCATCCGACCCGGTGGACGTCCGACTCCGACCTTCAGCCGTGTGAAGTCTCGACTACCAATCTGCTCCACGATCGACCGCACTCCGTTGTGTCCGCCGGCGCCCCGGCCCGTATGCAAACGCAGCCTGCCGAATGGCAGATCGATGTCGTCGTGGATCACGAGCAGGTCGGCGGCGTCGACCCGGTAGTAGCGCAGCGCGGCCGCAACGGGCGGACCTGAGACGTTCATCGAGACCTTCGGGAGCGCGAGCAGCACGTCGACATCGTCGATCGTCGCATGTGTGACCGACATCGCGACTCGTCGCGGGCCACGTCGGAAGGAGGACCCGTGGCGTTTCACGACTGCCTCGACGACTTCGGCGCCGACGTTGTGGCGGGTTCCGTCGAAACGCCGTTCCGGGTTCCGGAGGCCGACGATCACCTTCACGGCTACTCGTCGGCTGATGCTTCGGCCTCTTCGGTCTCCCCGTCGACGGCGCCTTCTTCTTCGACACCCTCCTCGAGACCTTCTTCCTCGACCTCTTCGGCCTCAACGGCTGCCGGGGTTGCGATCGTGACAACGGGATCGTCGTCGTCGCCGAGGTACTCGACGCCTTCCATGACAGGGAGATCACCGATGCGCAGCGTGTCGCCAACCGCCAACTCACTGATGTCGACGATGATCGACTGCGGGATGTCGGTCGGCAGGGCCTCCACGTGGATGCTGTTGCGGATCGTTTCGATGATGCCACCCTCCTTGACGCCGACCGACTCGCCAGTCAGCTCGATCAAGACCTCGACCTGGGTCTTCTCGGTGAGGGAGATCTTCACGAAGTCGACGTGCGTGACATCTCCACGGACGGGGTGCCGCTGGACTTCTCGAGCCATGGTGAGCTGCGCGTCTGCCCCCTCCGTCTCGAGGTTGATCAACGCGTTGACGCCGGCACTGGTGTGAAGAGCGACATACAGGTCGTGAGCGTCGACCGCGACCGGGATGGGTTCGAGCTCTCTGCCGTAGATGACGGCGGGCACCATGCCCTTGCGCCGCAGTCGCCGCGAAGAGCGGCTCCCGGGCTCGCGCCCGGTCTCGGCGCGCAGTGTGACTTCCATGACATGGCTCCTTGGGAAAGATGAGGTGGAGCGGTGATTATGCCTCGTCACGGCCGATTCAACAAGGCGAGTGGAGGGTCAGCTTGGGCTGACAACGCAGATCGCGACGTTGCCGCCGGCCACGATCTTCTCGCGCGTCACATCGAGACCCGCCACCTCCATGACGCCTGGCACGCCGCCGGCCTGTTTGAAAGACCGATACTGCGAGTAGTGGCCGGAGAGACGCTCGATGATCTCCGACGCGGCCCGCAGGACAGGACCCCGCCATCCGCGCAGCGTGCCGAACCTGAAGTCGATCACCATGAGGGCACCACCCGGTTTGGTCACGCGCGCCATCTCCCTCAAGAACGAACTCCGCTGATCCTCCGGCACTTCGTGAAGCACCATCGTCGTGGTAGTCAGATCGAACCGGTCATCGGGGAACGGAAGGGTGTCCCCATCCGTGAGCTGGAGGTTGGCATCGACGCCAAGCCGATCCTTGGCCCTGTCGAGCATTTCCTGCGAGATGTCGACCCCTGCGACCGTGCACCCCGCAGACAGGTACGGGACGAGGCCGGTACCCGTGCCACATCCGACGTCGAGCACCTGCCAATCCGGTTCAGGCGGAAGGACCCGCACCGCGACTCGGCGGACACCGGCCTGCATGGGTTCGATCACCCTGTCGTAGATCTTGGCGATGTTGCGGTACGGGTCGGAAGGCATGCGTCGAGGGTAGAGGAATCGTCCGAACCGAGACCACTGCGTCCGGCCTCTCGCAGGGACTTCGATCGCTCCTCGTCAGCCGGTTCGACCCGAGCTGGGGTCGACCTGCAACGAGGACACATCGACCGCTTCGAACGCGGAGCCTGGGATGTCGTCCCACTCGTGCAACATGTCGTTGTCCCATCGTGCGTCCGGCGCACCGGAGATGAACCAGGAGGCTCCGTTGTCGGCGAGGATGAGCCCGTAGCGTTTCATGGCGGTGAGGATCACCTGGATCTCGGGTGAGTAACCGGAGATGTCGAAGTCGGCTTTCAACCGGAATCGCTGGCCCATCGGGGGGTACTGACTGCCTGTGTTGCTCGACGCGTCGTGGCGCGCCGGCCACACGTGGGCGTTGCGCGTTTGCGACGCCGTGAATCTGACGGCGTGGGTGATCTCGCCGGATTCGACTTCGTCATAGGTGACGAGCCCAGGGAAGATCGGCAGGCCCGCAGCGTCGGCGGACGTCCATCCGTCGGGACGTAGGGCGTTCGAGCTCAGGTCGTACGCAGCCCCTGAAGCGGCACTCCACGAGTCGTCGGCATTCCGGGAAGCGTCGAACATCTCGTAGAGCATGCAGTCGCCGCGGTCGAGCACGATCACGTGTCGGTCCCCGGTCGAGGCCGCCCCACCTTCGATCGGCGCGTTGGAAGGAACCGGCCAGGGTCCCGGATCACTCTCATCGCCATAGGCCGTGTAGTGAATCGCAACATCCGCTTGACCCGAGCTCACCTCGACATAGGGAATGCCGATCGGGCTGTTCGAGCCTGGCGGCCACACACCGGATCCGAAGTCCGCATGCAGGGTGGCACTCGCCCCGATCGTGGCGATGTAGGCGCCCGAGTGTGCATCCACGGGCAGGTCGTCGATCCGCTGGTTCCAGATGTTGTCCGCGGGGAAGATCGTGCACCGGGCAGGTGGGACGATCTGCTGGAGGCCGGCGGCTCTGGCCAGGAAGCTCGCCATCTCGTCGCGGCGGACGGGACGAGTGGGACAGAACTTCGTATTGTCGGGCGGGTTGCAGCCGAACGTCACGCCGGCGGTGGCGAGCTTGTCGATGTCGCTCTCGAACGGCGAGCCATCGTCGTCGACGAACCGGTCTCCCCCGCCATCGTCCGTGTAGCCGTAGGCCCGGACCAGGAATGCGGCCATCTGTTCTCGAGTGACGACGGCACTCGGGCAGTAGCGGTCGCCTGCCGTGGTGCAGCCGTTGGTGATCCTCGCAGCAGCCAGCTCGTTGATGTCGGCCTCGAAGATCGATCCTTCGTCGTCGCCGAAGAAGTCGGTTGTCGTCTCGGGCAAAGCGAGCGCCCGTGCCAGGAACGCGGCCATCTGCCCTCTCGTGACCGAGTCGTCAGGGCAGTACCGATCGTTGGCGGGAGGGTTGCAGCCGCGCGTGATGCCGGCGGCGGCGATCGCTTCGATGGCCCCCTCGTGGATGTTGCCGTCGTCGTCGGTGAACGTCCCCCCGGGGTCGGAACTCGACGCGGCCGCGGGAGCGATCCCAGCCAAGAGGAGGGCGAGCACGAGCGGGACCAGCCGGAATCTCATCTGGACACGTTCTACCACAGATTGTGGTCGACTGACCACTAGTGGCGCGCCCAATCTCGTTCTTGCGTGAGAGAACCGCGAGATGGCCAACCAGCTCACGCCAGAAGATGAATAGAGGGTCAGTCCCGCTTCAGCACCTGCACGGGTGCGATAGCGCCCCATCGTGGCGGTGGCCAGAAGCCGAT
>CAYLHS010000008.1:0-2743 GCA_964383535.1 uncultured Acidimicrobiia bacterium
TGAAGAAGGAGAACGTTCCCGACCATCGTGACTTCATCCAGATGGTGTGCGACGCGGGAGGACACCTGCACGTCTGCAGGATGACATTTGACATGTTCGGCTACACGAAAGACGATCTCTACGAGGAGGTCGAGGACGTGATCAGTGCCTCCGACTTCCTGGACATCGCCGAAGGCGGCCAGATCATCTTCATCTAGTCCAACGAGTCCGGTTCGATTCGAGGGGGCCCTTCGGGGCCCCCTTGCTCGATCGGGGGTACGAGGATCACGGGCACGCGTGTCTGTTCCATGACTTCGGTCGACACGGACCGCCATGCTCCATCGGAGAACAGTCGGCGAGTCACGCCGAGGAGCACCAGATCCGCTCCCGTGTCGTCGGCCGTTGTGCAGATGGCCTTCGCGGGATCGGATCCTTCCAGGAAGATCTTGCGCGGCACGATGCCCCTGGCGGCCAACGCGGCCACGACGGGTGCCGAGAGGCGCTCACCGCGTTCGGTGACGTACCTTGCAGTGCGGTCCGCGCTGTCACCCCGCGGAGCGTCTCCGAGGGGGTGCCAGAGCTCCAACTCGAGCGTGTCGAGGAACTCCTGTGGGGTCGGTACAACCGTGAGCACGGACACGCGGCCTTCTTCGCCGACCAGCCTCAGGGTGAGATCCGCGACAGGGCCCGGTGGGAGCACCCCTGTCGTGGCAATCAGCATGTGCACGCTCCTAGCGTAAACGAGTCGGGCGGGTGAAGGTCGGTGGAGCGGTAGAGTCATGGCCATGCTCGATGAACGACTTGTCAACGGGGTGATGTGGCTGATCCCGAACGCGCTCGTGCTCGTTGGCGCCCATGCTGGAGAAGAGTGGAACGCCATGACCACGTCGTGGATCTCCCAGGTGTCGATGGAGCCCGTGTCGGTTGCCGTGTCGATCGACAAGGCTGCCTACACGCACAAGCTCGTCATGGATGGCGGATTCTTCTCTGTCAACCTGTGGTCGCCGGATGACACTCGCGTCTTCGTGAAGTTCTCCAAACCGGCAACGAGAGAAGGGATGGAACTCAACGGCAGGCGATTCCGAGAGGGCGAAACCGGTGCTCCCATCTTCGAGGAAGCCATCGCCTGGTTCGAGGTCGAGGTGGCCAGGACGGTCGACGTCGGGACGCATACGTTGTTCATCGGCGAAGTCGTCGGCGTAGGGAGGGACCCCGAGTATCAAGGCAGGGCCGCGGGCATCGACGATACACGGATGAAGTACGGCGGAGTCAAGCGGCACTGAGAGGACATCGCATGGACATTCGAGTGGATGGCAGCGTCGCGCTGGTCACTGGTGGGAGCCGAGGGATCGGTGAAGCGATCGCGAAGGAGCTGTTGGCATCCGGCGCGTCGGGTGTCGTGATCACTGGACGCAAAGAGGCCGGTTTGGAGGAAGCAGCCGAGCGCATCGGAGGGGGCGACCGGCTCCTGACCATCGCCGGTGGCGCAGATCACGCAGATCATGTCGAGACTGCCGTCCAGAAGACGATCTCCAGGTTCGGCTCATGCGACATTCTCGTCAACAATGCCGCGACAAACCCGGTCGCAGGCAATGTGATCGATGTAGATCTCGGCGCCGTGGACAAGACGTGGGCCGTCAACCAGCGTGGGCCGCTCCTGTTCGCACGGGAGGTATGGGGTCGTTGGATGCGCGAACACGGTGGCGCGATCGTCAACGTCGCGTCTGTCGGCGGCCTCCTGCCTGGACCGCTGCTCGGTGCGTACAACGTGTCGAAGGGGGCGCTGATCTTCATGACACGGCAGCTCGCGTTTGAGATGGCTCCGAACGTGCGGGTGAATGCCGTGGCCCCGGGGATCGTGAAGACAAGGTTCTCTCGGCTGCTGTGGGACGCGAACGAGGATGCCGCCGCCGGCCTACACCCGCTCCAGCGGCTCGGAGAGGTCGAGGATGTCGCGGCCGTCGTGGTGTTCCTCGCTTCGGACGCGGCCTCCTGGATCACCGGTGTGACGGTTCCCGTGGACGGGGGAGTGACCGGCGCCCGTCCCGGCATCGGCTGAGGAGCCAGTACTCACCTCAGCGGTCGGAATGTCGAGAGCGCCGTTGTGGCTTCCGATATCTGCTGGTCGGTCGGACCCAGATACGAGATCGTGATCGTGTAGACGAGGTCGTCGACCGGTGCGAGCAGCTGGAAGGCGGTGGAGTGTGTGCCGTCGCCGATAGGGATCTGCACCACCGCCGCCAGTGCGGGCCCGAAGTCGTACTCCACCTGATCGAGCGACAGCATCGTTGCTCCGAGAGACGCATACTGCTGGGGCAGCACCTGGAGGTAGACGTCGATGTCGTCGAGGCCGGACCCGGGCAGGATCTGCGCATTCACATTCGGAACGAAGGTTCCTTCGGCGTTCGAGAAATCGAATGCCCAGAACGTAAAGCTGCCGGCCTCGATCGCGGCCTGAGCGGCTGCCCGCGTGTCGGCATCCAGCGGCGAGTTGTCGAGCAAGGAGCTCACATCGTCACTGCTGAGGTCGAGAGCGACGAAGCCCTCGGGCAGAGCCATCAGGAAGCCCGCATCTTCTCCACCCAGGAGCGAGAAGCCTTCCGGCACCTCGACCGACGGGGTCGCGGGGGTGGTCGTCGTGGTTGCCGCGGTGGTGCCCGTGGTCACGGACGACGCCGGCGTCGAGGTCGTCGTCGAGGCGGAGGCGGTGGTGGTCGCTGCGGCGTCGGTAGGTGCAGTGGCCCCGGATGTCGTGGTCGAAGAG
>CAYLHS010000008.1:2843-39607 GCA_964383535.1 uncultured Acidimicrobiia bacterium
AGAGAGAACGCGTTTTAGAACGTGCCGGACCCGTCAGCTTTCGGGGCTCGGGTCGTAGCCAGGTCTGCCCTCCCTGACCCAATCGTCGAAGGCAGCGTCCGTGCCTACGTCCTGTTGTGCTTCCGCAGACAGGTTGTAGCGATGATTGAGGAGATCGCAGTACGACTGCACCGGGTCGACGACGTCGGGAATCGCTCGCAGGCGTTCCAGAACGGGTTCGAACGCATCGATCCGCCAGCGGATCGCTGCAACGGTGGACGGTGTATCGGTGGCGTACTTCGCTGTGTAGTAGTAGAGGTCGTCCAGAATCGTCGAGGCTTGTCGCTCACCTGCCTCGACGCCCGTCAACTCCTTGAGGCGGTTCGCATGAAACGATCGCCCTCCGACCCGCACGTTCAGCGAGAGCTTCCCGCCGGTCGAGGCCACGGTCAGGTCCTCCACATTGAATCCGAGGTCGTTGATGCGCGCGATGCGCTCGGCGATCTTGTACTGCTCGTTGCCGCCAACCACCCACACGGCGGACAGCTCCTTCCACAGCCCTCGGTACCTGCCCGCGATGTCGAGTCCCAGCTCGAGGTCGGCGTCGTCGAGGTCGACGCCTCGTTCGGCGGCGATGTCCCCCATGCCGCCTGCCACGTTCTCGGTCATGATCTCGAGGTCTTCCTCGCGCCTGCCGTCGGAGATGACGTCGTGGATCGACGCTGTCTCCGCGTCGACCATGTGTGTTTCGATCCCGTCCGCATCCCAGCGGTAAAGCGTGTTGGAGAGCGAACAGTCGCCCCAGAAGCAGCCTGCGAGGTGCAGCTCGACCAGAAGGGAGGCGAAGGCGTCCAAGAGTCGAGTTCGGTTGGCACCGAAGCCAGGCCCCTCGAGAAGCTCCCTGTACGAGAAGGCATGGTCGAGGTAGCGGGTGACCAGCGCGGCTGCGTTCTCGGCGGTCGGGTCCGGATCTCGTCCGGTCACATATCCCACAGCAGTCACCGCGGGTGCGTGACGTTCCTCGAGCGTTCGCAGCGCCCCGTAGTCGCGCAACGCGGCAGGCTCGGGGAGCTGCTTGACCGCGTAGATGCCCTCGCGATACGACACGAAGCGCACGACGTGACGCGAGATGCCTTGCGGCAGATCCACGAGGCGCGCCGTGTCCCAGTCCTCGAGCGGCTCATCCCATGGGAGATCGAGAAAATCCGGGTGCCCCGGTCTGATGGTCAGTTCCGGCATTGCATACACGCTAGTGCCGGCAGCGCGTTGCCATGGGTACCATCCAGCCCATGGATCAGCCCACCCGGATCGTGCTCGAGCATCACGATCGCCTCCTGCTCACATGGCAGGGCGGAGAAGTGACGGAACTGGCGGCAGACGTGCTACGGGGCTCCTGCCCGTGTGCGGCGTGCAAGGAGTCTCCTACGGGCTGGGTGGTTCCTACGGTCACGATTCGAACCGTGGAGCAGGCGGGGGCATACGGGCTCAGGATTCTGTTCGACGGCCATGAAAGCGGCATCTTCAGTTATGACTACTTGCGTCTCCTCGGCAGCCGAGACGACTAGCGGCAATACTGAGAGTGTCCTGAGGAGGGAACCATGCACAAGAGACTCACACTTCTGCTCGTTGTTGCCTTGCTGCTCGTCGGCTGCGGTGGTGGCGGTTCGTCAGGGTCCGACGCGAGCGAGGGGGAGAAGCTGTTCAACTCCGCGACGATCGGCTCCGATGCGGGATGCGTCACATGCCACTCTCTGACACCGGACAAGGTCATCGTTGGGCCGTCCCTGGCGGGGATCGCCACGGACGCCGCCGGCGACGCAGCGGACAGGGGTATCACCACCGAAGCGATGCTGAAGATCATGATCACGGACCCGAACGACGAGGTGGTGGAGGGATTCCCCGCAGATACGATGCCGCAGGACTTCGGGACGCAGCTCACCTCCCAGCAGCTGGACGACGTGATCGCCTACCTGATGACCCTGAAGTAGCTCAGGCGACGGCAACCAGGCGTCGTTCGCCGAGCAGCCCGAGCATCGCTGTGACGATGTCGGGATCGAACTGCGTTCCGGCGTTGGCTTCGAGTACCAGTCGTGCCGCCATCGCATCGACGCCTCGACGGTACGGTCGGTCGTTGGTCATCGCGTCGTAGGCGTCGGCGACGGACAGCACTCTCGAGAGCAAGGGGATCGCGGTGCCCGACAGGCCGAATGGGTACCCGGCTCCGTCGTAGTGTTCGTGGTGGCAGAGCACCGCCTCGGCGATCTCGTGGTCGACGATTCGGTAGAGGAGCCAGTAGCCGTGCACCGGGTGCCGGCGCATTTCCTGCCACTCGGCGTGATCCAGCGGCCCCGGTTTGTTGACGATGTCTGCTCGGACCTGGATCTTGCCGACATCGTGGAGAGTCGCTGCCGCTGCGAGTCGATCGAGTTGCGAGCTGTCCATGCCGAGACACTGGCCGAGGCTCGTTGCGAAGCGTGCCGCGCGTTCACCATGTGGGGCGAGCCAGGCAGCGTGCTGGAGAACGAGATCCGAGAGCTGAACAGTGTCCATACGTTTGCCAAGTCTCACCACACCGCGTGGTGTTACACCCACGTCCCGTGCTCGAGACGAGATCGGGTTCGCGATATCCGCATGAAGGTGAGCGAGAATGGCGGCATGGACATCTCAGTCGACTTGGTACAGGCGTACCTTCGCATTAATGGGTACTTGACGGTGACCGAGTTCGAAGTGCAGCGCAGACTCGACGATGGAACCTACGAGACGGCGACAGATGTCGACATCATCGCTCTCAGACTGCCGGGCGGCGTGCTGCCGGCAGATGCCCAGGAACAGGGAGCGTGCCAGATGCTCGAGATCCGCGACGAGCGCCTCTTGCTCAGGCCCGGTCTCATCGACGTCATCCTGGGGGAGGTGAAGGAGGGACACGCCGAATTCAACCCCGGTCTGAAACGACGTGAGGTGCTGTATTCGGTCTTGAGGCGTTTCGAGTGGCTGTATGGAGGCGCGCTCGACGAGATCGTTTCGGGGGTTCACGAGAAGGGTGGTGTCGAGTGTCCTGCTCCGGGAGGAGGGACGGTGCGCACCCGGCTCGTAGCATTCGGCCGATCGGAAACGAGCGACCTTCACACGATATCGCTCACCCACGTGTTCGATGCCTTGTTCGGGTACCTCGAGAGATACGAGGTGATCCTCCGCCCTGCAACCTACAAGGATCCCGCGCCCGGGCTGCTCCATCTCCTGCTCAAGACAGGGTTTCGGATCGAGAAGTGATCGCGTGCCTGTGCTCCTCGGTGTGATGCGAGATCGCCTGAAACGCTGCCGTCATGTCCAGGAAGGCGTCGAAGTCTGTGCTGCGTGCATGCCGGAGAAGTCGCTTCGTGAGGCGGAGGGCGTTTGGTGGCTTGTCGGCGATCGTCGACGCCAACGCACCAGACCGGTCCTCGAGTTGGTTCGCCTCGACCACCTCGAGAACGAGACCCATCGCGAGGGCTGCCGGGGCATCGACGATGCGACCGGTGAAGATCAGCTCCGCGGCCCGTTGCCACCCTACGATTCTCGGCAAGATCCACGCACCTCCGTCGCCAGGCACGAGTCCGAGATCGACCACCGGCTGACCGAACGTGGCAAGAGAGGATGCCACCCGAAGATCACAGAGCAACGCGAGGTCACAACCTCCGCCGATTGCGGGCCCGTTGATGGATGCGATTGTGACCAGGTCGAGTGAGGCGACCGTACGCATGAGTCTGAGGATGCTCGACCGGTAGGACTCGGCGATCTGTCGAGCCGAACCTTCGAAGATGTCTTCACTCGCGCGCATGTCCTTGAGGTTGCCGCCGGCGCTGAACGCGCTGCCCGCACCCGTGAGAACGAGCACCGAGAGATCGGGATCGTCCTTGATCGTGTCGAGAGCCGTCAACAGACCCTCCAGCACGCCCGTGCCCGTGAGCGCGTTGCGCACCTCGGGTCGGTTCATGGTGATCGTCGCGACCCGTCCAGCGATCGTGAGGAGCGTCGCGCCGCTCACCGCGTCGACCGTGCCGCGTTCACGAATTCGGCGGCCCGCCCCGGGTCGACCGGATTGGCGGTGCGCCCCTCGACTTCGATGGCGGTGCCGACGATGACGCCGTCGACCTGCTCGAGAAGGGCGGCGACGGAATCGGCGGTTGCGCCTGAGCCGACGAGCAGTGGCACGCCGGGGCATGCGCGTCGAAGCGCTTCAACAGGTGTCAGGTCGGTCGGTGAGCCGGTCGCCGATCCCGACAGGATCAGCGCATCTGCACCCGCCCGGAAGGTGAGGTCTTCGGCGGCTCTTGCCGGCTCGAGTCCGGCAGGCGGAACCGCGTGCTTGACAAAGACATCTGCGAACACCTGGACGTGCGGAGCGACCTCGACTCGCAAGCGAGCAACCTCGGCGGCCTTCCCTTCGATGATGCCCTGGTCGGTGTACATCACACCGCTCAGCACGTTGACGCGGATGAAGGATGCCCCCGTGGCCGCTGCGATGGCCAGGGCACTCGAGGCGTCGTTGCGAAGCACATTGACGCCGACAGGGATCGATAGCTGATCGACGACGCTGCCGACGGCGAGCGTCATGGACGCGATCGTGATTGGCGGCACCGCATCCTTGACGAATGGGACGTCGCCGAAGTTCTCGACGATCACCGCATCGAATCCCGCCCGTTCCAGAGCCGTCGCGTCGTCGAGCGCCCGCTGGAGGAGTGCGTCCATGGAGCCCTGGAACCGCGGTGCGCCCGGGAGCGGCAGGAGGTGGACCATCCCGATGAGATGGTTCTGCATCAGACGGCCGTGCTGGCGATCTCGAGGGCCAACAGTGCAACATCGCCTTCGGCACGCAACGATGTGTCACTCGCCGCCATTCGCCGCGTCGCGACACGGCACCATTCGCCTGCGGCGCCCTTGATACGCTGGTCGGAGTCTTCAGGGCCGTGGACCCACTTCGCGTAGCCTGGACCGATGACTTCGAGCCTGATCGGTAGGTAGACGTGGCCGGCGCGCTTGAACGCATGGGGGAGCGATTGCCAGCCGAACCTCGCGATGTGCCTGATTCGTGGCGTGTCTTCCGCGTCGATGTTCGCAATTGCCTGGACGTCGAGGCCGTATGCCCATGTCTCCGTCAAGCGAGCAGTGGCGAATGATCGGGAGGCGATGTCGCCTCCGAACCACGGGAGGCGGTCGGAAGGGCCCATTCTCGAGAGCGCGTCGACGACACCCGCCCGCGCACCACGCCACCACTCGATGACGTCCTGCGGGCGCATCGAACGGCCGCGTTCGATGCCGGACGAGGCATATTCGTCGAGCGATCCGTACGCATCCGATGCTCGAATGGGTACTTCGCCTTCCTCGATGACCGAAAGAGCGAACTCTTCCGACGATGCGAGGAAGGCGACGATGTCCTGGATCGTCCATCCGCGCGCCGTCTTCCGCCGCGTCCAATCACGGATCGCGATCTTCTGTAGAAGCTGGTCGAGGGACTGCTCCTCAGCTACGAGGTCCGAGAGAATCTCACGCACGACCCCATAGGATAGTCGCCGTGCGGGTGCCCGAATGGGCGGCTCTACACGTTGAATGTCGGCGGAGGATGTACGACAGGTTGAGGTTCCACCAGATCGTTGAGACTGTCGACGAGCTGTCGGAGCCTTCCATAGGACCTGCGGTTGAAGTAGAGCGCGACCCGCGCGTCGTCCAGCGAATCACCATCCTTGATCTCGGCGGCGGTGGGATCCACCAGCTCGAGCTTGCCCTTGGTGACGATATCGGCGAAGCGATCGTTGAGGACGGCGAGCTGTCCATCCGTGGGAGCTGTCTTCACGCGAACCATGAGGCGGCCGTCGACGTAGCGCTGCGACCGGTAGTTCACGTAGAAGTGGCTGATCTCGTCTGCAGCTTCCGACGCGTTGCTCGTGGTCTTGTAGAGCGCCAGGTCATCGAGCGAGATGAGACCGTTTCCCAGCAGATCTTGTCGTACGAACTCGTTGAAAGTCTCCCAGTACCCGGTGTCGTCTGCTTCGAGGAGAACGATGGGGTGCAGGTCGCTCTTGCCGGTCTGGACGAGTGTCAGCAGCTCGAAGGTCTCGTCCATCGTTCCGAATCCGCCGGGGAACAGAGCGAAGGCGTGGGACTCCTTGATGAAGCCCACCTTGCGGGTGAAGAAGTACTTGAAGTTGATCGTGCGCTCGGCGTCGACGAACGGGTTCGCCGCGTCTTCGAAAGGGAGTCTGATGTTGACACCGAACGAGTGGTCGGCCCCGGCTCCCTCGTTGGCGGCCTGCATGATTCCCGGCCCCGCACCCGTGACGACCATCCAGCCACGTTCGTTCACCATCTCCCTCGCAAACGCGAGCGCAAGGTGGTAGTTGGGGTCCTGCTCGTCGACCCTCGCCGATCCGAACACCGTCACCTTCGGAATGTCCCGGTACTTGGAGAAGATCAGCGTGGAGTATCGAAGCTCCTTGACAGCTGCGTTGATCAGCTTGACATCACCTCGGTCGGCGCGATCGCGATACAGCTTGACTGCGGAGACGATCAGCTCCTTGACCAGGTCTTCTTGGGTTCCCTCGCCGGCGGAACTGACGAGCTCATCGATCAGGAGATCGAGCGTCTCGTTGCCGGTGGTGTACGGGCGCATCAGGCGAGGCTAGTCGTCAGCCGGCGAATGGTGGACCTGCCGGCCCCTTGCGAACGACCGCACTCCAGACGGTGTCGTAGTGATCTCTGTCGTAAGGGTCGACGTGTGGCAGGACGAACTCCGTCCACGCCCGATGGAGCGGGTCCTCGTCGTCGGCGAACACAACGAGCCCGGTTGGGATTCGGTCGAGCACGGTTCGCAGGCTCATCGGGGTCTCGACGCGAGTTCCGGCGTCGCGGGCGACGAACGACTCGTTCGCCTCGACGGTCAGGAGCGCGATCGCGCCGACGAAGTCGCCGGTCAGCGTGGGGTACCGCCGGCGTAGCATCTCCTCGATCTGGTGGGCGGACGGGAAGTCCTTCTCCCAGATGACCCATCGGTCGGCGAACGCCTTGTTCAAGGTCTGCGTTCCCGCGTAGTCGCGAAGGTCGGTGGGGTTCATGGTTCCGAACAGACGGACATCGTCGCGAAGACGAACTGCATCTCCGTTTGGCAGGTCGAGCGTTCGATAGCGGTCGAGGAGGCCGTGGAGTGCGAAGAGCGTCTCGGCGCCTGCGGCATTGAGTTCGGAGAGATTGACGAGCGCAGGACCCCTGAGCGCCCTGGTGATATCGCCGTCTTCCCACCGGCTCTCGGTTCCTCCCTTCCCGTCACCATGAAGCTGGGTCGATCCGATCAACGTCACGTCTCGCACCTCGCCGGTCAGCGGAATCCGGTAGTAGGGGAGTCGCAAGAGCGCGGCGAACTGCTCGATGTCGTGATCCTTGCCGGTTCCCATGTGTCCCCGAACGGCGACATGCAACGGCACGAATTCGGGGCCGGTCGAGTGCCGCACCTGCTCGACCGCCGCGAAGCGGTACAGCATTCCCAAGTCCACGTAGTAAGGATCGGGCTCGGGGATCTTGCCTTTCCGCTGCTCGTCGATCCCTTCGGGGAAGTCGAACGTCTCGAGTTCGATCGGCTCGCCTCGGCCAGTCGGATCGGTGAACGTAACGGTCTTCACAGGGGGGCTCCTTCGCTTCTTGCTGCTCTCGACCACCAGGTCTCGACACCCCAGAGCGCGAGACTGCGCCTCAAGGCGGAACGGACACCATCGACCATGGCCGTCGCGAGCTGCTCGGGCTGCTCGGCGAGCTGATAACGCCCGTAGGTTTCGTGCACAGTAGCGTCGCCTATGCCTATGCCAAGCACGGTGGTTCCGGTTCGCTCGATGTCGCGGGCAGCGGTTGCCAGCGCGGTGGACGACCCGCGGGTCATTCCGTCCGACAGGACGACGAGAACACGGACATTGGTGCGTCGCTGTGCCATGCGTCGAGCCGCGTGCACGAGGTTGAACTCGTCGACGTTCGCCGCTTTCTCGAAGAGGGAGACGGGAGGCGCCTGAGAAGGGTCGCGCCGTGCCTCGGTCGTCGCCCCGGTCGGGTCGTGTGCCGCCCAGAAGAGACCTGCGAGAAGATCCTCTGCCTGTCGCCACGGTTCGTCGAACGTCTTGATCAGATAGTGGTTCACCGTATTGGCGAGCCGCTGGGCGTCGCCGCCTCGGGTTTGTCGGAGGCCGCCGAGGGTTCGCTGCCGACGGCGTCCGAACGACTGCTCCGTGTCGTCGGTCCTGGCGGCGAACGACCGGTTGAAGAGGGCAATCTCGAACTCGATTTGTAGCTCGTCCGAGAGGCGGGCAAGCGTCCAGGCACCCAGCGTCGCTGCCGCCATCGCCCACGATCCGGTGCGTTGGAGCATCGACGCCGACCCGTCGATCAGCAGACTCACCGCATACGCCCGCCGCATGGGGAGGTCTCGGCGTTCATACATGCGTTTGTACAGCCCTGCGCCGAGAAACAGCGCCGCATAGGGGGAGAGGTCGCCTGCATCGAAGCCGGCCCTCAGGCCTCTGCGCTGGTTGGCGACGAACAACGGGTGGAGCTCGCCGGAGACGTGCTGTTGGGCGACCGACCAGCGTCGCGCCGCCTGTTCGACCGCCGCCCGACCTCGGGGGGCGAACGAACGGAAACGATCGGGGAACGTGGTCACGAGCAATTTCCCCTTCTGGCCGGTGGGGAGGAACACGGTGGGTGCCTGGCTGACTCGGAGAAGTTGGTCCGTTGAGGCCTCGCCGGCGAGCTGCGCCGGCGCCTTGCGCCCGGTCGCGCCGGCCCTCGCGTCTGCGGCTGCCTTGGTGCCCTCGTAGCCGTCCGCATCCTCGACGATCGGTGAGTGGAGACGTACTGCGTCGACCGCGTCTCGAATGGTGTCCGCGTCGGTCGCCGGCATGCCGGCCGGAGAAGTGAGTTCATGCCGTCGCGCGATTGCAGCGAGTTCGAAGGCGATGTCGGCGACTTCCCAGGCGTCCGCGGCGTCGGCGACCCGTGCGAGGAGTGGCCGTGCTTCCTTGAGCGCGGATAGGGCTTTGGGATGCATCGCAACCTTGGGAAGCGGGTATCTCCCTGCCCGGAGGAAGCACGCGAGGGCGAACTGGGCAAGTGAACTGGACCGCCCCATGGCTGGACCGAAGGCGCTCCGATAGAGGTCGGACAGCACGGACAGGGCACCCGGATATCTGACCAAGTTGACGTGTTCCTGTCGTGCATCCTCCAGCGCGAAGAACAGGGCTTCCGTATCGGGTTGACCGGCGGTCGCGTCGAGGATCGTGGCCGGCGCGTCGCCTGTCTCGGTTCCCCAGTGGGCGGGGATCGGTCGGCGTTCGTCGAGATCCGTCGCAAGGAGATGGACGGCCTCGTGCAGCGCCGATGCGAGTGCCACTTCGGTAGGGGTGACGGGTGCGTTCCGGGTGTAGGCAGCCTGGAAGATCGCCGGATTGATCACGATCTCCCCTTCGGTCGCCGCCGAATCCGGCCCCAGCAGAACGGTCAGCTCGTCGTTCCCGGCGAGCGATCGCGCGAACCGGGTGACGGCGGGAGCGACCTGTTGATAGCGGGCGACGACCGCTTCGATCGCCTGCTCGTCGCCAGGGAGGAGCTGCGTGAGTGGGGTTGGCGTTCTTGCCACAACCCCTCATTGTCACATCACCCGACCAGTAGCGCCACCCCCGCTGCAACGACGGCGACCATACCCACTGCAACCGCGATGGCGGTCCTGGCCGCGGGCGTTGTCCTTCGGCCGAGTCTCTGCCACGCGAGCACGATGAGCAGTCCCGCCACGAGGCCACCGAGGTGGGCCTGCCATGCGATGGAGCGGTCGGCGAATCCCAGTGCCAAGTTGATGACGAGCAGGATGATGAGCTGTTGCCAGAGGCGTCGTCCGCCTGGTGTGTGACGGATCCGATAGGAGGCGGCGATCCACGCGCCGAACAGACCGAAGATCGCTCCGGATGCTCCCACTGCAGCACCGGCCGGCACGAGGATGAGAAACGCGACCGCGCCCCAGAGGAGCGATGCACCGTACAGCGCGCCGAACGGCACTGGGCCGACCTGGCGTTCGATCTGCGGTCCAAATAGCCACAGGGCGTACATGTTGAATCCGATGTGGAGGAGTCCCCCGTGGAGGAACGCGCCGGTCACCAGCCGCCACCACTCTCCTGCGTGAATCGCAGGGTTGTACTGATCGAGGGCGGAGACCAGCGATGGGAAGAGGTAGGTTCCGAGGATGAACAGCCCGATGTTGATGGCGAGCAGGGCCGCCGTCACCGGTGGGATGGTCGTTACGGCGGCGCGTCCGTTCACCACCCTGGTGGTCGACTTGGCGCAGTCCACGCACTTCTGGCCCACGGGTGTGTCGATGGAGCATTGCGGGCATATCGGCCGTCCGCAGGATGCGCATCGCAAGCGGGTCGGCCTGTCAGGATGTCGGTAGCAGACGGGGATCGTTTCGGTCACGGGAAGCCACTGTAGGGCGTTCTCAGGCAATCGAGGCGAACTCCTATCATCCACCCATGTTCTTCGACCGGACCGTGCTTCCGAATGGGCTCACGGTGATCACCGAACCGATGGAGGGGATTCGCTCGTTGTCAGTCGGCCTCTGGCTGGATACCGGGTCCCGTGACGAGCAACCGCAGGAGCGAGGGGCATCACACTTCCTCGAGCATCTGCTGTTCAAGGGAACGGAGTCCATGAGTGCACTCGAGATAGCTCAGCGGTTCGACGCCATAGGTGCCGAGGCGAACGCGTTCACCACCAAGGACGCAACGTGTTTCTGGGTTCGTCTACTCGACGAGAACCTCGCCGAGGGGCTCGAGCTGCTCGCTGCGATGGCGCAGAGGCCGGCATTTCGCCCTGCCGATGTCGAGTCGGAACGGGACGTGGTCCTGGAGGAGCTCACGATGAGCGAGGACGATCCCGAGGACAGGGTGCATGAGGGGTTCCTCGCCGCCGTGTTCGACGGGCATCCTCTCGGGCATCCCGTGCTCGGCTCCCACGAATCCGTCGGCGACCTGACGGGCGACGTGCTTCAGGAGTACTGGCGACGTCGCTACCGGGCAGGCTCGGCGGTGATCGCAGCCGCCGGGCATCTGGACCATGACCAGGTCGCCGAACTGGTTGACGGGACGTTCGGCGACTGGAACGGGGGCCCGGAACGGCGAACGCTACGGCCGGCGGGCGCCCGGTCGTTGACATGCGCGACCTGGCGGGACACCGAGCAGGTGCACCTCGTTCTCGGCGGGCTGGGTCCGTCGAGAAAGGACACGCACCGGTACGCGTTCGGTGTGCTGGATTCGGTCCTTGGCGGAACGACCTCGTCGAGGCTCTTCCACGCCATCAGGGAGAACCGAGGACTCGCCTACTCGGTCTACAGTTTCCGGGCGGCGTTCGACGACACCGGCGCCTACGGCATCTACGTCGCCACCAAGCAGCGGAACGTTCCAACCGTGCTCGAGGTCCTCGACCAGGAGATCGGCGCACTCATCGGCGAGGGGATCACCGAAGAGGAGCTTGCAAGGGTGAGGGGCGGCGTACGGGGATCGATGGCGCTGGCGCTCGAGGAGCCCAACAGTCGCATGATGCGTCTCGGAGGCGATGAGCTGGGTGGCCAAGAGCACCTGTCTGTTGACGAGCTCATCGACAAGGTCGACGCGGTTACAGTCGGAGACGTGCATGAGGCGGCCGAAGCGGTGCTGAAGGGACCAAGAGTGCTCACCGCAGTCGGCCCGATCAGGGATCTGAAGGAGTACCTATGAATGTCGGTGTCTCCGGAGCAGGAGGACGGATGGGGAGAACGGTCGCTGCAGCGATCGTCGCTTCCGAGGATCTGTCGCTCGGCGGGCTGTTCGACCCTGGTGCGGTCGGTGAGGTGATCGAGGGGACGTCGGTGACCGGCGATCCGGCGGCGATTGCGGGATGCGAAACCGTTGTCGAGTTCACGAACCCCGACGTGGTGATCCACAACCTGGAGATGTGGCGGTCGCACGGTGTGCATGCCGTGGTGGGAACGTCCGGATTCACGACGGAGCGAATCGAAGAGGTGCGATCGATGTGGGGTGACGGACCGCCGAACTGCCTGATTGTCCCGAACTTCTCGATCGGCGCGGTCCTGATGATGCGCTTCGCAGAGCTGGCGGCGCCGCACTTCGCCGCAGCGGAGATCATCGAGCTGCATCACGACAGGAAGGCGGATGCCCCCTCCGGGACGGCTGTCGCGACGGCGGGTCGTATCGCCGCCGCGAACTCGGAGCAGCGCCGTACCGTCGAGTCGACCGAACTCGTGTCAGGTGCGAGGGGCGGTTCGGTCGACGGCGTCTCCATCCACTCGGTCCGACTCCCGGGGCTCCTGGCCCATCAGGAGGTGCTGTTCGGCAACGACGGCGAGGTGCTGGAGATACGCCACGACACCACCGATCGGGCAGCGTTCATCCCAGGCGTCCTCCTCGCCGTACGACGGGTCGCCGAGTTTCCCGGCGTGACCGTCGGCCTCGACGCGCTGCTGTAGGGCTCGCGGAGCGACCCTGTTCAGCTTTCCGTGATCTCGACCGTCTGCATGAACGCGTCCTCGATCGGCCGCTCGCCCCTCAGCGGGGTCGAGGCGATCGAGTCGACCGCCTCCATGCCGGACGTGACCTTGCCGAAGATCGTGTAGGCGTGGGGGAGACCGACATCCTCGAGGCAGATGAAGAACTGGGAGCCGTTCGTGTTGGGCCCCGCATTGGCCATGGCGAGGGTGCCGCGTGCGTACGGACGAGGATGGTCGAGCTCGTCACGGAACCTGTAGCCCGGCCCTCCCCTTCCGCTGCCCGTCGGGTCGCCACCCTGGACCACGAACCCCGGCACCACCCGGTGGAAGATCACGCTGTCATAGAAGCCTTCCGAGGCGAGGAACACGAAGTTGTTGACGGTCTGCGGCGCCTCCTCGGCGAAGAGGTCGACCGCGATGTCGCCGTGGTTGGTGCGGATGATCGCCGAGTAGGTCTTCGAGAGGTCGATGGTGACGTTGGGCGCGCTGTCGTACTGCTTGGCCATGGGTACCTCAGGTTGGCTGGTGGCCGGAGGGTAGACGTCAGAACAACGCGCTGGCGAGCTTGCGCCGGTACTGGCCGGTCAACGGGTCGTCCGGACCGAGCAGCTCGAAGACATCGAGCATGGCGACCCGGGCCTCTTCTCGGATGTCGCCACCGAGGCTGACGGCGTGCAGCAGGTGCTGCAATCCCTCCTCGGTGCGACCGGCCGCCGACAGAACGGTTCCGAGCTGCACGATGAGCGCACCGTTGTCGGGGTCGTCGGCCAGCTTGCGTTCCAGGTCCTCGATCCCTGAAGTGTCTACGTGTGCGACGCGGGCTGCAGCGGCGAGACGTTGGACTGCCTGGGTCGGCGGCAGCGGCCTGAGGACCGCAAGTGCCTCGTCCGCTCGGCCGGCGGCAATGAGAACCTCGGCGAGTCCTGTTGCCGCCTTCTCATTGTCCGGGTCCACCGTGAGGGCCTCACGGAACAGTCTCTCGGCCGTCGCCGGGTCACCAGACGCCGCGATCGTCGACGCGGCTGCCGCCTTCTCGTCCGCCTCGGACGGCACGAACTCCTTCAGCCATGTTCGGATCTGCGACTCGGGGAGCGCCCCCGTGAACCTGGCTACCGGTGCCCCGTCCTTGAAGGCGATGACGGTCGGAATCCCCTGCACCTGGAACTGCCGGGCGAGATCGGGGTTCGCATCCACATCGAGTTTGGCGAGTTCGAATGCGCCCTGATACTCCTCGGCGAGGCGCTCGAGGGTGGGTCCCAGCACTCTGCACGGCCCGCACCACTCGGCCCAGAGATCGACGACGACCGGTGTCTCTCTGCTGCGTTCGACGACATCGGAGGTGAACCCGGCCGTGTCGACGTTCTTCACGTGCTCCATGTGGTGACAGGGTAGTGGGAGCCACCAATAGTCGGTACACGTGCGGGGTTCGGGAACCCCTATGCTTGGAGGGCGAAGGAGGTACCGTGATGATGCCATTCGGACAAGTTCTGACCGCCATGATCACCCCGTTCGACGGTGATGGCAACGTCGACTACCAGCAGGCCTGGAATCTGGCGGCGCACCTCGTGGAGAACGGATCCGACGGCCTCGTCGTCACCGGTACGACAGGCGAGTCGCCGACGTTGGCCGCCGACGAGAAGGTGGCCTTGTACCGAACGGTTGTCGAGTCGGTAGGCAACAGGGCGACGGTCGTTGCCGGGACCGGCTCGAACAACACGGCGGCCTCCATCGAGCTGACCAGGCGAGCAGTCGACGTTGGATGCGACGCAGTGATGGCGGTCACGCCCTACTACTCGAAACCGTCGCAAGGCAGTCTCATCGCGCACTTCACCGCCATCGCAGACGCGTCAGACGTGCCTGTGCTCCTCTACAACGTGCCGGGACGCACCGCCCGTCTCATCGAGGTCGCAACCCTGGCCGAAGTTGCGCACCATCCGAAGATCGTCGCCGTCAAGGACGCCGTCATGGACATCGACCATACGGCCCAAACACGGCTTGCAGTACCCGAGGACTTCGCCATCTATTCGGGGCAGGATTCGTACACGCTCCCGATGATGACCGTTGGCGCGGGTGGCGTGGTGTCCGTGACGTCTCATCTCGTGGGACGCCAGATCAAGCGGATGGTCGAGGCGTTCACGAAAGGCGATATCGAGGAGGCGATGCGCATCAACTACGGACTGATGCCGATCTCCTACGCGTGCTTCATGGAACCGAACCCGATGCCTGTCAAGGCGGCGATGAATCGACTGTGGGGACCAGTTGGCTCGCCTCGACTTCCGCTGATTCCGGCATCCGACCTCACGGTCGACGCGATCGAACGTGCGCTGGGAATCGCGCAGAACCTGTGAGCGTCTCCGTCACGTTCCTCGGCGGGTTGGGGGAGATCGGTCGTAACTGCGCCGTGCTCGAACAAGACGGCAAGCTGGCGATGATCGACTGTGGGCTCATGTTCCCCGACGAGCACATGGTGGGGGTCGATCTGGTCTATCCGGATTGGGAGTGGGTGATCGAGCGCAGAGACGACGTGGTGTGCGTCGTCCTCACGCACGGACATGAGGATCACATCGGCGCACTCGGCGAGTTCCTCCGTGAAGTGGACGTCCCCGTGTTCGGAACCGCCTTTTCGGTCGCGTTGGCCAGAACGAGGGTCGAGGAACTCGACGTGGAGGGCGACTTCAGGGTTGTCGCGGACAACGAGTGGATCCATGAGGGGCCCTTTCGGTTCATGTTCGTGCCCGTCTCCCACAGCGTTCCCCAAGGAGCGGGTGTCGCCTTCGACACCCCCGAAGGATTGGTGGTGCACTCGGGAGACTTCAAGCTGGACCCGACTCCGATCGACGGGAGGCCGACCGACCTGCCGGTCTTCGCGGCGCTCGGAAGGGACGGGGTTCGACTGCTCATGGGGGACAGCACGAACGCCGAGGAGCCGGGTTTCGTGCCATCGGAGATCTCTCTGGAGGTTCCCATCTCGGAGATCGTGCAGCACGCACCCGGCCGTGTTATTGCCGCGTGTTTCGCGTCGCACGTCCACAGGGTGCAGCAGATTGCCGACGCCGCGGTGGCAGCAGGGAGGGTGATAGCGTTCATCGGCCGGTCGATGCACCGTGTGAGCGGTGTCGCCCGCGAGCTCGGTCTCCTCGACATTCCCGAGGACCGAGTCGTGGACATCGGGCAGCTCGTCGATCTTCCTCCGGAGCAGCAAATGGTGATCTCAACCGGCAGTCAGGGAGAACCGTTCGCCGCGCTGTCCCTGATCGCGTCAGGGAGACATCGATTCGTTGAACTCGATCCGAGCGATACGGTGCTGGTGAGCGCCACGCCGATCCCGGGGAACGAGGCCGCCGTCTCACGTGTCATCAGTCGGCTGTGGCGAACAGGTGCCACCGTCTATCACGGACGCAACGCGCACGTCCACGTGTCGGGACACGGGGCACAGGACGAACTGAAGACGTTTCTCAACGTCGTGCGACCGCGGGCGTTCGTCCCTGTGCACGGGGAGTACCGCCACCTGCGGGCACACGCCGACCTCGCCAGACAGATGCGTGTTCGGGAGGTGTTCACGCTCGAGGACGGAGACGAGATCGTTCTCGACGGGGACGACACGAGAATCGAGCGGGGGGCGGTGTCGGGGGACTACGTCTACTTCGACAGCTCGGGCGATATCGGGCCGGAGGTGGTGCGCGACAGGCGGCGACTGGGAGACGAGGGCGTCGTGATCGCGACGGTCGGCGTGCATCATGGCACCGCCGACGTCACGTACGGGCCCGAGCTCGACAGCCACGGGTTGATTGGCGACCCGAGTGCCGTGCTGGCGAAGGCTCGAGATGCGATCCTGAACGAGCTCGGCTCGAGAGAGGGTCCTTGTGAGGCGGCGGTCGTCAAGCAGGCAATGCGGACCGCGGTGCGTCGTGTCGTGCGTGAAGAGACGCGATTGAATCCGGTGGTCGTTCCGGTGGTGCTCGAGATCTGATGATTGGTCCGCGCGCGCACCTCGTGTAGGCTTTGATCCAACATGGCAACCCGGACACCCACCCGCCGGGGAGCAAGCGGGCGGAAGCGGGTGTCTCGGACAACGAAGAAGACGTCACGCGCGACGCGCGGCCGCACGAAGGCGTCGAAGGTCACACTGGCAGCACGCTTCGCGTCGCTTCGGACACGCATTCGTCAACACCTCGGTCGACAGACCGACGACGTGTGGGGGATGGTTCTGATCGTCATCGCGGTGTTGATCACGCTCGCGTTCATCGGTCAGGCCGGACCTGCGGGGAGATGGACCATTGCGGGCCTCGAGCTGCTGTTCGGGCTCTGGTCGTACCTCGTGCCCGTGGCCGTTGCGGGGGTCGGCATCCTGCTGATCACCGACGGTCGCCGTACGCCGTCCGGACGAATCGCTACCGGCGTCGTGTTCGCGTTCGTAGGGACGCTCGCGCTGTTCCATCTGATGGCGGGGACGGTCTCCTTGTCCTCGTCCATCGAGCTCGTGAAGGCTCGCGGCGGTGCCGTTGGTTCACTCATCGCGTTCCCGTTGAGGAGAGTGGTCGGCTTCTGGGGGGCGTTTGTCGTTCTGTTCGCCTTCACCTGTACCGGTCTGTTGATTCTCAGTCGCAGCTCCGTCCGGCAGGTGTGGCTCGCAATCGTCGAGATCGTGAAAGGGGTTCGCACGTGGGCGAAGCGTGTTTCGGCGGAACCGCGGCGCGTCCCGGTCGCGTCACCGCACAGGGCCAGACCGGTCCCGAAGCACCGTGCGGTCACGGCACAACCCCCGAAGAAGCCACAGACGGCCTCCCGCCCACCGAAGTCGAAACCGAAGCCTGGTCCCGGTCAGACGTCGATCCCGCTGCCCGCTCCGACGCCAGGCGAGGGATATCGGACTCCTCCACTCGAGCTGCTGTCGATCGGTTCAGGTGAGGCGCACAGCAGGAGAGCGCTCGAGGAGACGGCCAGGGAATTGGAGGACACCCTCGTCCAGCACGGTGTCGATGCCCACCTCACCAAGATCGTGCCCGGTCCGACGGTCACTCGCTATGAGATCGAGCTTGCGCCAGGTGTGAAAGTCGCGCGTGTGACAGGGTTGGCCCATGACATCGCATACGCGCTCGCCACGCCGGACGTGCGGCTGCTCGCCCCCATTCCAGGCAAGAGCGCCATCGGTGTCGAGGTGCCGAACCGTCGCAGACGGCTGATCACCTTGGGCGATGTGCTCCGATCGGAGGAAGCCGCAACGGACAAGGATCCGCTCACGGTGGGGCTCGGGCTGGACATCTCCGGAAACCCGAAGCTCCTTCATCTCGAGGAGCTCCCACACGTGCTGATTGCGGGCGCCACCGGCGCAGGCAAGTCCTCGTGCATCAACTCGATGGTCACGTCCCTGCTGATGCGCACCAACCCTGAAGACGTGCGGCTGATCATGGTGGATCCGAAGCGGGTCGAGCTCGGCCAGTACAACGGTGTCCCGCATCTCCTCACGCGGGTCATCACGAACCCGAAGAAGGCCGCCGACGCATTGCAATGGGTGGTCAGCGAGATGGATCGAAGGTACGACCTCGTCGCCGACGCGCAGGTGCGCGACATCATCGGCTATCGCGAGAAGTGGGACGCCGGGCTGTTGGACAAAGATGGGTTCGATCGCTTCCCGTACATCGTGGTGATCGTCGACGAGCTGAACGACCTCATGATGATCGCCGGGCGGCAAGTGGAGGCGGCGATCGTGAGGATCGCGCAGATGGCGAGAGCTGTCGGTATCCACCTGGTGATCGCGACGCAGCGTCCGTCCGTGGACGTGATCACCGGCGTTATCAAGGCGAACATCCCGAGCAGGTTGGCGTTCTCGGTCGCGTCGATGGCGGACTCCAGGGTGATCCTCGACACGGGTGGCGCCGAGAAGCTCGTGGGTATGGGCGACATGTTGGTTGCCACGGCCACTCACCCGCGACCCGAGCGTATCCAAGGTGCGTGGGTCAGCGAAGACGAGATCCACAAGATCGTCGCCTGGGTCAAGCAACAGCGAGAAGCCAAGTATCAGGACAAGGTCATCGAAGCTGCCGCGGCCAGGGCCCAGAAGGAAGCGGCTCGGGAAGAAGACGACGAAGACGCTGTCCTGCTTCGCCAGGCCATGGAACTCGTCGTGCGATCACAACTCGGGTCCACATCGATGCTCCAACGCAAACTCCGTGTCGGATTCGCCAGGGCGGGGAGGTTGATGGACATCCTCGAACAGCGCGGTGTGGTGGGACCGTCCGAGGGCTCAAAGGCGAGATCGGTCCTCATGACGGTCGACGAGTTCGAAGAGCTGCTGGCAAACTCCCAGCGCTGACGCTATCCGCCGAGGAAGGCCTTATCCACCATCACGGCCATCTCGGCCCTGGTGATCGTGTTGTTCGGCCGGTAGGTGCCGTCCACATAGCCGTTGGTGATACCCAGCCGGGCGAGTTCCTCGACGGAGGGGGCGTACCACGCGCTGCTCGGGACATCCGAGAAGGATCCTTGGGCCGGTCCGGCCTGCACTCTGAGTGCTCTGACGATGAAGACGGCCATTTCTGCACGAGTGACCGATTCGTTCGGGCAGTACCGGAGCGGGTCGGTCGAGCATCCGGTGGTGATGTCCTGGAGGTACAACTCCTCGGCCAGATCGGCGTACCAGTCCGTTGGTGGAACGTCGGCGAAATAGCCTACGAACGAGGTGGGTGAGTCGTCGATGCCGAGTGCGCGCAGAAGGAACGCCGCCATCTCGGCCCGCGTTACGGGATCATCCGGGCAGTAGGCCACCGGATCGGTCGCGCAGCCGACCGTGACCCCTGCGTTGTAGAGCGCGTCGACCGACGACCTGGCCCAGTAGTCCGGGGGCACGTCGACCCAAGGGTCGCAGAGGTCGCCTATCCCGTTGCCATCGGCATCGGACTGGTCGGCGTTCCCGACCGTCGGGCAATTGTCGGTCTCGTCGGGCACGCCGTCGAAGTCAGCATCGTCGGACAGGGGCTCACTGATCACGGTCGCCGCCAGCAGACTCTCGTACGGATTGAACTTGGTTCCGTCGGGGCGGTGGAGCTCGAAGTGGAGATGCGAGGCGACGTCTTCCGCATTGCCGCTGTCACCCACCCAGCCGATCAGCTGTCCCGCTTGCACGTGCACACCGGTCGTGATGCCGGGTGCGAACCCCCACCCTTGCCCGTCGTCGGTCCCGGGTGTGTCGTTGTTGAGATGGATGTACCAGCTGACCCACCCATCGTCGTGACGGAGTTCCATCGCGCAGCAATCGCCGCCCTGCTCGTTCTGCATCCATCCGACGGTCCCCGATGCGGCCGCGACAACGGGGGTCATCTTGTCGGCCATGATGTCGGTGGCACCGTGGGTTCGTCCACCCGATCGGGGTGCGTCGAACGTGTCAGTGAAGTGATTCGGTCCGAGTACGGGGAAGATGATCGGGTAGATCTCCTCGGCGGAGGAGGCCGTAGGAACGGCGAGTGCCGAGATGACGAGTGCGAGCGCGACGAGAACACGAGTCTTGGAGTCGAGCCCCATACGTGTCTCCCTTCGGTCCGATCAAGAGAATATCGACACAGCCGACCGCGTTCTTGAGCGGTTTCCGTGCGCGATGCCACGTAAGCTGGGGGTATACGCGCAGGAGGAGCGATGGCCGAGCTGATACAGCGTTTCGAGACACTCGTCGACATCTACGAGCACGCCGTCAGGGAGCACGTCGGCAGGCCGGTGTTCGGCACCAAGGTCGCCGGGGCATGGCAATGGACCACGTACGAGGAGTTTGGCGGTCTCGTCGAGCAGATGCGCGGCGGGCTGGCCCAGCTTGGCGTCTCGCGCGGGGACCGTGTAGCCATCATCGCCAACAACCGTGTCGAGTGGGCGGTTGTTGCAGGAGCCACCTACATGCTCGGTGGGACCGTCGTTCCGATGTACGAGACACAGCTCGACAAGGACTGGAGCTACATCATCGACGACTGTGGCGCACGGGTCCTGTTCGTCGCCAACGCGGACATAGCCCGCAGGGTTGCCGCCCATCCGCACGAGCAGCTCGAACACGTCGTCGTGATGGACGCTCCCGACGGCTACGAAGGTCGCACGTTCGCCCAGGTGCTCGCGCTGGGGGCCGAACATCCAGCGCCGGTCGCCGGCGTAGGCAGGGAGGACCTCGCCGACATCATCTACACGTCGGGTACGACGGGGAATCCCAAAGGAGTACTGCTGACGCACGCCAACTTGGCGGACAACGTGAGCGCGGGCCTGATGGTGGTGCCCGTCGAGCCCAGTGACCGGACGCTGTCGTTCCTTCCCTGGGCCCACAGCTTCGGGCAAACGCTCGAACTCCACCTCGTCATGGCGATTGGTGGGTCGATGGCGATCGCCGAGTCGACAGCCAAGATCGCCGACAACATGATGGAGATCGAACCGACCCTTCTGATCGCCGTCCCACGCATCTTCAACCGTGTGTACGACGGAGTGAACGCGCTGATGGCGGAGGAGGGCGGCATCAAGAAGAAGATGTTCGATGCGGCTGTGAGCAACGAGTACCGCCGGATGGATCTTGCTCACGAGGGTCGATCGAACACCTTGGTCGAGTTGAAGCACCGCCTGTTCGACGGCCTCGTGTTCTCCAAGGTACGCGAGCGATTCGGCGGGAAGCTCAGGCTCGCTGCAAGCGGATCCGCGGCGCTCTCACCGGAGGTGAACAAGTTCGTCGACGCGCTCGGCATCGTGGTCCTTCAGGGGTATGGGCTGAGCGAGACGTCGCCACTCGCGACCGTCAACCCGGTCGAGAAGCGCAAGATCGGTTCGGTCGGCCCGGCCGTTCCCGGCGTGAGGATCGCGCTCGATCATGTGGCCACCGCAGATCCGAACGATGGGGAGATCATCATCTACGGGCACTGCGTGATGCGGGGTTACCACAACCTTCCTGCCGAGAACGAAGCAGTATTCACCGAGGACGGCGGCCTTCGCACCGGCGACATCGGTCATCTGGACGAGGACGGCTACCTGTACATCACGGGAAGGGTCAAGGAGCAGTACAAGCTCGAAACCGGGAAATACGTCGTGCCCGCACCCATCGAAGAGCAGATCCGACTGTCCCCGTACATCTCGAACGTGATGATCTACGGAGTCAACCGGCCCTACAACGTTGCGTTGATCGTTCCGGACTTCGCGGCGCTCGCCAAGTGGGCCGGTGGGCGCGGCATCTCGGCAGACGACCACGCAGCGCTGATCGAGGAGCCTGAGGTCAGAGATCTGTTCACGAAGGAGATCGAGACGGCGTCGGAAGGGATCAAATCGTACGAGCGCATCCGGAGCTTCGTACTGGTGCAGGACGATTTCACGCAGGAGAACGGCATCCTGTCGCAGACCCTCAAGGTGAAGCGTCGTGAGGTGATGGCCCGTTGGGGAGGCAACCTGGAGTCGCTGTACGAATAGGGCTCGCCCTGGCGGGCTCGTCCGCACCTTGCGCCTCGTACCTTGTACCTCGTGTGTCGCCTGGCGGTGGCGTGGAAGCGCGCAGCCCGGTGCCGTCGGCTGTTGGCTGTCAGCTGTCGACTGAGGACTGATGACTGAAGGCTCAGGCCTGAACTAGCCTGCTCAGAATGCTCCAGATCCTGCGACCCGACGGATCGCTCACCTCGGACCCACCGATCGACATCGAACGGACCCGCGAGCTGTTTGCCGCCATGCTGACCGCCCGCCGCTACGACCAGAAGGCGATGGCGATCCAGAAGCAAGGTCGTCTCGCCACATATGCCCCATTCCGAGGTCAGGAAGCGGCACAGATCGGGTCCGCTGCTGCGTTGCGGCCGGACGATTGGATGGTCGCCACGTACAGGGACGCTGCAGCCATGTGGATGCATGGCTACGGCTGGGAGCTGCTGCTCCTCGGCAGGATGGGCGACGAGCGCGGTGGCCATCCTGCCGACGACGTCCCGGTGCTTCCTCCCTCCATCACGGTCGGTGCACACATGCTCCACGCCGTGGGTTTGGCCTGGGCCGCCCGGATCCGAGGCGAGGAGAGGATCGCGGCCACCTACTTCGGGGACGGGGCAACATCGGAGGGTGACTTCCACGAGGCGATGAACTTCGCGTCCCTCTATCGAACCGGGACCGTGTTCATCTGTCAGAACAACGGCTACGCGATCTCGATGCCCACATCCGGGCAGACGGCTTCGGAGACGATCGCCCAGAAGGCACTCGCATACGGTATGGAAGGCGTCAGGGTCGACGGCAACGATCTGTTCGCCGTCTTCGCCGCGACCGACGCCGCGGCCGCCAAGGCGCGCGGCGGTCAGGGACCGACGTTGATCGAAGCGGTGACCTACAGAGTCGGACCGCACACGACGACCGACGATCCGGGCCGGTACCGCTCCGACGAAGAGGAGGCGGCATGGCGAGATCTCGACCCGGTCGACCGGGTACGGCGCTACCTCGCGGCTGAGCGCGCGTGGGACGCCGAGTGGGAAGCACGCGTTCTCGCGGACGCGACCGACGACGTCGAAGGAGCCGTCCGGCGGGCCGAATCACTCCCTGCGGAGGACGGTCCGGAGATCTTCGAAGCCATGTTCGAGCGGCTCACACCCGACCTGGCACGCCAGCAAGGCGACGTCCAATGAAGACGATCGCACAGTCGATCAACGACGCTCTGCGGACTGCTCTCTCCGGGAGCGACGACGTGGTGGTGATGGGGGAGGACGTCGGTCGAACCGGCGGTGTGTTCAGGGTGACCGATGGGCTGCTTCAGACGTTCGGTCCGGATCGAGTCATCGACACGCCGGTCGCCGAATCCGGCATCGTCGGAACCGCATTCGGGATGGCGGTCGCCGGCCTTCGCCCGGTTGTCGAGATCCAGTTCATGGGCTTCTCATACCCCGCGTACGACCAGATCGTCTCGCACGTGGGCCGTATCCGGAACCGCTCACGGCACAGATTCACCGCTCCGATGGTCATCCGCATGCCGTACGGCGGAGGAATCGGTGCCGCCGAGCATCACTCCGAGTCCACCGAGGCGATCTACACACACATTCCGGGCGTCAAGGTGGTCGTCCCGTCGACACCGTATGACGCCAAGGGTCTGCTCCTCGCGGCGATCGACGATCCTGATCCCGTCATCTTCCTCGAGCCGATCCGTCTGTACCGTTCGGTCAAGGAAGAGGTGCCCGATCACCCGATCCGGGTTCCGATCGGAGAGGCGAGGGTCGTTCGCGACGGTTCCGACGTGTCGATTGTCACCTATGGGTCGATGACACGTGAGTCCAGGCTGGCCGCCGACAAACTGGCCGAACTGGGGGTCGAGGCCGAGATCGTCGACCTACGGACGCTCACCCCACTCGACGTCGACACCGTGCTCGAGTCCGTGCGAGCGACGCACCGGGCGGTCGTCGTCCACGAGGCGCAGCGCACGGGCGGATTCGGCGCAGAGGTGATCGCCCGCATCCAAGAGGAGGGCCTGTACTCGTTGGAGGCTCCGATCGAACGGGTCACCGGGTGGGACATCGTCGTACCCTTGAAACGAACCGAACGGCATCATCTACCCGACGCGGACCGTATCGTTCGCGCGGCGCTCAGGACACTGGAGGCGTAGTGGAGTTTCGGCTACCGGACATCGGTGAGGGTCTGACAGAAGCGGAGATCGTACGATGGCTCGTCCCGGTGGGGGGCACCGTGGAGATCGACGCCCCGCTGGTCGAGGTGGAGACGGACAAGGCCGTCGTCGAGATCCCGTCCCCGTTTGCGGGCACCGTTCTGGCACACGGCGCCGAGGAGGGCGAGACGATTCTCGTCGGATCGGTCCTGGCGGTCATCGGGTCCGAGGGCGATGCCCCGATCGTCGGCACGCTCGACACCGAGGAGGAAGCGCTCCCGTCCAGGGTCGACTCCGTTCCTGCATCGGCTCCACCGCCGCCGGTCCCTACGGAACGAGCACCGACCTCCGGGGCGGTCAAGGCGCTCCCGGTCGTGCGCAGGCTCGCACGAACGTTGGGCGTAGACGTATCCAGCGTGACGGGTACCGGCGCCGACGGCAAGATCACCAGAGAGGACGTGCAGCGGGCAGCGCAGCGCCGCGCAGCGATCCGAAGTGAGGCGTCCGCCGAAGCGGACCGGCGGGTGCCGATGAGCAGGCTGCGCCGCACGATCGCCTCGCACATGGAGCGATCGTGGAGGGAGATCCCACACGTGACCACGTTCGATCAGGTCGACGGGTCCCGTCTGCTGGCCGCGAGGGCGGCACTGACCAAACGAAACGACCATGCGGTTCCCATCGAAGCACTCGTGATCAAGGCCGTGCTGCCGGTCCTCGATCGCTTCCCGGAGTTCAACGCCTCACTGGAGGGTGACGATGTGATCCTCCACGGGCGCTACGACATCGGCTTGGCGGTCGACACGGACGAGGGCCTCATCGTGCCGGTCGTCAGGGGGGCGGACCGGATGGAGCTGATGGAGATGGCGGATGAGATCACCCGTCTCTCCGCAGCGGCGCGACAGCGCACCCTGATTCCGGATGAGGTGGTCGGAGCAACGTTCACCGTGTCGAACATCGGCGCAGTCGGCGGAGGGTTCGGTACGCCGATCATTCCCTACGGGACGACGGCGATCCTCTCCGTGGGGCGAGCAACCGATGCCCCGATCGTTCGCAACAACAGCGTCGCAATCGCGCCGATGATGCCTCTGTCACTCTCCTATGACCATCGGGTCATCGACGGCGGTCTGGGGCGCGCCTTCATGAGGATGCTCATGGAGAACCTCGAAGAGCCTGCCTTGTTTCTGACCTAGCGGCGGCCCAAGAGGGAGGCGACACGTGCAGCCAGACGGCCGGGCAGCACCTTGCTGATACCGACCGCCGCCTTGTTCACCGTTCCGGGAACGACCAGTCCTCGCCCAGCCATCATTCCCTCGTAGCCTGCCACGGCGACATCGTGGGCGCTCATCATCCCAACCTGCACCACATGCGACGACTCGACACCGGCTCTGCGCTGAAGCCCCATCTGGGCGCGTCCAGGGCACAGGGCGGTCACGGTCACTCCAGTTCCGTCGAGTTCATCGGAGAGCGCCTGGGAAAGCGACAGGACGTACGCCTTGGTCGCGTGGTACACCGCCATTCCCGGGCCGGGTTCGAATGCGGCCGCCGACGCGACGTTGAGGATCCTGCCATAGCCGCGCCGAACCATCGGAAGGGCGAGGCTGAAGGTGAGCTCGGTGAACGCTCGGGCATTCAGATCGACCATTCCGAGCTGCGCGGAGAGATCGAGATCGATGAACGAGCCCTCCATTCCGTACGCCGCGTTGTTGACCAGTACCTCCACCTCCACACCGCGCTCATCGAGCTCGGAGACCAGTTGCTGGACCTTGCCGGGCTCTGAGAGGTCCATCGAGATGGTCAATGTCTTGCAGGGCTGGTCGAGTTCGAGCTGCGCGGCTGCCATCTCGAGGTTGTGCGGGTCGCGACCCACCATCACGAGGCAGTAGCCGTTGGACGCGAGCTGTTCGGCCAGCTCCAGGCCGATTCCCTGTGAGGCGCCGGTGACGAGGGCGAACTTGGACACGACTGAAGTCTATTCGCAGGTAGCCTTGGACGATGCCTGCTCCCTCAGTGTGGCTCACGACGCTCGGCTGTGCCAAGAACCAGGTCGACTCCGACAAGATCGGCGGTGTGCTCGACGCGGCCGGCTTCGCTGCCGCCACTTCTCCCGAGGAGGCCGACCTCGTCCTCGTCAACACCTGCGCGTTCATCGAGGAGGCCCGTAGGGAGTCCGTGAACACGATCCTCGAACTCGACGGGGCCCGGCGACCCGATGCACGGCTCGTCGTCCTCGGGTGCATGGCACAGCGGTACGGGCGGGAGATCACCGACGCGATCCCCGAAGTGGATGCAGTTGTCGGCATCGACCACTACTCGGAACTCTCGGGGATCCTCGGCACCATGACCGACTGGCAGCAGGTGAGCCTCCAGCACTCAGCGATGGACATCCTCCACGAAGTCCGCCGGAGTACCCCGGCCACCCCCTACGCCTACCTGAAGGTCGCCGAAGGATGCGACAAGGCATGCACGTTCTGCGCCATCCCGTCGTTTCGCGGTGTGCAGCGATCGCGCCCTGTCGACCAGGTCGCCTCCGAGGCTGGACGGCTCGTCGCCGACGGTGTGCGCGAACTCGTGCTGGTCGCCCAAGACCTCGCAGCCTACGGTCGTGACATCGGCGATCGTGGGGGTATCACCAACCTCGTGCGCACGATCTCGGCGACACAAGGCCTGTGGCGAGTTCGTCTGCTGTACCTCTACCCGTCCGAGATCAGGCCCGAACTCATCGAGGAACTCGCCGGCAACCCGGCCGTGGCTTCGTACTTCGATCTGAGTTTGCAGCACGCCGAGCCGCGGCTTCTTCGGGCCATGGCCCGACCGGGCGGCACGGAACGTTTCCTGGAGTTGATCGAGCGGATCAGGGCGGCCGTCCCCGACGCGGCTCTCCGATCGAGTTTCATTGTCGGTTTCCCAGGTGAGACGGATCGGGATGTCGACACGCTCGAGGCGTTCCTCGAGACGGCGCGGCTCGATTGGGCAGGGTTCTTCCCATACTCCCCGGAGGAGGGAACTCCGGCCGCGCGCCTACCCGATCGGCCAGATCTCTCGGAAGCGAACGAACGGACCCGGTACCTGCAACAGGTCCAAGAGCGCATCACCTCCGAACGACAAGCCGACATGGTCGGGCGAACGGTCTCCGTGCTGGTCGACCAGGTGGAGGAAGGCGTTCCCGTCGGGCGGTCGTTCAGGGAGGCGCCGGATATCGATGGAATGATCACACTGGACGCCGGATCGCAGGGGGATGTCGTCGAGGCGGTGATCACCGGAGCTTACGGCCCCGATCTGGAAGGGGTGGTCCTCGAGTGATCGTCGAGGTGCTCGCTGTGGGTACCGAGCTGCTCATCGGGCAGATCGTGAACGGAAACGCCGCAACGATCGGGCGCAGGCTCGCGGAAGAGGGCCACGACGCCCACTACCAGGGAGTCGTCGGGGACAACATCGGGCGAATCGCCGAGGCGATCTCGGTTGCTCTGGGTCGTGCCGATGCCGTGATCATCACCGGTGGACTGGGTCCCACACAGGATGACCTGACCAGAGAGGGCATCTGTCTCGCGACGGGACGGCCGATGGAGTTCGTGCAGGACGCCGCCGACCACCTGCGCGACCGATTCGAGCGGCTTGGCCGATCGATGCCGGAGGCGAACCTCCGCCAGGCAGAGCGTCCCGCAGGAGCCGAGTTTCTCCCCAACCCGAAGGGAACCGCGCCCGGGCTGGCGCTGCGCGACGACCAGGGATGGGTCTTCGCCCTACCGGGCGTTCCAGAAGAGATGGAGGCGCTCCTCGAGAAGGAAGTCGTGCCAAGGCTGAGAACGGGCGGGGAAGGGATCGTCAAGAGCAGACTCATACGCACCTGGGGCTCATCCGAATCGACGGTCGCCGAGCTGCTGGATGACCTCTATGGTTCGGCCAACCCGTCGATCGCGTTTCTCGCATCCTCCGGCGAGATCAAGATTCGGATCACCGCGAAGGCACGGACGGAGGCAGACGCAGACGGGATGATCGAACCGATCGAGCGAAGCGTGCGCGAGCGCCTGGGGGCGCGGGTGTTCGGAATGGACCAGGACACGATCGAAGTGATCGTGCTGCGTCTTCTCGCAGAGCGCGGGTGGCGACTCGCCGCGGCGGAGTCCGCCACCGGCGGCATGATCGCAGCTCGAATCACCTCGGTTCCCGGATCCTCGAGGGTATTTCGCGGCGCCGTCGTCACCTATGCCACGGACCTCAAGACGACGGTGCTTGACGTACCCGCGGAGGTCGTCGAGCGAGACGGGGTCGTCAGCGAGGCGATGGCCCGCGCCATGGCCATGGGCGCTGCGGAGCGTCTCGGTGCCGAGGTAGCGGTCTCCGTGACGGGATCTGCCGGCCCCGATCCTCAAGAGCGCCCGATCGGGACGATGATCATCGGGGTCCACACCCCCGGTGGCACGCAGGCTCGGACGATGCGCTTCCCAGGCGACAGGGAGCGTGTCCGTACCTACACGACGACCGCTGCGTTGCAGCTCCTGCGCCTCGGGGTCTCGGGGGAGTGGTGGTAGGCAGGCTGTTCATCGCTGTGCCGCTGCCCGACGAGGCGCGGCACGCCCTCGCGGCGCTCCTCGACGGTCCGCTGCCGGGACGCGTGGTGCAGCCCCGCAACTGGCACCTGACGCTGCGGTTTCTCGGCGACACCGACGAGGTGACCTACGATCGGCTCCTCCACACACTCGACGGCTCGGATCTCGGCGCGCCGTTCAGGGTGACACTCGGGGCATTGGGCGCCTTTCCTCGTCCGGACAAGGCAACGGTCCTGTGGGTCGGTTTCTCTGCCGGGCTCGGAGGCTTTGCCCGACTCGCAGACGTGGTTGCCGGGGCGGCGGAGGCAGCGGGTTTTCCACCGGAGGATCGCCCGTTCAGGGCGCACCTGACCCTGTCGAGGATCCGCCCACATCAAGATGTCCGATCGGTCGTCGATCGGGCCCCGCTCGACGACGTGTCGTGGACGGTTGGGGAGGTCGACGTGTTCAGGAGCCATCTCGGCTCGGGTGGTCCGAGATACGAGCGCCTGGAGCGCATCATGCTTGGCGTCGAACACATGTTCGAGTAGGATCATACGTGTCACACCGGCGTTGTACGGTGTTGAACAGACGAAGGGAGCTGCAGGTGGAACGAGACAAGGCCCTGGAGATGGCGATGTCGCAGATCGAGCGACAGTTCGGCAAGGGCGCCATCATGAAACTGGGCGACGGCGTCCAGGAGAAGATGGCGTCGATCTCGACGGGCGCGCTCTCCCTCGACCTCGCCCTGGGTATCGGAGGTGTACCGAGGGGGAGGGTCGTCGAGATCTTCGGACCGGAGAGCAGTGGCAAGACCACGCTGTCGCTCCACATCATCGCGGAGGCGCAACGGAACGGGGGGATCGCCGCGTTCGTAGACGCAGAGCACGCCCTGGATCCCGTGTACGCCGGCGCGCTCGGTGTCGATGTCGATGAGCTCCTCATTTCTCAGCCCGACACCGGCGAGCAGGCCTTGGAGATCACCGACATGCTGATCCGATCGGGTGCGCTCGATGTTGTCGTGATCGACTCGGTCGCCGCGCTCGTGCCTCGAGCAGAGATCGAGGGTGAGATGGGGGACTCCCATGTCGGGTTGCAGGCCAGGTTGATGTCGCAGGCGCTTCGGAAACTGACGGGCAACATCCACCGCTCGCGGACGACGGCGATCTTCATCAATCAGCTTCGGGAGAAGATCGGCGTCATGTACGGGTCCCCGGAGACGACGCCCGGCGGTCGGGCACTCAAGTTCTATGCGTCGGTGCGTATCGACATTCGCCGAATCGAGACGATCAAGGACGGCCAGACGTCGATTGGCAACCGGGTGCGAGCCAAGATCGTCAAGAACAAGGTCGCACCCCCATTCCGTCAGGCCGAGTTCGACATCATGTTCGGGACGGGTATCTCCCGCATGGGGAGTCTCCTGGATGTCGCCGTCGACGAAGGAATCGTGCGAAAGAGCGGTGCCTGGTACAGCTACGACAACGACCAGCTCGGTCAAGGGCGTGAGAATTCCAAGCGGTTCCTCGACGACAACCCCGAGGTCGCCGTTCAGCTTCAGGCGAAGGTATTCGAAGCGGTGGGCCTGCTCGAACCCAGTGCGGCAGAAGAAGCACACGAAGATTGACTAGTGCGTCGAGAGCGTTTGTACGGTACGATGTGTGTCACGCACACACGAACCATTACTTGAAATCAACGATACTCACAAGCGAACCTTCAACTGATCAGCAGCCGCGACGACGGTAAGCCGTCCCTCGTGTGCCAGATGTGTGTGTGCCGGGCCGCCAAGGCTCGGCACCTGCGTTGTTGAAGGTTCCGGGAAAGCGACGGAGCCATGGAATACATCGTCGGGGCCGTGGGCCTGGCGGTAGGGGGTCTTCTGGGTTTCCTGTGGACGAAGTACCGCGCCGGAGTCGCGCGTGCCAGTGCCGAATCGACCGCCGAGGGGATGGTCGTGAAGGCACGACTGGAGGCGCAGGAGCTGCTCTCACGGGGGGAAGAGGAAGCAAGGGCCAAGGCGGAGGCGTACAGGGAGCGGGAAGAGGCAGCACTCGAACACCGCAAGATCGAGTTGAACTCGTCGGAGGAACGGCTGGGTCAGCGTGAGCAGACTCTCGAACAGCGTGCATCGAATCTCGCCCAACGAGAGCAGCTGCTGATCTCGAGAGAGAACGAAGCGCAGGAACAGAGGGTCGAGACAGAGAAGCTGAGAGAGCAGGCAAGAGCGGAACTCGAACGTCTCGCAGGGTTTGACGCCGAAGCGGCGAAGTCGAACCTTCTCCATCAAGTAGAGGATGAAGCTCGACGTGAAGCGATGGTCCTGGTGCGCGACATGGAGATCAGGGCACGGGAGGAGGCCGACCGCCGAGCGAGGCGAATTCTGGCGACGGCGATCCAACGGCTGGCCGCGGAGGTCGTGACAGAGTCCACGGTGTCGGTGGTGGAGTTGCCGACCGACGACATGAAGGGCCGCATCATCGGCCGGGAGGGAAGGAACATCCGTGCGTTCGAGGCGATCACGGGTGTCAATCTCATTGTCGATGACACGCCGGAGGCGGTGTCCGTGTCGTCGTTCGACCCTGTGCGAAGGGAGGTGGCGCGTCTCACCCTGGAGCGGCTGGTGCAAGACGGCCGCATCCACCCGGCGTCGATCGAGGAGATGTACGAGAAGTCTCGGGCCGAGGTCGAGGAATCCGTGAGAGATGCCGGTGAGTGGGCGCTCGTGGAGGTCGGGATCTCGCGGATGCACCCTGAGGTGGTGACCTTGCTCGGGCGCCTGAAGTACCGCACGTCCTACGGCCAGAACGTGCTGAAGCATCTGGTCGAGTGCGCCCACATCGCGGCAATGCTGGCGTCCGAGCTGGAGATCGATCCGGTGCCGGTGAAACGCGCCGCGCTGCTGCACGACCTCGGCAAGGCGGTGACCCACGAGGTCGACGGCTCCCACGCGCTGATCGGCGCAGAGATCGCCCGCCGCTTCGGTGAGGACCCTGCCGTGGTGCACGGAATCGAGGCTCACCACAACGAGGTGGAGCCCCGCACGGTCCTTGCCGTGATCGTGCAGGCCGCGGATGCGGTATCGGCGGCGCGGCCAGGCGCACGGCGAGAGGCACTGGAGTCCTACGTGCGAAGACTGGAGAAGCTCGAAGAGCTCGCATACGACTTCAGCGGCGTCGAGAAGGTGTTCGCGATGCAGGCAGGTCGCGAGGTTCGAGTAGTGGTCGACCCCGGAACGGTCGATGATCTGGCCGCCTCCGATCTTGCACGCAGGATCGCCAAACGGCTGGAAGAAGACCTCCAGTATCCCGGGCAGATTCAGGTGACGGTCATCAGAGAGCTGCGAGTCACCGACTACGCACGATGAGCGGCTCCCGTACCGGCAAGCGGTACCTGATCAAGACGTTCGGGTGCCAGATGAACGAACACGACAGCGAGCGCGTCGCCGGCATGTTCGAACTCGACGGTATGCGGCCGGCCGGGGATGTCGACGACGCCGATGTCGTGTTCATCAACACCTGCACGATCCGCGAGAACGCGGACAATCGTCTCTACGGCAATCTCGGACAGCTGAAGACCTTCAAGGATGCGCACCCCGACGCGTTGCTGATCGTGGGAGGGTGCGCCGCCCAGAAGGACAGAGAGATGGTCAGGGAACGGGCACCATGGGTGGACGTCGTGCTCGGCACACACAACCTGGATCGCGTCCTGGACCTCATGAGCATCGCCCAGGCGAACGGAGGAGTGACCGAGGTCATCGACGAGATGGCGACGCTGCCATCGCTACTGCCGGCGGCACGGCGCCAGCCACACTCCGCGTGGGTGACCATCCAGGTCGGCTGCAACAACACGTGCACGTTCTGCATCGTTCCGACGGTGCGGGGACCAGAGATCAGCAGACGTCCGGGGGACATCGTGTCGGAGATCGAGGCCCTCGCTGCCGAAGGCGTCGTCGAAGTCACACTGCTCGGACAGAACGTCAACACGTATGGGCGAGACCTCGCACTCGACGGGAAACGCCGGCCGATCTTCGCGGATCTGCTTCGTCGGGTTGGACAGGTCGATGGGATCAGACGGGTGCGATTCACGAGTCCGCACCCTGCCGACTTCCGTGAGGATGTGGCCGTCGCGATGGCAGAAACGGACGCCGTCTGCAACCAGCTGCACCTCCCCCTCCAGAGCGGCAGCAACCGGATCCTGGCCGCCATGCACCGCGGGTACAACGTGGATCGCTTCATGAGCCGCCTCACGCTCGCCAGGACGTTCATGCCCGACCTCGCGGTGTCCACGGACGTCATCGTCGGATTCCCCGGTGAGACCGAGTCGGACTTCCAGGCGACCATGGAGGTGATCGAAGCGGCCCGGTTCGATCAGGCGTTCACCTTCCTGTTCTCACCTCGGCCCGGCACCGCCGCGGCCGACATGCGCGAAATCTCCGTCGACCCCGACATCATGCAGGCCAGATACCGGCGGCTCACCGAACTCCAGAATCGCATCGTCTTCGAGAAGAACCTCGATCAGGTTGGGCGGGTCGAGGAGGTGTTGATCGAAGGGCCATCGAAGAAGGATCCGGCTATGGCGACAGCCCGTACGGAGGGCAACAGGGTGGTGCACGTGGAAGGGGAGTTCCCGCCGGGCAGGTTCCTGCACGTGGAGATCACCAGCGCGCACAAACATCACCTGGTGGGGGTCGTACGCTGATTCTCGCCATTCTCGGGCCGACGGCGTCGGCGAAGAGCGAGATGGCGCTTCGCCTGGCCGAGGACATAGATGCGGAGATCCTGTCGGTCGATTCGATGCAGGTGTATCGGGGGATGGACATCGGTACAGCGAAGCCGGATCAGGGGACGCGCGCGCGGGTGCCGCATCACATGATCGACCTCGTCGAGCCCGAGGACGAGTTCACGGTGGCGGAGTTCCAGCAGCGTGCCCGGACCCTGCTCGATCGGCGGCTGATTCTCGTCGGAGGATCCGGTCTGCACTTCCGAGCGATCGTTGATCCCCTCACCTTCGCGGCGTCGGATCCTGAGATCCGCCGGCGACTCGATGAACGACCGTTCGTCGACAACGTCGAAGAACTCCGTCGAGTCGATCCCGACGCGGATCGCCTTGTCGACATGACGAACCCGAGGCGCGTGGTGCGCGCGCTGGAGATCTACCAGCTCACGGGGAGTACCCCGTCGGAGCGCGCCGCATCGGAGGAAGCGGAGGCGATCAGATCGTACCGGCCGCTCGTCGGCTTCACGGCGGTGGGGATCGATCCTGGCGAACAGCTGGCCGGTCGCGTTGCCGGTCGCCTCGCCGGCATGGTCGACGCAGGGCTGCTGGACGAGGTGCAAGCACTGGCTCCACGGCTCGGACGTACCGCATCCCAGGCCGTCGGCTACAAGCAGCTCCTGCCGGTGGTGCGCGGTGTCGCGCCGGTGGAGGCCGGCGTGGCAGACGCGACCAAGGCGACGCTTCGTCTCGCGAAGCACCAGCGGACGTATTTCCACCGCGATCCGAGGATCTCATGGGTACCGTGGAGTGACGACCCGAACTCGCTCTATGGAGCGGTCCGGTCGATGCTCGAGGAGGCGACTGAATGAACTTCGCCAAGATGGAGGGGTTGGGCAACGACTTCGTCGTGATCGAGGGACCGTTCGTGCCTTCGGAGGAGGACATCGAGCGGATGTGCGATCGACGCCGGGGGATCGGCGCAGACGGGGTCCTGGTGGTGACCCCGCTCGACGAACGGCGCGTCCGTATGGAGTACTGGAATGCCGATGGATCACCGGCCGAGATGTGCGGAAACGGGCTGCGCTGCGTCGCCGTGTTCGCTGCCCGACGGGGATTCGTCGAGGGGTCCGAGTTCATCGTCGAAACGGCCGTTGGGCCACGTAGCGTCACGCTCGGAGACGGCGCGATCACCGTCGAGCTCGGTCCCGTGGAGGCGCACGCGCAGCGCGAGGTGGAAGGAACGTCGCTGCGAGAGGTCAGTGTCGGCAACCCTCATGTCGTGATTCAGGTCGAGGATCCCGCCTACGCACGCGTCGGGGACATCGGACCGCGGATCGAGGCGGCGTTCGCGGGAGGGGTCAACGTCGAGTTCATGGCGGTTCGAGAGTCTGGTGTCCTGGACGTCAGAGTGTGGGAGCGGGGCGTTGGTGAGACGCTCGCGTGCGGCACGGGTGCGGCGGCCGCGGTCGGCGCTGCATGTGCCGACGGCCTCGTCGGGAAGGACGCCACGGTGCGACTCCCCGGTGGTGTCCTCGGGGTCCATTTGGAGGGTGACGTGGCGTGGATCACCGGTCCGGCGAGCTTCGTGTTCGAGGGCGAGTGGCATGGCTGAGCGGGCAGTGCTGGCGGCGGTGGTGACGGACGGCGATGTCTCGCTGGACGAGCTGGCGAGGCTGGCCGACACGGCAGGAGCGGAGGTGGTCGGTACGGTCGTGCAGCGACGCGACCGGCTCGATTCCGCGACACTTGCGGGATCCGGCAAGCTCCAGGAGATCCGCCGGCTGATCGAGGAGCAGGAGGCCGACGTGGTGATCTTCGATCAGGAGATCACCCCAGCACAGGAACGCAATCTGAGCGCAGCGCTGGACGTGCGCGTCCTGGACAGGACCGCGCTGATTCTCGACATCTTCGCGCTTCACGCGGAGAGCAGCGAGGGGCGACTGCAAGTCGAACTTGCCCAGCTCAAGTATCTGCTGCCTCGCCTGCGGGGAAGAGGGGTGGAGATGTCGAGGCTGGGCGGCGGGATCGGCACCCGAGGTCCCGGAGAGACCCAGCTCGAGACGGACCGTCGGCGGATTCTTCGAAGGGTGTCGAAACTCCGGGAGCAGCTGGACGAGGTCGAGCGAACCCGGCTGGTCAAGCGAAGCGGGCGTTCGAAGGTGCCGGCCGTATCGCTCGTGGGGTACACCAATGCCGGCAAGTCCAGCCTGTTGAATGCACTGACAGGTTCATCTGTGCTCGTGCAGGACCAGCTGTTCGCAACATTGGATCCGTCGACGCGGCGATGCGTTCTGCCAGGGGGCCGAGAGTTGCTGATCACCGACACGGTCGGGTTCGTTCGGCGTCTCCCTCATCAGCTGATCGATGCGTTCCACTCGACACTCGAGCTGGTCGCCGAGTCGGACGTCCTGGTGCATCTCGTCGACATGACGGACGACGACATGGAGGCGCACGTCGACGCGGTACGAACGGTCCTGATCGAGATCGGGGCCGGAGACATCCCCGAGGTGCTGGTTGGGACGAAGCTCGATCTCGGCAGGGGGCGCTTCGGGAGCCTCTATCCGGAGGCGCCGATGGTGTCGGCGGTCACAGGGGACGGCGTCGAGGATCTCGCCGAGCGGATCTGGGAGGCGGTATCCGCCGGTTTCGAAGTCGTGGAGGTGCTGCTGCCGTTCGGGGCCGAGGTCGAGCGTCTTCACCGTCTTACCGACGTGTTGGAGGAGGAGTACCGGCAGGATGGTGTTCTGTTGCGTGTCCGGGCACCTCACGCGGAGGCGCAACGCCTCGCCTCCTATGTCGTGTCGCTCAGATCGCCCGAAGGACCGCAACCACCTTCCCGAGGATCTGTACCCCGTCGGTGAAGACCATCTCGTCATACGCCGGGTTCTCGGGGATGAGCACGATGGTGCCGTTCCGGCGGGCGAATCGCTTGACGGTTGCTTCCTCACCGTCGACGAGTGCGGCGACGATCTGGCCGGTCTCGGCGATGTTCTGGCTGCGAACGACGACGTAGTCCCCGTCGAGGATGCCCGCGTCGATCATGGAGTCTCCCCGCACTCTGAGGAGGAAGACCGGCCCCTGGCCCGTGAACTCGGTCGGCAGGGTCAGGACTTCTTCGATCTGCTCTTCGGCGAGCATCGGTACACCGGCCGCGATGTGACCGACGAGCGGCACGTCGCGCGTTGCCGATCGATGGAGCCGCCGGGTATCCGACTCGACCACCTCGATTGCCCGCGGCTTGGACGGGTCACGCCGGAGATGGCCCGTACGCACGAGCGAGGACAAGTGGCTGTGCACGGTTGAAGGGGAGCGGAGACCGAGCGCATCGCCGATCTCACGCACCGAGGGCGGGTACCCCCTGTCGGCGACGGTGTCCCTGATGTAGTCGAGTATCTCCCGTTGCCGGCCGGTCAGGTCCTCCATGTGCTCCTCC
>CAYLHS010000009.1:0-37460 GCA_964383535.1 uncultured Acidimicrobiia bacterium
TCGGTGAGAGTCTCTCCAACATGGAAATCGCCGACCGGCTCTTCATCTCCCCTCGCACCGTCGAGAACCACGTCTCGGCCGTCATGTCGAAGCTCGACGCGAACACTCGCACAAAGGCGGTCGCCCGGGCCGAATCGCTCGGTCTTCTCACCGACGACAAGTAGGTGCCTGCGGCGCCACAACTGAGTAGTCGTCCCCGATGACGCGCCGCCGTGTTCCCCCTACGTTCTTGGACTGACACCGAGAACAAGGAGGTCTGCGTGTCGCTCTTCATGGACGTTCACACCATCGAGGGAGGAGTCTCCGCAGCGGACGTTGCGGATGCCCACAAGGCCGATCTCGAGACACAGGGCAAGTACGGGGTGAGCTACCTCCGCTACTGGGTGGACGAAACCGCAGGGAAGATCTTCTGCCTCGTCGAGGCCGAAAACGCGGAGGACGCCAACACCGTTCACCGGGAAGCTCACGGGCTCGTCGCCGACGAGATCTATCCCGTCAGCGAAAACAGCTGACTCCGTCAGCACGATCAGGAGGAGAACCAATGAAGAGACCACTGATAGTTGCGCTGCTTGCAGCGATGATCGTGATGGCGAGTGCTACCGCCGCGTTCGCAGGGGAAGTCAACGGGAGCAAGAACGGCAAAAACGGAAGTTGGTCCATACCGGCACCCACTCACGCACGGTCCGCATGTGTGTACTCCGGGCTGGAAGACTCCGAGATGGATGGCGCGGTGCCAGGTGTCCACGGCACGGTCCAGAACTGGGGACACACCTGGAACTCCGGGGTCGTTGTGGACTCCCCCGACAATCACGGCGCTGCCCAGGTCTGGCTCGACTACGGCGGCGGGGCATTCCTCTGGGGCTGCAACCCGCACGTCGGCGCTGAAGGATGAGTGGACTGCGCTGATCCAGATCGAGAGGCCCCTGCCCGATGAAGGCGGGGGCTTCCCTCTTCGGGCCTATGGCCCGAAGTCCAGACCTGCTGATTGTGCTGTCAATCTGAAAACGCCCAGACGAGCGGGTAGTCGGGTGCACCGTCCGCCTTTCGATCCAGGAGGCCCCAGCCGGTCGCGAGTAACCTCGCAAGCGACACCTGCACGGAGGCACCATGACCACGCTACGAGATGCAGCAACCGACTTCTTGGGCCAACGCCGGATTGCCGTCGCCGGCGTATCACGTCACCCGGAGGGCGGGCACAGCGGCAACGGCGTCTACAGACGCCTTCGCGACCGCGGCTATGAGGTGTTCGCCGTCAACCCCAACGCCGACGAAGTCGAAGGTGATCTCTGCTATCACTCTCTCGCAGACATCGCGGGAGGAGTCGATGCGGTGTTGGTCGCAACGACCCCGGAGGCCGCCGAGGACGTGGTCCGCGACTGCGTCAATCTCGGCATCCAGAGGGTCTGGCTCCACCGGGGGGTCGGTCCGGGAAGCATGAGCGAGCCCGCTGTGGACTACGGGAAGGCGCACGGAATCGATGTCATCCCTGGTGGGTGCCCATTGATGTTCGATCCCGCCGCCGATCCGGGGCACAAGGTGATGCGAGCGCTGTTTACCTTGACAGGGTCGGTGCCGAGGAAGTTCTAGAAAAGCGGACAGCCGACAGCCGACAGCCAACGGCCGATGGCACGCAGGATGCACACCCCTACCATCAGGTCGGGCGACGAATCCTTAGATACGCACCTCGTCGCCGACCCTGATCTCAACAGGCGCCTGAAGATCGTCCATCGCCGTGACGAACCCCCGGACGCCATCCTGAAGGAACGCAAGGTCGGCTTGAAGGTCCGCGGCATCGGCGTCTGGACGTCCGGAGAGAAACCGGGTGAACGGAATACACGGTTGGGCGATCTCGAAACCGTCCAGTCGGATCTCGCCAAAGGCCGTAACGACCACGAGACCCCCGGCAAGATCGTCGAGGGTCCACATCCTGTCCGTTTCGATGATGATGTTCTCACCGGCGACTCCCCACGGGCGCCGCTCGAACCGGGACCACATCTTCTCGTAGTGGGAGGTGAACCCCACCGACACCGTTGCGTCTGGGCTCCAGCGGGGCCGCTGCGGGTGCGAAGCGTGGTGCACGTCGACCACCCAACCCCCATCCGACGCCGCGAGTACCCCCTCTCTGCTCAGGAGAGCCCGGTCCGAGGACAGCAGCGGCGCCGGATCGTACACTTCACCCGCTTTCAGCCGGCGTCGCTGTATCTGCAACTGGGCGATGCTAAGCAAGAGACAGATCCCGTTCTTCGAACACCGTCTTCAAGACATCCGGTCTGTCGCTCATGATCCCGTCAACGCCCATGTCCAGCAGAAGGTTCATCTCGTCGGCGTCGTTGACGGTCCATATGTGCATCAGCTTGCCGGCCCTCCTGCATGCCCCGAGGAACCGTCCGTCGAGCTTGACGAACCTGCCATAGGTGACGGGGATCTGCAAGGCAGCGGCCGGCGTCCTCAAACCGATTCCAAGCCTCGAGGCAACCCAGAACATCAGTCCTTCATTGCGGCCGGCCGATGTTGCGATTCGTCCACCGGAGACGGTGCGGACCGCCTTTGACCAGCTGTCGTCGAACCCTCCGACGATGACCCGATCCCACAGGTCGTGCCGGCGAACGAGATCTACCAGGGCGTCTTCCAGCCCACCCTGCTTCAGCTCGAGCGTCAAGGAGATGTCGGAGAACGTCGTGACAACCTCTTCGAGGGAGGGGATCGTGATCCCTTTGCCCCGGAAAGGCCACTCCCGGTCGGCACCGAACCGGAATGCTGCATCGAACCCTCTCAGCTCGTCCAGCGTGTAGTCCCAGACATCACCCGACCCGTCGGTGGTGCGGTCCAGGTAGTCGTCGTGGAACAGAACGATCTGACCGTCCTTGGTGAGGTGCAGGTCCGTTTCGAAGAATCGGAATCCGAGGTCGTAGGACTGCTGGAATGCGTAGAGCGTGTTCTCAGGCCACAGCAACCGTCCGCCACGGTGCGAGAACGCGGTGGGTCGCAGCCAGTCGATCACAGCGGCGAGTCTAGATCGCGACGACCGTCGGCGACGGGGCAGCCGAGGCGCGTAGGGTTGGGCGAGAAGGAAACATGATCGAGACACCACTGACCTTCGCGCAGATCGAAGCCGCCGTTCGTTCGAAGACATTCGGAGTGCTGACGACCATCGACACGAAGGGACGACCTCACTCGACCGGTGTCCTGTACGGTGTCGCTCCACCGCCCTCACCGTTCGCGTTGTTCATCCTTACGCTGGAGAGCTACGTCAAGACCCGCAACGTCGGGTCGAACCCGAACGTCTCGCTGGTAGTCACCTTCCCACACAGGATCTTGAGCTTCGTGCCGGCGAGTTGTGTGACATTCCGCGGCCCAGCATCGGTGGTGCCCGTCGACGATCCCGATGGCATGTGGGCATTCGATCAACAGCGGATCCTGCGAGACAATGTGGCTTCGCTCAGAGCGGTGGATGGTCTCGCAGTGTTCCTGAAGCTGGCCCCGGAACCGAAGGTCCTCTGCTACGGGCTTGGCGTCGGCCTGCGGCAGATGCGCAAAGATCGGGAGCACCTCGCCTACAGCGTGCTCGTGGACCGAACCGCATAGTCTTTGCCTGCATGATCGCCATCAGACTGCTCGATGCAGACGACCAGGATCTCCTGCGCCGGGTCGCACCTGGCGTCTTCGACGACCCCATCTTCGAACCCTCGACGGAAGCGTTTCTTGCAGATCCGCGACATCGGCTGGTGGTGGCGGTCGACGAGGACGTCGTGGTCGGGTTCACCAGCGCCGTCGTGTACCTGCATCCGGACAAGACCGCGCCCGAGATGTGGATCAACGAAGTCGGCGTCGCTCCGACCCACCAGCGCCAGGGGATCGCAAGCCGACTCGTCAGACGAATGCTCGAGGAGGCTCGCACATCGGGTTGCACCGAGGCGTGGCTCCTCACCGAGCGCAGCAACGCCCCAGCGATCGCGCTCTACGAGACGCTCGGAGGCGTCGAGGGCGACCCGGACACGACCATCTTCACCTTCACGCTCTGACGCGCCGACCTAGCGTTGGAGACATGAGGTCGAGGTTTCTCATCGGTGCGCTGGCCCTGCTCGTTGCCGCAGGCTGTGCAGGGCAGGGCCCCGCGACTGCCGATCAGTTCACTCCGACCGAGTGGGGGCGTGGAGACGTCACTCGCAGACAGCTGACGTACCGAGATCTGACCGAGGGTTTCCAGGCGGACTCCCCGGTCGACGATGCTGCCTTGGCATTGCCGGTTGGTGCGGCACCACCATCGCACGTCTTCGAGGGCAGACTCGAGCTGCTCGATGAGGCAACGAGCGGAGGCATGACCATCCTCGCCGGAGACGAGGACCCTTCGGTACGTCACCTCCCGGAGTTCGACCACGCGTTCATCCAGACACCTGATGGATATCTCGTTCCTACCGTCCGCGGGCTCATCATCACCGACAACCCGAACTGGAATCTGATCCTCGGACCGGGCCGTGCCTGGGACGAGAACGGTGACCACGGTATGACCCGCGCGTCGTTCCCGTTTGCGCTCGTCTGGAAGGATGCGAACGCCACGCTCAACGGCACCATGACCTTCCTGTTCGACGATGAGCACATCTCGAAGGTCTGGTACCAGATCACCCAGGAAACGACGGTCACGTTTCGCGCGGACCTGTGGGGCCTTCTCGACGCGAACTACGACCCCGGCCCGGTTGACGGCGCAGACGAACTCCGTGACGAGTTCGCCAAAGAAATCTCCGGACGCCTTCCCAGCAGGCCGATCGAGCAGCTCGGCACCGACTACCCGGACGTGGACGTCTCTGCGTTCGGAGCAGGAGTCACCCCCGAGAACATGACGTGGTACGGGTTCGTCGTGGACGGTGTCAACTACGTCGGCGGGTGTGGGACGCGCCACGGCACCTACCCGTATTGCGCGTCGATGCGTGCCCCCTCGTACTCAACCGCCAAGTCCGGGTTCGTAGCGATCGCTTTGATGCGGCTCGCCGAGAAGTACGGAGCCGACGTGCCCGACCTGCTCGTGAAGGACTACGTACCCGAGACGGCCACCAGCCCCGGCGATTGGAGTGCCGTCACATTCGACGACCTGCTCGACATGGCATCGGGCAACTTCACGACGTCCGCCTACATGGTCGATGAAGAACACTGGGACGACCCGTTCTGGACCGCCCAATACGAGGCGCCGATGCTCGCCGACGCCCTCCACTACCCGCACGGCGCCGACCCTGGCACAACGTGGGTGTACCACACATCGGACACCTTCGTCCTCGTTGACGCACTCCAGACCTACCTACGCTCCAAGGAGGGCATCGACGCCGACCTCTTCCGGTTCGTCGTCGACGAGGTGTACCGGCCGCTCGGGATCGGTCCCGGGCTGTTCGAGACGATGCGAACCCGCGACGACAACTGGCAGGGGCAAGCACTGGGTGGGCTCGGCCTCTGGTGGATCCCCGATGACCTCGCCAAGGTCGCCACGTTCCTCAACGTCGAGGATGGCGTGGTCGATGGGCGCAGGCTTCTCGATCCGGACATGCTGGCGGCGGCCCTTCAGCGCGACCCGGCCGATCCGGGTGTCGACCGTGTCGGTGGCGGTAGGTACAACGACTCGTTCTGGGCCGATCGGGTTCCAGACCTCGCCTGCGAGGTCTGGGTCCCGGCGATGATCGGCTACTCGGGGATCGTCGTCGCTCTGTTCCCCAACGGAACGGCCTACTACTACGCAAGCGACGGCCAGGAATTCACCTGGTCGGCGGCCACGCAGGCAGCAGGAGAGATCCGCCCCTACTGCCCCTGAGCGAGCGGGACGCAGGTTGCGGCTCCAGACGCCCGGCCAGATCGTCAGAACCTCCTTCGACATGCAGCCGCTCGCCGATCCATTGACCTCGAGCGTTGAAGCGAGCCAGGACCGATCACGATACGCTTCACCGATGGTCGTCTTCGCCGTTCTGTCAGCCATCACCTATGGCTCCGCCGATTTCCTCGGCGGGATCGCGTCCAGGCGCCACCGTGCCATCGCCGTGGTAGCGGTCTCCCAGATGGTCGGACTCGTTCTCTTGCTGGTGCTCCTCCCTCTCCTCGGGCCCGACCGATACCTGTTCGCGGACTTCGGGTGGGGCGCAGCGGCGGGCGTTGTCGGGGGTGCAGGCCTGATCTTCTTCTACCGAGGCCTCTCCACTGGGCGAATGTCGGTGGTCGCTCCCCTCTCGGCAGTCATGACGGCGCTCGTCCCGCTCGCGTTCGGCCTCCTGATCGGAGAGCGTCCGTCGACGCTCGCAAGTGTCGGGGTCGTCGCAGCCATCCCAGCCATCGCACTCATCACCCGTGAGCCAACCAATGAAGAAGGTGAGTCAAGGTCCACCGGCGCGCTCGACGGATTCATCGCCGGAATCGGGTTCGGCGCGTTCTTCATCTTGATCAGTAGGACGGACCCCGCCTCAGGTCTGTGGCCGCTGGTTGGAGCCCGCGCGGCGTCGATCCCGTTCGTTCTCCTGCTCGCGGCGGGTTTCCGTCAACCAATCAGACCCTTCAGGGAACTCGACGCGATCGTCGCATGGGCGGGTGTTCTCGATATCGCCGCCAACGGCCTCTACCTGTTCGCCGTTCGCGCCGGTCTCGTCTCACTCGCGTCGGTCGTGACATCGCTGTATCCGGCCTCGACGATCATCCTGGCGAGGATCGTCCTCAAGGAACACATGACCGTGACGCGGGTACTCGGAATCGTGCTGGCGCTGGCCGGGATCGCGCTCATTGCAACAGGCTGAGGACCTCTGACACCGTGTTGGAGGTGGATCCCGAACGACGAGTTCGTCCGGTCTACGACTCGACGAGTCGTCTACGAAGACAGGCCGAGCCCGTCCACGACGAACTCGCCATCCTTGATCACCGACGCCACGAGGTTCGTGCCCGGCCGATAGGCAAGATGGACTGCGCTCGGCGCGTCGAGCACGATCAGATCGGCGGTCGCACCCTCGACGACCACGCCTTTGCTTCGATCCTCGACGGCGAGCGCTCCGCCGCGAGTCGCCGCCCACACGGCTTCCTCGGGAGCGAGTCCCATCTCGAGCACCGCCAGTGCGACCACCAACGACATGCTCTCCACATAGGAGGTCCCGGGATTGCAGTCGGTCGCGATCGCCACGGGCACGCCCTCATCCCACAGCATCCGTCCAGGTGGCTGCGCTGCCTTCATCGACAATGAAACCGCAGGAAGGAGCACGGCGATCGTGCCGGCGGATCGGAGGGCCGCGACTCCCGATGCCGTCACGTGGTCGAGATGATCGGCGGAGACGGCACCCAGCTCTGCCGCCAGTTCGGCCCCACCCGATGCGGCGAGTTGCTCGACGTGCAGACGCGGTCTCAGGCCGAGACGCACGCCCGCTTCGAGCACCCGCCGAGCCTCGTCGACCGTGAATGCACCCTCGTCACAGAACACATCGCAGTAGCGCGCATACGGCGCACACACGGCAAGCATCTGCTCCTCGATCAGCCGGATGTAGCCGTCCCTGTCATCTCGGTACTCCGAGGGAACAACGTGCGCTCCGAGGAACGTGGGTACCACATCGATCGCGTGTGTCGACGCGAGTCCGGTGATCGCCGCGAGCATCTTCTGTTCGTTGACAACGTCGAGGCCATAGCCAGACTTGATCTCGATGGTGGTCGTCCCCAACGCGAGCATTCGATCCAGGCGCACCCTCCCCGACGCGACGAGCTCGTCGACCGTGGCAGACCGCGTCGCTTTGACCGTCGAACGGATCCCTCCCCCGGCAGCGAGGATGTCCTCGTACCGCTCACCGCGCATCCTCTGGGCGAACTCCCCTGACCGATCTCCGGCGAACACACAGTGCGTGTGCGCGTCGACGAAGCCGGGAAGAACCGCTCTGCCGTCGACGCTCCATCTTGGAAGGGTTTGAAACTCCGCCGGAACGGCTTTGTTGTCGCCTACCCAGGCGATCTTCCCGTCGGCCACGGCAACTGCGGCATTGCCACTCGGACCGCGCGGATCGTTGGTCGTCAGCTCACCGATGTCATCGAGCACATACTCCACTACTCACCACGCCACGTCGAATGTATCGACGATGCTGCCATCCGAAGCCACGACTTGCACGTGGAGCCCTGTCGAGTCTTGATCCACGGCCAGGAAGTGGTGGATCGAATCGCCGGCGATTCGCGGCGGATGGCTCTTCGCGCAGTCCTTCAGCGCGTACAAACCGGCGCCACCGCCGCCAGAGACGACGTACTCGACACCCCCCACCTGGAATCGCTGGTAGTTGTGCTCGTGGCCGGCCAGCACCATCTCGACGCCTGCCTCTTCGAACAGCGGGGCCCAGCTCCTGCGGACGGCGGTGCTGTCCCCGTGGTACGAGCAGCTGTACGCCGGGTAGTGCTCGGCGACGATCACCGGAGACGTAGCGGTGGAGAGCGTCGACTCGAGCCACTGCTCCTGGTCGGGAGAACCAACGTCGGTCGAATCGACACTGACCACGTTCACGTCTCCCCATTGGTGTTCCGACCACCGTGGAGGATCGCCAAATGCGGTGTCCACAGCCTTCGGCCGCTGGTTGTCGTGATTCCCCCAGGTAACCCACACAGGTATTCCCGCCTCGGAGACCCAGCCGAATGGCGTGGTCCACGCCTTCTGAACGTTGCTCGTGTAGAGGTCGTCGCCGGTGGTGAGGATTGCTGCGACATCGTGCGTCTGGGCCCATGACTGCATGGCGTCGGCCACCAAGTACTCGGCTTTTCCTCCAGATCCGAAGTCGCCGATAACGAGCAGCTCCCCAACCGGCGGTGTCGTCGTTGTTGTCGTGGACGTCGCGGCCGTCGAGGTTTCGGCCGTCGACGGTTCGGTCGTCGACGTCGGTGCCGTTACCGCGGGACTCGTCGACGCGGAGCTCGTCGTCGTGGTGGAAGTCGTCGCCGGAGGTGTGGTGGCGACACCTCCATTGGTACACCCCCCGAGGAGGATCACGAGTGCGATCAGTACTCGCTTCATCGCTCCTTATTCTGGCGACTGTCTGACGATGCGCCTCGAGTTTGCTGCAACCATTACGGGCGCTTAGCACGGCCTTATCTCCCCTCCCGGCATCCTCATGGATGATTGGAGGTCACATGAGAGGAAAACTCCTGGCAATGATCGTGGCTGCCGCCATCGGCGTTCCTGCTGCCGGCGCGCTCGTAACACCGGGCACCACCACGACATCGGACAGCGCCACGACGTCCACGACCGCCGCCGCCGCCGAGGCAACACAGCCCACCATCGACCAGGACCTGGTCGCGGCCTGCACGACGGACGGCCTTGCGCTCGTCGCCAAGGAGCAGTCCCACCAGATCACGGTCATCGAACAATCGGCATTGGACGCACTCCGGCCGATCTGTGAGGCGGCCGGGTACCAGCTGCCCGGAACACCACAACAGGAGACCGCTCCCGTGATCGTCCAAGAGATGACCGTAGAGGCGGCCGGTCCGTCACCTGCCGCCACCACCCAGAGTCCCGGACAGCATGAGGAGCACGAGAGTGAGCACGAAGGCACAGAAGGCGATGACTGACGCGGCGGTGATCATCGTCGCCGTCGCCGTCGCCGTCGCAGGGTTCATTGCCCTGTTCAGAGGTCTCCCGTCGGCGTCCTCGACCACGTCGACGGAACAGGTTGCGGCTGCGGTGCAGCCCGACGCGCAGCCCGCAGCCGCAACCACATCAAACCAGCAGGCAACCACGCTTGCTGAGCAACCCATCAGTCCCGCGGTGATTCGCACCCTGGCCGCCCAAGGATCGGCATGGTTCTTGCCGACCGACCAGGCCGTGCAGATGCTGCCGACATCCATCGTCAACGTGCTGGAAGCCCGCGGCGTGGTGCTGCAAGTGCAACTGGGGGCAGGATGATCCGCAAACGATTCCTTCCACTCCGAGGCCTGAAGATCGTTGCGTGGACAGTCGCAGCGGTCGCATGGGTGACTGCTGCGATTGCCGGCCGTGCAGTGGCCACCACCACCGCCAACACCGCCACACCAACCGAGCCGTCGACGACACAGCCGGCCCGCACCACACAACAGGCGGCCGCGCCGGCGCTGCCGGACAACGGTCTCATCGTGATCAGATCCGGGTCGACGCAGACAACGCAGACGCAGCAACAGCAGCAGGTAGTTCGCAAAGTCGTGGTTCAGGCCCCGGTTCGACAGACGACACCCGTTCGACAGCGATCGGCCGGTTCCTGATGCACAGTGAGAGCTTCCGTGCGATGGGAACGACGGTGACGGTCACCCTCGAAGACGGCGCCCCGCCTGCCAAGGTTCGCAGCTTGTTCGAACACGTCGAGCAGGTCTGTAGCCGGTTCCTCGATCACAGCGAACTCAACAGGGTCAACCGTTCTCCGCGGACGATCATGGACGTGTCCCCACTCCTTGCAGACGTCCTGGCGGCCGCGGACACGGCTCGCCGATTGACCGGCGGGCTCGTCGATCCCGCGGTGGGACAACTCGTTGCGGCATGGGGGTACGACCGCACGTTCAGCGAGGTGACCGACCTGGATGAATCCCCCGTGCTGCCCCCTACCGACAGCGAATGGAACGTGGAAGGGACGCGGCTCTACCGCCCCCCAGGCGTCCACCTCGATCTCGGCGGCATCGCGAAAGGCTGGACCGCCGACCTCGCCGTCGAACTGGGTCTCGCGACGATCGTCAACGCCGGAGGCGATCTCCGTTCGAGTCATCCGGACACGATCGTCGACGTCGAGGACCCGGCAGGCGACATCGCGGCGTCGGTCCGTGTCGGTGACGGTGCCCTCGCGACCAGCTCGGTCGCCAAGCGTGCCTGGATGGTCGCCAACCGTCGCGCCCATCACATCATCGACCCGCGTACCGGGGCACCGGGAACCACACCGATCCTCTCCGCATCGGTCGTCGCAGATCAGGCAGCGCTCGCCGAGGCGGGCGCCAAAGCCGTCCTACTCCTCGGGGAGGAGGGCCTCTCGTGGGCGGATGACCAGAGCTGGATCCGCGGAGCGGTAGCGATCTGGCAGGACGGGTCGGTGTACGCGACGACGGGGACGCGGGTCGCATGAATCTGTCATGGATCTCCGCCCGGGGCGCCGGCATCGCGGCGTACTCACTGCTGGCCGCAGGGACGATGTGGGGGCTGCTGCTCTCTTCAAAGACGCTGGGAAGACGCATCTCGACCAAGAGCCTGACCTTCGTGCACGAGGCGCTCTCGGTCGGCGCGCTCATCGCCACCGTCATCCATGTGACGGCCATCCTCACGGACCAGTATGTCGGCTTCTCTCTGACCAATGTCCTCGTGCCCGGCACGTCACCGTGGAGACCACTGGCCGTTGCATTCGGCATCGTCGCTCTCTATGGGCTGATCTTGACCTCGTCGACGTTCTACATACGGAGACGGATCGGCCAGGCGACGTGGCGAGCCATCCACTATCTGACCTATGGCGTATTCACCTCCGCCCTCCTGCACGGCATCAAAGCGGGGACGGACAGCCACGGAGCGCTCGCAGTGGCGCTGTACGGAGGAACGGGTGTCGTCGTGCTCGCGCTGACAGCGATCCGCGTCGCGAGCTACGGTGACGAGTCGCAGCGCACTGCCCGAACAGCCCCCGCGCGGACCGCCGCCAACCGCACGACTCCGGTGCACACAGGAGCCAGAGCCTCAACATCCCGACACCCCCTAGGCTCCGACCCGTGGAGTGGCTCGTCACCAACGGGATCGGCGGCTACGCGTCCGGTCCGGTCGCCGGACCACTGACCCGTCGCTATCACGGGCTTCTCGTCGCGGCGCTTGCCCCGCCTCTCGGCCGGACCGTGCTCGTCACGAGATTCGACGAGATCGTCAACGGCGGGCGAGTCCTCGGCGGGTACCTCGAGTCGTTCCGGCGCGACGTGACGATCCCTACTTGGACCTTCCGGATCAACGAGGCAGTGCTCGAGAAGTCCGTCTGGATGGAACAGGGCGCCAACACCACCTACGTGCAGTACCGACTGGTGAACGGAGACGGGCCAATCCGACTCAGTTCCGCCGCGTTCGTCACCAGCCGCAGCCACCACGACACGACGCACGACCATCCCGGGCTACGGTCGACACTGTCCGAGTCACTTGTGCGCATCGAAGGTGGCGCCGTTCCGTTCTACCTGCTCGCCAAGGACTTCGACGTCGCGCTCCGCAACGAGTGGAGGCGCAGCCCGGCCCTCGCGATTGAGACCTTCCGGGGTCTCGACGATCAGGACGAGAACCTCCATGCTGTCGACTTCACGACAACGCTCGGTCCCGGCGACAGCGCCCTGATCGCAATCTCGACCGATCCGGTCGCACGCCTCGACGCCGCGCTCGAACGCCGCCGCAGCCACGAGCGAGCGGTCCTCGATGCGGCTCGACCCGAGGAGGAGGTCGCAGCCACCCTGGCGCTCGCCGCCGACCAGTTCATCGTCACCAGCACGACTGATGGGATCCCGGACTCGACCATCATCGCCGGGTACCACTGGTTCACAGACTGGGGCCGCGACACGATGATCTCCCTGCCGGGCCTCTGCCTCGACACGGGGCGCCAGAACGAGGCGGCACAGATCCTACGGACGTTCGCCCGGCACCTGGATCGCGGCATGATCCCCAATCACTTCTCGGAAGACGGAGTCGCCGAGTACAACACCGCTGACGCGACCCTCTGGTACATCGAGGCGATCCGTGCCTACCACCGAGCAGTGCCGGACGGCCGCCTCGTCGACGAGCTCTTCCCCGTGCTCAGCGACATCATCGACTGGCACATCAGGGGCACGCGACACCGGATAGGGATAGACCCGAACGACGGATTGCTCGCCGCCGGCCAACCTGGAACCCAACTCACCTGGATGGACGCGCGGGCCGACGGAAAGGAGATCACCCCCCGCATCGGCAAGCCGGTCGAGATCAACGCCCTCTGGTTCAACGCGCTGAGGACGATGCAGGGGTTCGCTTCACAGCTCGGAGCCAATCCTCGGCCCTACGCAGAAGCCGCTGACAGGGTCGATGCGTCGTTTCACCGATTCCTCAACCCCGACACCGGCTACCTGTTCGACGTGATCGACGGTCCTGACGGTGACGACCCATCGCTGCGGCCAAACCAGCTGTTCGCGGTGTCGCTCACTCACAGTCCGCTCGATGCGAGCTGGCAACGAAAGGTCGTCGACGCGTGCGCTCAGCACCTGCTCACCCCGATGGGACTGCGGACGCTCGCTCCGTTCGAACCCGGATACCGGGGACGGTTCGGTGGGGGTCCGGTCGAGCGGGACGCTGCCTACCACCAGGGCACCGTGTGGCCGTGGCTGATCGGCCCCTACGCGTTCGCGCATCTGCGTGTGTATAACGACCCGCTCGAGGTTCGCCGCTTCGTCGGACCGCTCATCGGATATCTGATCACCCATGGAACGGTGACCGAATGCGCCGAAGGCGACCCTCCACACGAACCACGCGCGGCGATTGCCCAGGCCTGGAGCGTCGGCAACGTCTCGCGTGTGTGGAAGCTCCTCACAGATCACACAGGTGAATAGGCTGAGTTCATGGAGACATGGAACGCCATCCTCTCACGACGCGACGTCCGATCGTTCGAGCCGCGACCTATTCCTCCCGCCGATCTCGATCAGATCCTCGAGGCGGCACGCCGTACCCCCTCGTCCCGTAACACCCAGCCGTGGGATTTCGTGGTCATCACAGACCGCGACCGCCTCCAGGCACTCGCGCGTGTCTGGCGGGGGGCCTGGCACGTCGCCGGATCCGTAGCCACGATCGCGCTGGTCGCCCCCGATGGAGACCGGTCGTCGGTCCAGTATGACCTCGGCCAGGTCACGATGAGCATCATGCTCGCAGCAGCCGCTCTCGGAATCGGAAGCGGGCACGCCCTCGTCACCGATCACGATCTCGCCGCTTCGATCCTCGGACTCCCCTCGGACCGTTTCTGCCCGTGGCTCATCCCCCTCGGCTACCCGTCGAACGGGCCGCTGCGACCGATCAAACACCCGAACCGGCGCGCCTTCGACGATGTCGTTCACCGGGAGCGCTGGTAGACGGATGCCAGTTCCAGCCCAGACACTCACCGGCCACGTCCAGATCCCCGCGTTGGGTCTCGGTGTCTACCAGAGCACACCCGGGAACGCCACGAGAGATGCCGTCCTTGCGGCACTCGACGCCGGGTACCGGCACATCGACACCGCCGCCGTCTACCGCAACGAATCCGACGTCGGCGAAGCGATCCGCCGAAGCGGCGTGTCGCGAGAGGACGTCTTCGTCGCCACCAAGCTGTGGAACTCGAGCCACGGGTACGATCCCGCCCTCCGAGCGTTCGATCGCAGCCTCGACCGTCTCGGATTCGAGTACGTCGACCTGTACCTGGTGCACTGGCCCGTGCCGGAACGACGTCTGGACACCTGGCGGGCGATGGAGCGCATCCTCGAGGACGGGCGTGCACGGGCGATTGGTGTGAGCAACTACATGCCTCTCCACATCGACGAACTGCTGGCCCATGCAACGGTTCCGCCTGCCGTCGACCAGTTCGAGCTCAGCCCGTACCTGACCCGACCCAACCTCGTCGAGAAGTGCCGCGAACTCGGCATCGCCGTCGAGGCGTACAGCCCGCTCACAAAGGGGCAGAAGCTCAGAGATCGTGTACTGGTCGACATGGGAAGGAAGTACGACAAGTCTTCGGCGCAGATACTCATCAGATGGTCGCTCGACCACGGTTTCATCGTCATCCCCAAGTCGGTCCATCCCACCCGCATCCGCGAGAACATCGACGTGTTCGATTTCACGCTCGACTCCGACGATCTCGCCACCCTCGACGCACTCGACGAGGGGCTGGTCACGGGCTGGGACCCGACGGACGCTCCTTGAGTTGGCCCTGCGACGAGATCGCCGTCGCCGTTCTCACCGTCGCTACGCCGTCGAGAGCAGTACAGTGAGCAGCGAGGGACCCGTATGACACAACTCAGACCCATCGAGCGTCGAATCCTCGCCATGAGGAATCGCGGGGTCGCGGTGGAGGAAATCGCCGAACGGCTCAGACGGAGTCCGCAGCACATCGAGCGCATCATCGACTGGACCGAGATCCCCCGCTCGGAGGATCGTCCAGCACGATCGGTGCGCCCGTTCGAGCAGAGAGTGCTGAAGCTGCGAGCAGACGGTGAGAGCCATGAGCGGATCGGGGAGAGATTCCGCCGCAGTCCCGGCTTCATACGCCGGGTCGAAGGACTTGCGCACTACAGCATGGCGATGCGTCTACTGGCCTGACGGCCGAAGCATCGGTATGTGCACTCCTCGTTCTGTCGCGACCTCGATCGCACGCTCGTAGCCCGCGTCGGCGTGACGCATCACACCGGTCCCCGGGTCGTTCGTGAGCATCAACTCGAGCCTGCGTGCCGCCTGGTCGGTACCGTCCGCAACCACCTGAGCCCCTGCGTGGATTGCCTTGCCGATACCGACGCCACCACCATGATGAACCGCCACCCATGCCGCCCCGGAAGACGTATTGAGCAGCGCGTTGAGGATCGGCCAGTCGGCGATCGCGTCGGACCCATCCAGCATCGCTTCGGTCTCCCGATAGGGCGAGGCGACCGACCCCGAGTCGAGATGATCACGCCCGATCACGATCGGCGCCTTGACCTTCCCCGACCTGACCAACTCATTGAACGCGAGCCCTGCTTTCGCACGCTCTCCGTAGCCAAGCCAGCAGATTCGGGCGGGCAACCCCTGGAAGTGCACCTTTTCCCGCGCCAGGCCCAGCCATCGTTGGAGCCCTGCATTGTCCGGGAACAGCTCAGTGATCGTGTCATCGGTCGCGGCGATGTCGGCAGGATCACCGGACAGAGCCACCCACCGGAACGGTCCCATGCCTTCACACATGAGCGGTCTGAGGTACGCAGGCATGAATCCCGGGTAGGAGAACGCCCTCTCGAACCCCCCGTTGACCGCCTCACCGCGAAGGTTATTGCCATAGTCGAACACCTCGGCGCCAGTGTCCATGAAACCGACCATGGCCTCGCAGTGTCTCGCCATCGACTCGCGGGCGAGGTGCACGTAGCGGTCGGGATCGTCATGCCGTAGCTTCGCGGCTGCCGCGACGTCGTACCCGATCGGAACGTAGCCGTTGAGTGGATCGTGCGCGGATGTCTGGTCGGTCACGATGTCGAACTCGATGCCGCGTTCCAGCAACTCGGGAAACGCATCGGCAGCGTTTCCTCGTACACCGATCGACCGCGCCCTGCCCTCCGATTTCGCCCGCATGGCCATGGAGACCGCCTCGTCGAGGTCCGTCGCGACGGCATCCAGATACCCGGTCTCGATACGTCGAGCGATCTTCCTGGGGTCGACCTCTACGACCACAGCAACACCCTCGTTCATCGTGACGGCGAGGGGCTGAGCCCCGCCCATCCCGCCCAGCCCGGCGGTGAGCGTCGCCGTGCCCTTCAGCGAACCCCCGAATCGCTGCTCGGCGATCGCCAGGAACGTCTGATACGTGCCCTGAAGGATTCCCTGGGTGCCGATGTAGATCCAGGAGCCCGCGGTCATCTGGCCGTACATGATGAGACCCTTCGCTTCGAGCTCCCAGAACTGCTCCCAGGTTGCCCAATCGGGAACGAGGAGGCTGTTGGCGATCAGCACCCTTGGGGCCATCTCGTGGGTTCGGAACACACCAACCGGTTTCCCCGACTGGATGAGCAGTGTCTCATCGTTCTCGAGTGCTTCGAGGCTGGCGACGATCGCGTCGAACGCCTCCCAGGAGCGGGCCGCCTTGCCGCGCCCACCGTAGACCACGAGCTCGGCCGGGTTCTCGGCGACGTCCGGATCGAGGTTGTTCATGAGGCACCGAAGCGCCGCCTCCTGGAGCCACCCCTTCGTGTGCAATGTGGAACCCCTCGGGGCCCGAATCTCTCTGGCCATGTTCGCTCCCATAGGCTACAGCGCCTCGATCTTCTGGTACCTTCTCACCATGCCGAAGATCACCGTTACCCAAACGGGCTCGGACCTGTTCACGGTGAACGTCTCCGACGAACGCGGCATCACCGTCCACAAGGTGCGGCTGTCGGCACTCGACCAACGGCGTCTTGCGCCCGAGGCGGATCCTGCTCGACTGGTGGAGGAATCCTTCCGGTTTCTCTTGGAGCGTGAACCCAAGGAGGCGATCCTGCGCACGTTCGACCTCCCTGTCATCGGTCGATACTTCCCCGAGTACGACGAAGAGATCAAGTCGAGGATCGGCTGACCAGCGATCCACTCTCGATCAAAGCCGCGACAGCCTCGATCTCGACGCCGGGCGGACGATCTCCCGACATCGGCGGGACCACGGCCCGGATCCTGCCGATCACGCCGGCAACCGCAGGCGACGGCTTCATCGGCACTCGCAGATCGACACCCCGCGCGGCGCAGATGAGCTCGACGGCAAGGACCCGCGCGACGTTGTCGAGAACGTGGGTGAGCTTGCGGGCCGCCCCCCACCCCATCGACACGTGATCCTCCTGCGACCCCGATGTCGGGATCGACTCCACCGACGCAGGGTGTGACAGCACCCTGTTCTCGGCGACGAGCGCCGCTGCGGTGTACTGCGCGAGCATGTAGCCGGAGTCGACCCCGGGACGCACGGCGAGAAAGGCGGGGAGTCCCGATGACCGTTCGGGATCGAGCAGCCGGTCGGTACGCCGCTCCGAGATCGATGACAGCTCGGTGGCGGCGAGCGCCATCACGTCGAGTGCGATCGCGAGCGGCTGGCCGTGGAAGTTCCCTCCGGACACGATCTCGCCGGTTTCGGGGAGGACGATCGGGTTGTCGACCACCGACCCCAGCTCTCTCACGAACACCCCTCGCGCGTAGGTGAGGGCGTCGGCGACGGCGCCGTGGACCTGGGGGGCGCAACGAAGGCTGTAGGCATCCTGTACCGCATGGGTGAAGTCGTCCCGGTGACTGGCGCCGATCTGGGACCCTTCGAGGAGCGCTGCGATGCGCCGAGCCGAGGCGATCTGTCCAGGGTGTGGCCGTAGCGCATGGATCTCAGGTCGGAATGGCCGAGCGCTGCCGAGCAAGCCCTCGACCGACAACGCGCACGCGAGGTCGGCTGTCTCTACGAGACGCTCGGCTCTCACCAGATTCAGGACCCCCTGGGCAAGCATGCCTTCGGTCCCGTTCAGAAGGCTCAGCCCCTCCTTCGGTTCGAGCTGCACCGGTTCGATCCCCTCCTCGGAGAGGGTCTCCGCCGCTGGACGGACGACTCCGTCGATTGAGAGCAGCCCTTCCCCGATGAGGGGTAGCGCCAGGTGGGCGAAAGGGGCGAGATCGCCGGACGCACCCACCGACCCTTGCGAAGGGACGACAGGAAGAAGATCCCTATTGAGGAACTCGACGTAGCGTTCGACGAGCACGGGCCGCACCCCCGAGTGTCCCTGTGCGAGGGTCCTAGCTCGCAACAGCAGCATGGCTCGCACCACCTCGTCCGGCAGCCTTTCGCCGACGCCGGCGGCGTGGCTCCTCAGCAGGTGCACCTGGAGCTCTTTCGTCTCCTGCCTGCCTATGGGCGTGTTCGCGAGGGCACCGAACCCGGTCGTGACGCCATAGACGGTCCTCCCGTCCCCGATGACCTGTTCGACGAGCCGGCGCGCAGGGGCCATGCGTTCGTACACGGCGGGTGCGATCTCGACGCGTTCACGACCAGTCGCCACCGCTACCACGTCCTCCGGGAGCAGCGGCCCTCCATCGATGACCATCCGACCTCCTCGCTTCGGCGCTTCCAGGCTACCCACGCGGGTCACCGAACCCGTCGCGGGGACAACCCGGTACCAGGAGTAGTCTGAGCGGTGAGAAAGGACGGCATGCAGGTACGGGATCTACGTGCAGAAGCCCGAGAGCGACACCAGCCGTTGAAGGAGGCCGGGAAAGCGCTCAAGCATGCAGCCGCCGAGACCGAGTTGGCGGATGCCCTCGAGCAGGTGTCCGCCGCGCTGGCAGCCCACATCGCACTCACGGAGGGACCGAACGGCCTTCACGCCGAACTCCTCGCCGCGGCGCCACGGCTCGCCAACGACATCCGATTACTCGCGGAGGACCACGACTTCATGGAGCGTCTCGTCGATTCGACCGGTCTCGCTCTCCGATCGCAGCCCACCGACCAGCAGGTGATCGACGATCGGGTGAATCGCTTGCTCGATCGCATCTCGAGGCACCGTGTCCGCGATGCCGAGATCGTGTATGAGGCCTATCAGGTTGATATCGGCGGTCAGGCGTGACAGATGCCGGCTTTCAAATCCTCGACCAGTCGGGCGCGCTCATAGGGCCCGATCCGAAACTCCCCGTCGACGTCATGACGGAGATGTACCGACGTATGGTCGAGTCACGTCTCTTCGACCGCAAGGTTGTCGCCCTCCAGCGACAGGGTCGCATGGGCACGTACCCGCCGCTCGAAGGAGAGGAAGCCGCGCAGGTCGCCTCGGCGCTGACACTCGCCGAGCAGGACTGGGTCTACCCGAGCTACAGGGAGCACGGTGCCGAAATCACCCGTGGCATCCCGCTCGACGTGCTGTTCGCCTACTGGCGTGGACTCCCCAATACCGCCTGGGATCCTCATCGGTACAGGGTCCAGATGGACGCGGTACCCATCGCCTCGCACCTCCCCCACTCGGTAGGCCACGCCTACCAGGCCCGGCTCAATGGATCCGACGAGGTGGTCATTGCCTATTTCGGGGACGGCTCCACCTCCGAGTCCGACTTCCATGCGGCATTGAATGCCGCGGGCGTGTGGAAGACGGCCAATGTGTTCTTCTGTCGGAACAACCAGTACGCGATCTCGGTGCCGCTCGAACGCCAAACCGCATCGATGACCATCGCCGACAAGGCGCTCGCGTACGGGATCCATGGAATGCGCGTCGATGGAATGGACCCGTTCGCGGTATACGTCGCCACCGAAGAGGCGGTGCGTAGAGCAAGGACCGGAGAAGGCCCGACGCTCATCGAAGCCGTCACCTACCGGTTCGGCCCACACGGCACTGCGGACGATCCACATCGGTACCGATCAGAACAGGAAGAACTCGAGTGGAGAGCCAAAGATCCGATCACGAGACTCCGCACATACCTGATGGACCGCGACTCCTGGAGCGATGAACAGGAGATCGCGCTCACCGCGGACATCGACCGCCGTCTCGACGAGGCGGTCTCGGCGGTGGAGGCGATCGTCCCGCCAGGACGAGACGATGTCGTTCGTCACGCCTACGTTCGGATACCGGACATCCTCGTCGAGGAGCTCCACCAGGCGCAGGACAGCGCCGGGGAGTCGAGGACGACGTTCGAAGAGGCTGACCTGTGGCCGGTTCACGAAGAGAGACCTCCAGACGGTCCAACGCAGTCTTGGACGATGGCAGAAGCTCTCAACGCTGCGCTCGACCAAGCACTGGATTCCGATCCCACAGTGATCGTGCTGGGAGAGGACGTGGGTGTGTCGGGCGGTGTCTTCAGGATCACCGACCACCTTCAGGAGCGCTACGGCTCGGAGCGTGTGCTCGACACCCCGCTCAACGAGTCGACCATCGTCGGATCGGCGATAGGAATGGCGGTTGCGGGAGGCCGGCCGATCGCGGAGATCCAGTTCGACGGCTTCGTGTACCCGGCGTTCGACCAGATCGTCTCCCATCTCGGCAGGATGAGATATCGGACGAGGGGACACGTTTCCCTGCCGGTCGTCGTCCGATTCCCGAATGGCGGAGGCATCGGTGCCCCCGAGCACCACGGCGAAAGCCCCGAGGGATACTTCGTCCACACCCCAGGCCTGGTCGTCGTTGTGCCATCCACACCTCTCGAAGCGAAGGGTCTTCTGACGGCAGCAATCCAATCGGACGATCCGGTCATCTTCCTCGAACCGAAGGTGCTCTACCGAGCCGAACGACAAGACGTCCCCGTCGATTCCTTCACGATCTCACTGGGCAAGGCGAATGTTCGGCGATCGGGCACCGACGTGACGATCGTCACATACGGGGGTATGGTCCCGGTTGCCCTTCGCGCCGCCGAATCGGCAGAGAGCGAGGGCATTTCGGTGGAGGTCATCGATCTGAGAACGCTGTTCCCGTGGGACACCAAGACAGTCCTGTCCTCGGTCGAGAAGACCGGACGCCTCGTGCTGGTGCAAGAGCCGCCGCGCACCCTTGGACCGCTGGCGGAGGTCGCCGCCTACGTCGCCGAACGAGGCGCGTATCTCTTGGAGGCCCCGATCACCCGCGTTGCAGGGTTCGATGCGCCGCTGCCGATGGCGCTTCTCGAGCGCTACACGCTGGTGGATGATCATCGGGTGCTCGCCGCCCTCCGGTCGGTGATGCAATAGGGCTCACTTCGTGAGCCCGTATCTCGTACCTCGTATGCCTCGTCACTACTCTTGCGGACTATGGCCGTCGTTGCTGTCATCGGTTCCTCACAGACACAGCCGGGAGAACCCGACTACCTGGATGCCGTCCGTCTTGGGCACGCGCTCGCCACGGCGGGACTCACCGTAGCGAGTGGCGGCTATGGCGGCCTGATGGAGGCGGTGTCCGAGGGAGCCGCAGAGGCTGGCGGCTCCGTCATCGGCGTCACTGCTCCGCTCGTGTTCCCAGGACGAACGCGCATCAACCCATTCGTCACAGAAGAGCGTCCGGCGGACACACTCACCGAGCGTATTCATCAGCTCATTCACCATTCCGATGCCGTCGTAGCGCTCCGCGGCAGCATCGGAACACTCACCGAGCTCATGTCTGCATGGAATGTCGCCTTCGTAGCTCCTTTCAGCGATCGGACCCCCAAGCCGATCGTGGCCGTCGGTCCTCTCTGGGCGGAGCTGGTCCCCTTCCTTGCAGCACGCCTCTCCACGGATGAAACCCTGGTGCACTGCGTCGCGTCGGTCGAACGAGCAGCCGACCTGGTCATCGCTCTATTGCGTGGCGGCGAGGGCAAGTAGGCTGTTGGCGAGGGAACACACCATGGGGAGCAGATTCCGAGGCAGGCATCGGGCGGCCGCCAAACGTTGCAGGGACGGCGAGCACGACTTTCCCACGCCGGTCTCCGTTGGGGGAGGCATCGTGCGGAGCGTGTGCACGAACTGCGGAGAGGTCAGCATCGACATCAGGACCGCCGAGGAACCGACGGCGCCCGGCGGCCTCTTCGTCGATCTCAACGTTGGCAGGCACCTCGGACGACGAAGAGCCGACACCCCGCGCTGATGTTCGACCGGGGCGTCCTGGACAACGATCCTTCCCGGCGCTCGCTTCTCCTCACCCATCTCTCCGCTGCGCTGGAGGCGGCAGACCCGGCCCTCGCCGTTTCGAGGTCGCTTCGACGAGATGGGACCAAGTTGACGGTCGGTGGACACCGAATAGACCTCGCGTCCGTACGACGGGTTGCCATCGTCGCCCTCGGCAAGGCCTCACCCGCAATGGGTCGGGCTGCATGGACCATCCTCGACGGAACCGATCGTCGTCTTCTCGTCGTCTCCGATCACGCCGAGCCCCTCCCGACCAGCGCCCAGTTCGTTCAGGGCGGCCACCCGTTGCCCAACGCGGCGAGCGAGCGAGCGGCAGCCATGGCCCTCGAACTCGCCGCGGCGAGCAGCGCCGACGATCTGGTGCTCTGCCTCATCTCGGGCGGAGGGTCGTCACTCGCCGAGCTGCCGGCGCCGGGTCTCACACTCGAGGACGTTCGATCCACCGGGCATGCCCTCCTCGATGGGGGGGTTCCCATCGAACAGGCGAACATCGTTCGACATCACCTCTCAGCGTTCAAGGGTGGCAGACTGGCCGAGGTGACAGCCCCTGCTCGTATGGTCACACTCGTCCTATCGGACATCGTCGGAAACCCGCTCCCTTCGATCGCCTCCGGTCCTACGGTTGCCGACCCCTCGACATTCGGGGACGCGCTCGATGTGCTCGCTGATCACCATCTCCTGGACAGAGTGCCTGCGCAGGTCAGAGCCCATCTCGAGGATGGGACCCGGGGCCTGATCCCGGAAACACCAAAGGTCGTCCCACCCGGCAGTGTCACGGTGGTTGTCGGCGACCTCGAGACGGCCGCCTTGGCACTCAGAGACTCGGCAGAGCGGTCAGGAATCCCGACCACAATCACAACGACGACCCTCTCGGGCGAGGCCGCTCCGACTGCCGTCCAGTGCCTCGATCGCGCGGGACCTGGCCTCTCGGTCTTCGCCGGCGAAACAACCGTGACTGTTCGAGGCGACGGGATCGGCGGCCGCAACCAAGAGGGAGCACTTGCTGTCGCTGAGGCGATCGACGGCAGGTCGGACGTTGTGTTTGCGGCGTTCGCTACCGACGGTGTCGACGGTCCAACCGATTCGGCCGGTGCGATCGTCGACGGCGGCACCGCTGCGAGGGGGCGTGCGCGCGGGCTCGACATCCACGATCACTTGATCCGCAACGATTCGCACCCATTCCTCCTGGCTGCGGGCGACCTACTGGTAACGGGTCCGACCGGCACGAACGTCGGAGACATCTGGCTGGTCCTGCGAGACGCCTAGGCGGCCGGCCTCGCCGAGATCTCGCCGTACAATTCCTGTCCGTATGAGCAACATGTTCCTGGGCGGCGCCATCGTCGGAGACGAGGCCCACCCCGACCAGCCGATCAACTACGAAAGCCACCAACTCACGACCCACGGCGTCATCGTTGGCATGACAGGATCAGGCAAGACCGGTCTCGGCATCATCGCGCTCGAAGAAGCGCTTCTCTCAGGAATTCCGGCCCTGATCATCGATCCCAAGGGCGACATGGGCAACCTGCTTCTGACCTTTCCGGGTCTTCAGCCCTCGGACTTCCGACCATGGATCGACGAGGGCGAGGCGTCACGGAAGGGCGAAACGCCCGAAGCGTTCGCCGCCGACACCGCGACCCTCTGGAAGAAGGGTTTGGCCGGCTGGAACATCGACGGCTCACGCATACGGCAGCTACGCAGCAGCGCCGAATTCACGATCTACACACCAGGCTCGGATTCAGGTGTCCCGTTGAACATCGTCGGTTCGCTTGCCGCCCCGGACATCGACTGGTCGACAGACGCCGAGTCGGCCAGGGACGAGATCGAAGGGTTCGTCTCGTCGCTCCTCGTCCTCGCCGGCATCGCCGCCGACCCGATCTCCTCCCGAGAACACATCTTGCTGTCGAACCTCATCGAGATGTCGTGGCAGGCGGGCCGCGACCTGAACCTCGCCTCACTGATAGGACAGGTGCAATCACCACCACTCCGCAAGCTGGGAGTGTTCGATCTCGATACGTTCTTCCCTCCGAAGGATCGCACCAAACTGGCGATGCGCCTCAACGGGCTCATCGCGTCGCCCTCCTTCGCGTCGTGGATTCACGGCGCACCGCTCGACCCACAGTCGCTGCTCTTCACGCCCGACGGCGGACCCAGGGCAGCCATCATCTACCTCCAACACCTCACCGACCAGGAACGGCAGTTCATCGTCACTCTGCTCCTGTCCAAGATGGTGTCGTGGATCCGCCGCCAGCCCGGCACGTCCGAGCTGCGAACCCTCATCTATATGGACGAGGTGTTCGGGTTCGCTCCACCGACAGCTGAACCCCCGTCCAAGAAGCCGATCCTCACCATCCTCAAACAGGCGAGAGCACATGGTGTCGGCATGCTGCTGTCCACGCAGAACCCGATCGACCTCGACTACAAGGCCATGTCGAACGCGGGTACCTGGATGATCGGGCGGCTCCAGACCGAACGGGACAAGGCTCGAATTCTCGAAGGTCTGAAGTCGTCTTCGGGGACAGTCGACCCCAGCAGGCTCAGCATGATGATCGGCAATCTCAACAAGCGGCAGTTCATTCTCCACAGCACCTCCGAGACGCAACCCACCCTCTTCGGCACACGGTGGGCAATGTCCTACCTGCGAGGTCCCCTGACCAGAACCGAGGTTGCACGCCTCACCGAGCACGCTCCGGAACGCGAGCTGGCGGCGCATCCCACCACTCCCACGCTCGCAGACAACGAGACAACGGTCGCACCGAAGCTCGCTTCGTCGATGACCGCGTACTACTTGGACCCGGCGGCGAAGTGGGCATCGTCGATCGGGGCGGTCCCCGCCAGCACCACGTTCGAGGCCGCCCTGGCAGTGCGGGTCAAGATGCTCTACGACGACGTGCACGCCGGCGTCGATCACCAAGAGGAATGGGAAACCGTGCTGCACCCACTGACCAACCCTCCCGACTTCGATCACGCCATCGCGGTCGACTACGACGAACGCGACCTCAAACGGGACGCGCCCGCCGGAGCGACCTACGTGCTTCCTGACGCTCCGATCGACGCAGCCTCGTTCTTCAGGGCCGCCGAGTCGTCGGTCAAACAGTGGGTCGTGATGAATCGCAGAGTCGAGGTCTTCAAGAACACCTCACTCAAGCTCTACTCGCGCGTCGGGGAACAGCGAACGGACTTCGAGGCCCGCTGCCAGGAGGCAGCGGAGGATGCTGCCGATGCCGACATGGCAAAACTGAAGGAGCGGTACAAGACCCGCATCGAACGGGTGAAGGATCAGCTCGCGTCGGCAGAGCGCCGGGTTCGTGAATTGGAGGTCGACACGCAGACCCGCCGGCAGCAAGAGCTGGTGGCGGGAGCGGGTGAGCTCCTATCGGTCTTCCTCGGAGGCAAACGCAGATCTCGGAGCCTGTCGGGTGTCGCGTCCCGCAGGTCACAGACCGTCAGAACACAGGAGCGTCTGCGCAGTGCCCAAGAGAAATACTCGGACAAGACGCAGGAGCTGGACGATCTGGAGACAGATCTTGCCAAGGATGTCACCGAAATCACCTCGAAGTGGGACCACGCGGCCGCCGAGATCGAGACACTGGAGGTCGGACTGGAACGCACCGACGTCACCGTCGAAGAGATCGCCCTCGTCTGGGTCCCGAAGTAGGCGGGCTTCGCCCGGCAGTCAACAGCCATCAGCCAGAAAGCGATCTGAGAGGCGCGAAACAGCGGGGCGACCCATGACTCAGCCGTCGAGGGGCCGTCGCGAAGGAGGCGAGCGCGTTCTCCACGTGCTGCCCCGCCGGCTCGTGGAATCTGACCGAGTACACGCGCTCGCCGACCGGTGCGAGGAGCTGGACGATCCGCCGCGCGGTCCTCTATTGCTCGGATCCGAGCAGTGCCCAGAGCACGTCGCGGATCGACAGGATGCCGAGCAGCTCGCCGTCCTCCATCACAGGAAGATGACGATACCCGGTCTCGAGAAGCCACCTCGCTGCCTCGGTGACGTTGACTTCCGGTGTGAACACATCAGGATCGGACGTCATCCAGTCCTCCACGAGTTCAAGTTTCGGATCGGTCCCCTCGGACGCTGCCCGCACGATGTCGCGTTCGGTGATGATCCCGGCAAGTTCACGACCCTGGACGACCCCGATCGACCCGACGTGCGCGGACAGCATCGCCGACGACGCGTCTTGGAGGGTTGCCTCGGGGCCACAGACCTCGGCCCGACCCCCGACCATCGATCTGAGTTTCACACGACACCTCCTCTAGGAAGCGTAGCGTGATCAACTCTCGCCGACGGAGTCGGTGAACCACGGCAGCGTACGCTCCAGCCCTACTCGGAGCCGCACCGACGGTATCCACCCCAGTCTCGTCGTCGCGAGGCTGATGTCCGGGCAACGGACCCCGGGATCATCCTCGGGTCTCGGTTGGGGATCGAACCCGGGGTGAGTGCCCACCACATCTTGGATCAGCTCTCCAAGCTCCCTGATCGACACCGCTTCCGGCATCCCCAAATTCACCGGCCCGACGAGATCGCCCTCGAGCAATCGCAGGATCCCGTCGATGAGGTCGTCCACGTAGCAGAGGGACCTCGTCTGTGATCCGTCGCCGTGGATCGGAAGTGGCTCGTTTCGAAGAGCGGCGGTGAAGAAGGCGGGGACGGCCCTGCCGTCATCGATTCGCATCCGTGGGCCGTAGGTGTTGAAGATCCTCGCGATCCGCACTTCGAGGCCGTGCTCGCGGTGGTAGGCAAGTGCCATCGCCTCGGCGAACCGTTTGGCTTCGTCATACACGCCCCTCGGACCGGTCGGATTGACGTTGCCCCAGTACGTCTCCGGCTGGGGATTGACCGCCGGATCGCCGTACACCTCACTCGTCGACGCGAGGAGGAAACGGGCCCGTTTCGCCTTCGCCAACCCCAACGCCTTGTGCGTGCCCAACGACCCGACCTTCAGGGTCTGGATGGGCCATCGCAGGTAGTCGACCGGCGATGCGGGCGACGCGAAGTGGATGACGGAGTCGACAGGACCGGCGATGTGCAGGTAGTTGGTCACGTCGTAGTGCAGGAACGCGAAGCCGTCTTCGCCGAAGAAGGGAGCGACGTTCTCTTCCCTGCCGGTGATGAGGTTGTCGACCACCGTCACTCGGGCACCGCCAGCGACCAAGCGGCGAGTCAGATGCGACCCGAGAAAGCCCGCACCACCGAGTACGACCGCGTGGGTGCCCCCGATCGCCACCCGGGCTACCGCCGGTCCGGCTCGACCAGCGCGGCGAGCACGTCCCGAATGCTCAGAATGGAGACCAACCGCCCATCCACAACCACGGGCATGTGGCGATGGTCGTGCTCCAAGAGGTGAAGGGCTGCCTCGTCCACGGGGGTATCCGCTTCGAAGGTGCGTACAGGGTTGCTCATCCATTCCGAGACAGTCGCGAGGCCGGTGTCCACATCCGTCGCGACGGCGTGGAGAATGTCACGTTCGGTGATGATGCCGATGAGTTCCCCGTCGCTGACCACTCCAAGCGAACCAACTCCCGTGGCGTGCATCGCACGCGATGCCTCCCCCAACGAAAGCTCCGGGCCGCACATCTGTGGGTGCCCACCGATCAGATCTCGCAGTTGCATCTACCGCAAGCCTAGAGGGCCTCGCTTCGCTCGGCGCGCCTTGGGCATTGAGTCGCGGCTTTCCACGGAATCCGTACTTCGTATCGCGTCCCCGGCCCGGTCGGATACGGCCGTTCTCATCTGGCGATTCCGGCTGCGTACGGAGGTGCGGCCGAGCTTTACCCGGTTCTAGACCAGGTCCTGCTCCCTGATGCCGAACGACGGGTGCCGAAGCCTACACAGAGCGAGTTTCTCGAGTTGACGGATTCGCTCGCGGGTGAGGTTGAATTCGTCCCCGATCTCCTCGAGGGTACGCGGCACACCGTCATAGAACCCGTAGCGGAGAGCGAGGATCCGACCCTCCCGTTCGGGAAGCCGTTCGATGGAAACCCGCAGGCTCTGTGCGACATCCATCTCCTCGGTGATCTGCACCGGATCCGTCGCCTCCTCGTCCTCGATGAAGTCACCGAGCTGCGCGCCGTCTTCTCCGACCGGCTGTTCCAGCGACACCGTGTCCGCGACACCGAGCGCCAGCTCGACCTTGTCGACCGTGACGCCCGCCTCTTCGGCGATCTCGTCGGGCTTGGGATCTCTGCCCAGTTCGGCTTTCAGGCTCGCCTGCGCGGCACGCACGGCGGCAAGTGTGTCGTGCAAGTGCACGGGGATGCGCACCGTCCGCGACTTGTCGGCAATGGCCCGGGTGATCGCCTGGCGAATCCACCACGTGGCATACGTCGAGAACTTGAATCCTTTGCGCCAATCGAACTTCTCGACCGCCCGTATCAATCCGAGGTTCCCCTCCTGGATGAGGTCGAGGAAGTCGATGCCGGACGTGTTGGCATACCGCCTCGCATTGGCCACGACGAGTCTGAGGTTGGCGGTGAGGAACGCGTCCTTGGCTTCACGACCGAGCCGCTCCTTGCGCCGCAGTTCGATCTCTTCCTTCTTGGAACCGAGCCCACCCTGCTCGAGCTTTTCCGCGGCATCCTCGCCGCTTTCGATCTTCTGAGCGAGCTCAACCTCCTGTTCCGCGGTGAGCAGGTCATACTCGCCGATCGCGGTGAGATACTGACTGACGAGGTCGGTCGTCAGTCTGCCTCGTTCATCTGTGAGCTTGCTTCGACGGTCCCTTCGAACACGGTCCAGTACTGGTTTGCCGTTGGGACGCGTCTGGTCGATCGATGCCATATGGGGGTCGTCCTCCGTCATTCAGGTTGGGTACGGTGGGGCAGCCGCACACGCCCGTGCACTATGACACAGATCGTGTGTCGTGTGAACCCCCTTTTTCAACACCCACGCGTGCGGAGGTGTTCCCGGACGATAATGGAGACATGCCCGCCAACCTCACTCCCGACTACAAGTCGGCGGAGGCGGCGTACCGGCGAAGCCGCGACCCGGACGAGCGACTCGCCGCGCTCAAGGAGATGTTCAGGACCGTGCCGAAGCACAAGGGTACAGAGCATCTCCGAGCCGACATCAAGACCAGGATCAAGGACCTGACCGACGAGCTCGCGGGTCCGAAAAGGGCAGGTGCCAGGGGTGGCCCGCCGACCGTTGTCCGACCCGACGGAGCAGCGCAGATAGCTCTCATCGGACCCCCAAACGCCGGCAAGTCGCTCCTGCACGAGCGGCTGACCGGTTCCCACTCCCAGTCGGGTCCGTACCCGTTCACCACCCAGTACCCCCACCCGGGCATGCTCCCCTACGAGGACATCGCATTCCAGCTCGTGGACCTCCCACCGGTAGCCACCGACCACCCGGTTCCCTGGATGGCAAACGCCCTGCAGCCCGCCGACGCGTGCCTCCTCGTCGTGGACGTGTCGACGGCCGGATGCGTCGAGCGGGTTGAGTCGCTGCACACCGCGCTCGCCTCACGCAAGATCACCCTCACCGGCTCCTGGGGTGGCAAGATGAACGCAGATGGCGATCCGTTCGCGATCGTCCTGCCGGCACTGCTCGTCGCCACCAAGGCAGATCGCGCTTCGAAGTGCATGGAGTCGGCCCAAGTCCTCGAAGAACTCCTGGGGCTCGATTACCCGACCATCGCGGTGTCCGCAACCGAAGGAACCGGCCTCGATTCGATCGGACGATGGCTCTTCGATCACCTCGACATCGTCCGCATCTACACGAAAGTTCCCGGCAAATCACCGGACATGCGCCGGCCTTACACCATCAGGAAGGGAGACACCGTCGAGGACGTGGCGACCATGGTGCACAAGGACCTCGCACGGACCCTGAAGTTCGCTCGGATCTGGGGATCGGCCACGTTCGACGGCCAGCAGGTTGGTCGAGAGCACTGCCTGGTCGACGGCGACGTGGTTGAGTTGCATTCATAGGTTGTCGGCCGTCGGTTTTCGGTCATTGGCGAGACTCCGGCCCCAGGTCGGCGCGAATTCGAGCGCGGCGAGCGAAGCGGGCCCTCCCACCGACAACTGAGAACCAAAGACCGAGAACCGGGGTAGCGTCGGTCCATGCCCAACCGACTCGAAGCGGAGACGAGCCCCTACCTGCTCCAGCACGCCGACAACCCTGTCGACTGGTACCCCTGGGGCGACGAGGCGTTCAGCGTCGCCGCGGACCGCAACAGGCCGGTCCTCCTCTCTGTCGGCTACTCGTCCTGTCATTGGTGCCATGTCATGGCCCACGAGTCGTTCGAGGACCCGGTCACGGCGTCACTGATGAACGACTTGTTCGTCAACGTGAAGGTCGACAGGGAGGAGCGGCCTGACATCGACGCTGTCTACATGGCGGTCCTCCAGGCGACGACCGGTCGAGGTGGGTGGCCGATGACCGTGTTCCTCACGCCAGACCGCAGGCCGTTCTTCGCGGGCACCTACTTTCCGGCGACCGCCCGCCAGGGGGTACCGAGTTTCCAGACCGTGCTCGTCGCCGTAGCCGACGCCTGGGAGCATCGTCGCCCCGAGCTGACCACGACGGCGACCAGCCTCGCCGACATCGCCGGCAGGAGCATCTCTGCGGAGCGCACGCTCCCAGGGCCAGATTTCGTGCACGAGGCAGTGCATACCATCGCCGCTCAATTCGATCCGGTCAACGGTGGGTTCGGATCGGCTCCGAAGTTTCCCCAGGAACCGGTGCTCGAGTTCCTGCTACGTGTTGGCACCGTCGATGCGCTCGACATGGTCAGGACGACACTCGCCGCGATGTCGACAGGGGGGATACGGGATCACGTCGGCGGCGGGTTCGCGCGCTACTCGGTCGATCGGTCATGGACGATCCCCCACTTCGAGAAGATGCTGTATACGAACGCCCAACTCGCGCGCATCTACCTCCGGGCCGGCCAGGCCCTGCGGGAGCCGGCATTCACCGAAGTCGCGCTCGACACCCTTGCCTACCTCCTCCACGATCTTCGTCTTCCCACCGGTGCCTTCGCCTCGGCTGAAGACGCCGATTCCGAGGGGGCGGAGGGAACGTTCTATCTGTGGGATCAGGCCGAGATCGTCGACACGGTCGGACCCGAACTCGCCCCACTCGCGCTCGCAACCTTCGGTGTGACGGACGAGGGCAACTTCGAGGGGCGCACCCACCTGAACGTCGTCAACGCGCACGCTGCCGATGACCTCGGGATCGACCGCCCCGCGGCGCGGATCATGATGAGGGAGGTCCGACAGAAGCTCCGAGCTCGGCGGTCGACACGCCCTCGTCCCGGTCTCGATGACAAGGTCATCACCGCATGGAACGGACTCGCCATCCGAGCCCTCGCCGAGGCAGGTGCCGTCGTTGGCGATCCACGTCTCACCCACGCAGCCGCAGAAGCAGCATCGTTCATCCGGGACTCGATGGTGGTGTCCGGCAGGCTGATGAGAAGCAGGCGGCAAGGGCGCTCGAATGTTCAGGGTTTCTCCGACGATTACGCATCGTTCGCGCTCGCCTGCTTCTCCCTCTATCAGGTCACGGGCGACCAGACCTGGTACCGGGAGGCAATGCGCGTCACCGAAGGGCTCATCGAGCTGTTCCACGATCCCGGCGGCGGGTTCTTCATGTCGGGGATCGACGCCGAGACACCGCTGGCCCGAACGAAGGACCTCAGCGACGCCCCGACCCCATCGGCGAATTCGCTTGCAGCAGAGGCATTGCTCCTGGCGTCGATGTTCACAGGACGCTCAGAGCTGCGTGCACGCGCAGAGGAGACGCTTCGAGCGACGATGGCTGTCGCCCGAACGTCACCCATGGCTGCCGGTCATCTCTTGGCCGTCCTGCACACGTTCCTGAACGACCCTCGAGAGGTTGCGATCGTCGGACCCGAGGCGGCCGAGCTCGCATCCGTCGTATGGGAAGAGTTCCGCCCGGGTGTCGTCGTCGCCGTCGACACCGACGGCGACGGTGCCGGGATCGTCCCACTTCTCGAGGGACGCTGGTCAGATCGGACGCTCGCCTACGTCTGCCGGGGATTCGTATGCGACCTACCCGTTTCGAGTCGCGACGATCTCAGGTCACACCTGCAGTGACCGTGTCCTCCTCCGAGAGCACATCAGCCGTGAACACGACGTAGGTCACCCACAACACATCGGCGAGGATCAGGTGCCCAATCTGCAGCCACAACGGAGTATGCAGCAGGATGTTGGCGAACCCGGCGGCGAACTGGAGAACGACCAGCCCGATGATGATCCGGCCGGAGATCCGATTGGTGCCGAGGCTGCCAACGATTCGCACGAGGAGCAGTCCGACGACGATCGCGATCAGTGGGTGCGCGACTCGCAGACGAGTCAGGAAGTACTCAGCCGAATCGAGACTCTTCTGGATACTCGACGCGATCGAATCCGACGGAAACAACGTGTCGGCAAGGGCGGTCACGCCACCGGACGCAGCTATCAACGCAATCCCCATGCCGCCCCCGACGAGCAACCAGCCGCGTCCGCGCCGCCACTGCTCGACCGGTCCACCGTCTACCCAGTGGGCCGTCAAGGCGAGCGACCCGAGCAAGGCAAGGGTGGAGACAAGGTGAATCGGAACCGCGACCGTGCGTGCAACCGACACGTTCAGCGCGACCCATTCGAACAAGACGAGGATTGCGCCGAGCCCCGCCTCGACCAGCACGAAGACTCCGGCGAGCGAGGCCGTCGTTCGAACTCGGTGACCTCGCGGGAAGTTGCGGAAGACCTTCCAGATGAGCACACCGACCAGCACGAGAGCGATCCCACTGCTGATCCGATGTGTGAACTCGATCAGCCGGGCTCCATGGATCTCGCTGGGGATGAACTGGCCGTTGCATGCCGGCCAGTGGGGGCCGCAACCAGCACCCGACTCCGTCGCTCGAACCACTGATCCGAAGGCGATCACCGCGACGTTGAACACCACGGCGGTCCAAGCGAGCTTCGCGAGGCGTGACATCCCGGCGAGGATAGATGTTTCCGTGGATACACTCACGCCGGTGATCTACGAAAGCGTACTCGGGACCATAGGGAACACCCCGCTCGTCCGCCTCTCCCGCATCCACCCCCCAAGCAACCTCGTCGCGAAAGTCGAATACCTCAACCCTGGAGGGTCGATCAAGGAGCGGATCGCCGTCACGATGATCGACAGGGCCGAGCAACTGGGACTGCTCCAGCCGGGAGGCACGATCGTCGAACCGACGAGCGGAAACACCGGGGTCGGGCTTGCGATCGTCGCCGCCGTGCGCGGTTATAGGGTGATCTTCACCGTGCCGGACAAGGTGTCGAAAGAGAAGCGTGACCTTCTGCAGGCGTACGGGGCCGAGGTGGTGGTTGCACCGACCGAACGTCTTCCCAAGGACGCCGACTCCTACTACGGCGTTGCACGCCGGATCGTCGCCGAGACTCCCGGAGCCTACAGTCCCAACCAGTACGAGAACCCTGCGAACCCGGAAGCTCACTTCGTGACGACCGGTCCGGAGATCTGGGACCAGACAGATGGGAGGGTCGGCGCCGTCGTGGTTGGCGTCGGTACCGGAGGAACGATCACCGGCGTCGGCCGATACTTGAAGGAAATGAATCCGGACATCCTGATCGTCGGCGCCGACATTGAGGGCTCCATCTACACGGCACTGAGCGAGGACGACGTTCACCAGTATCTCGTCGAGGGTGTTGGCGAGGACTTCTGGCCGGAGACGCTCGATCCCGGAATCGTCGACGAGTACCTCATGGTGAGCGATGCGGACTCGTTCGCCATGGCCCGGAGGTTGGCCAAGGAGGAGGGTCTTCTGACAGGTGGTTCCGGGGGCACGGCGGTCCACGCAGCCGTCGACTTCGCCCTACGTGAACCCGACCGCCTCACCGTCGTGCTGCTACCAGACTCCGGTCGCGGCTACCTCTCGAAGGTGTTCAACGACGACTGGATGCTCGCCAACGGTTTCGAGGTGCGCTGATGCACTTCGAAACCGACGCCATCCACGCAGGACAAGAACCCGATCCAACAACGGGCGCGGTCACCATCCCAATCCACGCCACCTCCACCTACGCGCAGGAAGCGCCGGGCGTACATCGGGGCTATGAATACTCGCGAACGGACAATCCGACACGACAGGCGCTCGAAACTGCGCTCGCGGTCCTCGAAGGGGCCGACGCGGGTGGGGCGGTCGCGACCGCCTCCGGAATGGCGGCGACGGCGCTGATCGGCTACTTGCTCGCGCCCGGCGACCGGCTGCTGCTCCCCGACGACGCCTACGGCGGAACGTTCCGTTTCTTCGCAAAGGTGCTCTCCGAGCACGGAGTCCACTGGTCGGCAGTCGACATGACCGATGTCGAAGCGATCGACCGGGGATTCGACGAGCACACTCGACTCGTCTGGGTCGAAACACCCACCAATCCTCTGCTTCGTGTGCTCGACCTCATCGCGATCATCGAACTGGCTCACGAGCATGGTGCATTGGTCGTCGTCGACAACACGTTCGCGACCCCCTACCTCCAGAGACCATTCGAGTACGGAGCCGACCTCGTCGTTCACTCCACCACCAAGTATCTCGGCGGTCACTCAGACGTGGTCGGCGGTGCCGTCGTCGCCCGTGACGCCGACCTGTTCGAACGATTGAAGTTCCTCCAGAACTCGGTGGGTCCCGTTCCGGGACCGTTCGACGCGTGGCTGACGCTTCGGGGAATCAAGACGCTCGCGGTGCGCATCGAACGGCACTGCGACAACGCCGAGACGGTGGCATCGTTCCTCGCGGATCATCCGGGCGTCACCGACGTCGTCTACCCGGGCTTGACCTCACACCCCCAACATGCGCTCGCGGCCCGTCAAATGGCCCGATTCGGAGGCATGATCTCGTTTCGGGTCGCTGGAGGCACTCCGATGGCCCACCGGGTGGCATCGAGCACGCAGATCTTCACCCTCGCGGAGAGTCTGGGCGGGGTCGAGTCACTCATCGAGGTGCCGGCCGCCATGACCCATCTCGCCGTGGCCGGCACGTCACTCGAGGTGCCCGGTGATCTGATCCGCCTCTCGGTGGGACTGGAGCATATCGACGACCTCGTCGACGACCTCGAACGGGCGCTACGCGCCTGAGTCCCTGGGATACTGCTCCACATGTACCCGACCCCGGTCATCATCATCGCCCTGATCGTGACGGTGGCTGCCAGCACACTCCAGGGAACCGTGGGATTCGGGTTCTCGGTCATCTCGGTGCCGATCCTCACGCTCCTGTACCCAGGGCTCACACCGATCCCGCAGCTGATGATGGTCGCTCCACTGACCATCTTCATGGCCTACCGCGAACGCAGCAGCCTCGATCTGAGGGGCGCAGGCTGGATCATCGCCGGCCGTTTCCCAGGCGCCGTGATTGGTGCGGTCTTGCTCGCCAACGTCTCGGAGCGGGCTCTCGACGGCCTCATCGCGGGAGTGGTGCTGGCAGCGGTCGTCGCGCTCGCTGCCGGCTACAGCATCAAGCTCACGCCGGTCAACAAGCTCGTCGCGGGCGTCCTCTCGGGCATCAGCGGAACCACATCGGCGATCGGCGGCCCCCCACTCGCCCTCCTCTACCGCAACGAGGCCGGCGCCACCCTTCGATCGAGCCTCGCGGCGATCTTCACGATCGGCTTGACCATCAATCTCACAACCCTCGGCATCGCCGGCCAGATCCACCGGCAGGATCTCATGACCGCCCTACTCCTCCTCCCCGCTGTAGCTCTCGGGCTGTTCTTCAGCCGCTACCTGACCGGTCGCGTGGAAGGTGCAGCGCTCAGGCGAGGCATCCTGATCGTGTCGGCCCTCGCCTGTGTCGGCCTCGCCGTCAAGACAGCGATCGGGGCTTGACGTCCCGACGACGAGTCTTGTCGAGCACCTGCCGGCGGATCTCCATGATGAGCTCCTCGTCAAGCGTCAGGTCGATCTCAGCCAGGTAGTCCTCTTGCATGACTGGATCCCAGTCCTCCCACGGTATCACCAGAACGCGCCCTTCTTCCGGTCCCAGTCCGACCACCAGCAGTAGTCGTTATATCACCCAACGTGAGATCACGTCAAGGGTGGAGACCAGACAGCGCATCCTTCAGCGAGTGGGTCGCGCCATGCAGCCCCCACTCGACCAGCAGGAGCAGCACCACGAGGATCGCGAAGGTCAGAAACGCCCGAACCCGGTACGTGGTCATCTGTCGTTGGTCCTCGAGGTAGGACCGCTGTGCCGGCGGAACCAGAAGCGGCTGCGGAGGAATGCTGGTTCGATGCGTTTCGGCGCGAACCACCCGCGGTGTGGACTCAGGCATGGCCCGCGAGTCTCGCTGCTGCTCGGCACCCTCATCGGGAGCCTGCTCGACGATCTCGGTTGCCTCCGACTTCGCGGCGGCAACCGACGAAACCGCGTCGGTCCCGCCCGCCGCCCGGTCCGACTCGGCGAACCCCGAACGGGCCTCTTCACCCTCGCCGGCTTCCGGCGGGACGTCCTCATCCGCAGACGTGCCGCCAGCCGTGGAGGCCTCGACGCCTTGGTCCGCCACGACCTCATCGGGCCCCACGTCCGCAGGAGCCAGATCCGCAAATGATCCTCCGAGCGAACCAGAAGGACGAGAGAGCCCGACGCTCTCGAGCAGCTCGTCCTCCGGAAGATCCAACACCGCGGCGAGCGCCATGACGACTTCAGGATCCGTCGGCTCGCTCCTTCCCCACTCCCATCCGCGAATCGTCGAGGGAGCGCGCCCGACCAGTTCAGCGATCCGCTGGTGGCTCAACCCCGTGGCCGCACGCCCCTGCTGGACGAGTACTGCAAACGTTCTCATCGGTGCCGCGAAGGTTACCCCGGGTCGCGAGGCAGCCAATGACACACTCCGCTCACAGGCGTCGGTCCTTTGAGCCACAGCCGAAGCGCGACCGCGGGGCAGCCGTTCTGAGATTGCAGGTCGGCGTGGCCACTAGCCTTCTCAACGGAGGCGACCGAGCGCCTGGTGGGCTCCCCGGTCTTCAAAACCGGTGGGGGGTCGAAAGGTCCCCGGCGGGTTCGATTCCCGTCCGCCTCCGCCACTACTCAGACCGGAGAGCCCAAGGCCCCCCGACAATCCCCACCAGACAGCAAAACCGGTGGGGGGTCGAAAGGTCCCCGGCGGGTTCGATTCCCGTCCGCCTCCGCCACTACTCAGACCGGAGAGCCCAAGGCCCCCCGACAATCCCCACCAGACACCAAAACCGGTGGGGGGTCGAAAGGTCCCCGGCGGGTTCGATTCCCGTCCGCCTCC
>CAYLHS010000010.1:0-36172 GCA_964383535.1 uncultured Acidimicrobiia bacterium
CCTTCGAGTTGCCTTAGCACTCCGGTTGCTTGACTGCTAAAGCCTAGCACTCGCCCGACGAGAGTGCTAATCGTCGTTCAGGGCGTTCACACCCTGTGCCGCTGGATCCAGCGGGCGATGTCCGACGCCGAGATGATGCCTACGAGTCGCCCTTCACTGACCACTACGACCCTGCGACCCTCCCCCGACAGACGGGGGATGACCGACTCGATATCCACATCCGCCGACACGATGTCTTCCGGCTCCAGCATCCGCATGACTTCCGATGTCCGCACCGTGGACCAACGAGAGCGGTCCACGTCTCGGAGCTGGCGCATGCTGACGATTCCTCGGACTCTGCCTGAGAGAACAACCGGAAACGACGAGTAGTTGTGCTGCATGAAGTAGTCGTCGAACAGGTTCTGGAGGTTCGTGTCGCCGTCGACAACAACCGGAGTAGGAGTCATCAACTGGCCTGCGGTGACCCCCTTCAAGGTCCGCTTCGCTTCCATCTGGAGCTGCGCAGAGCCTGCGGCCTGGAAGAGGAACCACCCGAGCACGATCCACCACAAGCCGCCGAGGTTGCCCCTGGTGAGCAGCGAGATCACCCCAACCACCACCATGGCGATGGAGACGACGCGGCCGCCCGTGACGGCGACCTTCGTCGCCTTGTCGATGTCCCCCGTGATCCGCCACACGATGGACCGCAGCACACGTCCCCCGTCGAGGGGGAATCCGGGTGCCAGGTTGAAGACGCCCAGGATGACGTTGATCCAGGCGAGCTGCTTCGAGAGGTGATCGACGAGCGTGCCGTCGGCGAACAGCAACGAGAACCCGTAGAACATCGCACCAAGCACCACCGATGCGAGGGGACCGGCGATCGTGACGGCAAACTCGGTGCCGGGGGTTGTTGCCTCTTCTTCGATTTCCGACACGCCACCGAACACGAACAGGCGTATCCGCTTCACGGGGATGCCACGACCAACAGCGACGAGAGAGTGGCTCAACTCGTGCATGACGACGCTGCCGAAAAACAGCAACGTGCCGACAAAGGCACCGATCCACACACCGCTCTGTGACGCCTCCGGTCCGCCGCCGGCCGAAACGAGTTCCGTCCAGAAGAACATCCAGATGAGAAAGAAGATGATCAGCCAGGACGCGTCGACACTGATCGGAATGCCGTGCACACGGCCGATGACGAACCCCTTGCCGTTCACAGTGCCATGGAGGGATCGACCGAAGATCCCCAGTCGGTGTAGTCGCCCTCTGTGAGATGGAACGCACCGGCAGCACCGATCATCGCCGCGTTGTCGGTGCACAGCACAGGATCAGGGAGCAGCAATCGGACCCCGCGACGATCCGCCTCCGCCTGCATCTTCGCTCTGAGCCGCCGGTTCGAGAGGACTCCTCCCCCACCGGCCACGGTCCCGACCCCCGTGTCCTCGACTGCGTTGAACGTCTTGGCGACGAGCGCATCGACGATGGCCTCTTGGATCGAGGCGGCGACATCGGCCAGCGGTGGAAGTGTGCCTTCGGCGGCCGACTTCTCGATGAACGTCACCACCGATGTCTTGAGCCCGGAGAACGACAAGTCGTACCGACGATCGGGAAGGGCCCTCGGGAAGGAGATCGTGGTCGGATCGCCATCATCCGACGCTTCGTCGATCGCCGGCCCGCCCGGATAGCCGAGCCCCATGAATCGGGCGAGCTTGTCGAACGCCTCACCTGACGCGTCGTCGATCGTCTGACCCAGCACCTGATACTCGCCCCATCGCGCGACGTGGACGATCTGACTGTGGCCGCCGGAGGCGAGTACCACGACCGCGGGCGGGTCGAAGTCCGGATGCTGGAGTCGCGGCGCCATCAGATGCCCCTCCATATGGTCGATACCGACGAATGGCAGGCCACGGGCCCACGCCGTCGCCTTGCCGAACTGGAACCCGACGAGAAGAGCGCCGACCAGTCCTGGGCCTTGGGTAGCAGCGACACCATCGAGGTCGTCCGGATGGATGCCGGCCTCGACCAGCGACCTATGGGTGAGCGACCTGATCGACTCGACGTGAGCGCGTGCCGCGACCTCCGGTACCACTCCGCCGAACCTGGCGTGGATCTCCGTCTGGGATGCGAGGACGTTGGAGAGGATGGTGGTACCCCGAACGACGGCGACGCTCGTCTCGTCACAACTCGTCTCGAACGACAACACGACCGGTCCGCCGCTCATCGCAGCCCCTCTCGAATCGATTCGACTCTTGCCCGATACTCAGGCTCGGAAATGTCGTGGACCCACATGACGAGCGCGTCTTCGTTGCCGTAGTAGGCGCTACGGACACCGACAGGCACCATCCCGAACTTGCGGTAGAGGTCCTGTGCGGCCTTGTTGGACACTCTGACCTCCAGCGTCAGGTGATGGGCGCCCTGATCGAGCGCTGCGTCGACGAGGCCGAGCATCAGCCTGGTGCCGAGTCCTTGTCGCTGAACCGACGAGGCGAGCGTGACGATGTGTGCTTCGTCCTCGTCGAGAAGCAGCCCGCCGTACCCAACGATCGCTCCATCAGACTCGGCGACCAGGTAGACGCGATTGTCCGATATGACTTCGGTCTGGAGGATCGCTTCGTCCCACGGCTGCGAGAACGACGCCCGCTCGAGTTCGAGCACGCCAGGCAGGTCCTCGGGCACCATCGGACGTATCTCCATCACTGCGACCACGGCCCCTCCTTGCGGAACTCGGTCCATCCGATGTTGACGTCGGGTTCTCTCAGGTACAGAGGCCGCACATCGCGACTCGAAGGGAACTCCTGACGCTCGACGGGTCCGACGGCCAGACCGAGCAGCGCCTGCGCCGACGGATACCGCGGCCGGCCCGACTTGACCCTGTGAAGGCCACGAAGCACCGTCTCGTGCAGTACTTCCCAATCGCCGACGACGAGTGCGTTTGTCGGATCCGACTCGAGGAGTGCCCGCAGGTGGTCCGGGCGAACGATCCTCGGCTCGCTGTCTCGAACGACGCCACCGGGTACCGGCTGGTAGGACGCGACCGCGACCTCACCGCGACGGACATCGACAACCGACCAGATGTGTCGGTGTCCTGTGGTCGCGCCGAGTGCGACGGCATCGAGGGACACGATTGGGACCAGAGGAACGCCGAGACTCGATGCCAGCCCTTGGGCTGTCGCCAATCCGACTCTGATGCCCGTATACAGCCCAGGACCCACGTCCACGGCGATCGCATCGACATCGGACGGCACCCACCCTGCCTGATCGAACAGGTAGTCGAGCGCCGAGACGATGAATCCCGCGTGCCCACGGCGATCGACTTTCGACGCAGAGGCGATGGCGACACGGCCTTCACCCAGCGCAACCGACGATGCAGGCGTCGCTGTCTCGATGGCAAGGAGCTTCACTGGAGGACGTCCTGGATGCGGCGGTTCTCCCACAGGACCCCGTGTCCAGTGAACGAAATCGTGCGCGTTCCTTCGCCGTGCACGACGAAGCGAATCAGGAGGTAATCCTCCGGCAGTGCGGCGACGATGGCGTCGCCCCACTCGATCGCGAGGATCGCCCCGTCGGCCTCATCAAGGAGCTCGAGGTCGGCGAGTTCGTTCAAGGTGCCGAGCCGGTAGATATCGGCGTGGACGAGCGGTATGAACCCCCCTCGGTATGTGTGAATGAGCACAAAACTCGGACTCGTCACCGCCTCTTCGATCCCCAACCCCTCGGCGAGACCAGCAACGAGGGCCGTCTTCCCGACGCCCAGGCCACCGCTCAGGAGAACGACGTCATTCGGTCTCAGGAGGCTTGCGAGACGCCGCCCCACCGTTCGCGTCTCGAATTCGGACGTCGAGGTGATCTCCATCAGAACAACCCCATCTGCTCGGGCTCGGGAGTCTCGGGCTCGAGAGTCTCGACTTCGGCCGACTCTGCCAGTACAGACTCGATGAGCGCAAAGTCCTCCTGCATCCGATCGAGCACCGACTGGCCACCTCGAAGAGCCGCCGCGGGATGGAACGTCGGGACGACGGTGCGGTTCCACCAGGGATACGCGTGACCGCGCAGCCTGCTGATTCCGGCCTGTTGTTTGAGCAACAGCTTGGTGGCGAAGTTGCCCAGCGTCACGACGACGTCCGGATCGATGATGCGTATCTGTTCGGCGAGGAACCCCTTGCAGGCTTCGATCTCATCTGGCCGTGGGTCACGGTTGCCCGGCGGGCGGCACTTGACCACGTTGGCGATGTAGACATCCTCGCGTCGAAGGTCGATCTCACCTAGCAGCCTGTTGAGCAACTGGCCGGCAGCTCCGACGAACGGCACCCCTTGCAGGTCCTCGTTTCGTCCCGGTCCCTCTCCGACGAACATGACGCGAGCATCCGGCGACCCGTCGCCGAACACAACGGTCGTTCTCGTGTCGGCGAGACGGCAGGCCGTGCACTGCCGGGCGCGTTCGCCGAGTTCTCGCAGTGCCTCGCTTGTCACGTGTCCTCTGTCGTCGTCCGCCATGCCAGCGCTGCTTCGATCGCGCGTCCTGTCGCCGCGAACGCCCCCTCCGCGACCGTGTCAACGTCGGCCATGACGTTCCCGCAGGAGACCGCGAATGCGGCATCGCCATCATATCGGGTGTGTGTCGGTCTGACGCATGCCGCGAGCGAGTCCTGGGCACGTACCGCAACCCTGGTCAGCTCGTTCCTCGTCAGTTCGGCATCGGTCGCGACGACGATGAGCGTCGTATTCGTCCGGGTCGGTGGCGTGGGATCCGGGCCGTCCGGCACCGGCCGGCCGCCCGTCAGAGGTGTTCCCTCCAGCGTGAAGACGTCTCCGACGGCGTTGACGACCACGAGTGCACCAACGGTTACCTGCCCCACACGGATCGAGAACGAACCCAACCCTCCCGGCTGGAACGCGCCTCGCCAACCTCCGACCATCGCACCTGTCCCGGCACCGATAGGGCCCGCCTCGACGGGACGATCGGATGCGGCGTGGTATGCGGCGGCACCCTGTTCGGCACCCGGTCGAACGGACGAGTCCCCGACGAGGAGATCGTAGATCACCGCCGCAGGAACGATCGGCACGGGTCCTGACGGGGTGAGGTGACCCCGCCCCTCCTCTTCGAGGGCATGCATGACACCATCCGCGGCGGCAAGCCCAAACGCCGACCCTCCCGTGAGCAGGATCGCCTGCACACTTTCGACACTCATACCGGGCGTCATCAGCGCCGTCTCTCTCGTCCCGGGCGCCGCCCCTCTGACCTCAAACGCAGTGACGTTTGGCTCGGGGAGCGAGATGACCGTGCAGCCGGTTCGGGCTTGTGCGTCCGTCCAATGACCAACGCGTATCCCGGCGACGTCGGTGATAGAACTCACACGTACCTCCTTGGCAATCGGGGGCCGATCTGGCAGACGACTTCATACGGGATCGTTCCCATGTGTATCGCCCAGTCGGTCGCAGTGATTTCTTCGCTCCCCTGGCGGCCGATCAGGACCACCTCGTCGCCTGCCGTAACGGGGGTATCGCCGATGTCGACGAGGATCTGATCCATCGTGACGTTGCCGGCAAACCGGTGCCGATACCCTCCGATCAGCACCTCGCCGGCCTCGAAGAGCGACCGGGGAAGCCCGTCCGCGTACCCGATGGGAACGGTGGCGACCGTCGCTTCCCTGTCGAGCGCTCTTCTACGCCCGTAGGAAGGGCGGGTTCCTGGCGGGTATCTGCGCACCATTGACACGGCCGAGACGATCCGCATCACGGCCCGAAGACCGATGTCCGGAACCACACCGGGAGCGGGGTTGATGCCGTAGATACCGAGACCGATGCGCACCATGTCGAACCTCGCTTCGGGAAACCGGATCGCACCCGCCGTGTTTGCCGCATGGCGAATGGGTACGTCGATGCCGAGGTCCGAGAGCTCGGAGATCAACGCCGTATAGCGATCGATCTGAATCCGAGTGAACGGGTCGTCTTCGTCGGCGACCGGAAAGTGGGTCCACACGCTCTCCAGGCTCAATCGGGAGTCCTTGGTGATGCGCTGAGCCAGATCGACCGCGTCCTCCGGTGTTGCCCCTACCCGATGCATGCCGGTGTCGACCTTCACATGGACGGAAATCGGACGGCTCGCGGCCTCCGCGAGTGCTTCGGTGAACTCCCGCCGGTACACGGTCGGGGTGAGCCCCCATCGCACGATCTCGGCGGCGTCAGCGATCGGAGGTTCCGACAACAGCAACACCTTCGCTTCGATCCCAGCTTCGCGCAGTCGAATCCCTTCCTCGACGAGCGCTACCGCAAGGAGATCGGCACCGGCCTCCAATGCGGCCTCGGCGACGGGAACGTCCCCGTGCCCGTAGGCGTCGGCCTTGACCACGGCGCAGACCGCTGCCGGTGCGACAGTCTCGGAGATCACCTGAACGTTGTCGCAGACGGCGTCGAGGTCGATCTCCGCCCAGGACGGCCTCACCATGCCACCTTTCCCACCTCGTGCGCGAGTACGTCGGCGGTCACGGCCTGTCGCGCTGCGAGGAGCTTTCCCGCACGGCCATGCCAGTAGGCGGCAGATCTCGCCGCGGTCTCAGCATCGAGCCCGCGAGCCCACAAGGCAGCGAGCAGACCGGTCAACACATCGCCAGTGCCGATGGTCGCGAGTTCGGGACCGCCGGTGGTGACGACCCACCGGGAGTCACCCATTACGAACGTCGGCGATCCTTTGAGCAGAACGACGACGCCCGTCGCGGTCGCGAGATCTGCAGCGTGCCGGTAGTCGGGCTCCTCACCGGTGAGGCGAGAGAATTCACCGGCATGGGGTGTGATCGCGGTCGGAGCGACCCGCGCAGCGAGCGCACCGGGACCCTCGAGCCCGTTCAAACCATCGGCATCGATGAGCAGTGGTCCATCCCATCGTTCGAGCAGGGCGGAGACGAACTCGTTCCGGTCAGGGCCCAGCCCGGGGCCCAGGGCAAGGACATCGAACCGTTTCGCGGCGACAGCGACCGCTTCGGCATCGTTCGCCTCGAACCGGGATTCATCGCCTATTGCCACGTTCAGCAGCTCAGGGGCCGCGCCGGCATAGACCGACCGGAGCGCGCCGGGCGTCGCGATCGAGACGGAACCTGCGCCGGCGTGCAGAGCACTCCGGGCGGCGAGGAGAGGAGCACCGGTCATCCCTGGCGAGCCACCGACGACCAACACGGAACCCGCCGACCACTTGTGAGCAGTGCGTGATCGGGAAGGCCTGGGGGCGTCCGCCTCACCTGCGAGGAAGAACTCGGCGTCGCCCCCATCCAGGCCGATGTCGTGGATCTTCAGATGACCGCACACGTCCGGCCCGACCCCGATGAGCTGGCCGACCTTGAGGCAGTGGAACGTGACCGTCGTGGCGGCATGAAAGACCGGGCCTTGCGCATCCCCCGTGGTTCCATCCAGGCCGCTTGGAATGTCGACGGCGAGTACCGGAGCTCGTTTCTCCGTCCACGGAACGACGGCCTCGGGAAGCACCCCGCGAAAGCCCGAACCGAACAGGGCGTCGATGATCAGGTCGGTCGTCACCGGCGACCCAAGCGGCCGGATCGGCACACCAGCGGTGAGCGCTTCGCCGGCGGCCCAGAGGGCGTCGTCACTCTTCGCCTCGGCAAGGGCCCGTACGGTCACGGCAGCGCCGCGCTGGCGTAGATACCGGGCGGCGACATACCCATCCCCACCGTTGTTGCCAGGGCCTGCGAGAACGGTGACGTTTGTCCCATAGCCGGCCCCCATCTCAACGGCAGCGAGCGCCACACCGAGGCCTGCCCGTTCCATGAGGACGGGGCCCGGCGCGGGCGATGACGCGTCCAAGCGGGCTGAAGCTGCCGGCGTGAGTACGGGCTGCATCACTAGGGATGGTACCTAGCTCGCGGTTCTCGGTCGTCAGTCGTCACCAACGTGTCTCGTTTCGGACACCCGGATCTTGAAGACTCAAGACTCAGGACTGAGGACTATCTTGCCCTCATGACGCTCGACGAGGTGCGGGCCAGACTCGCCGAACTCGCCGGCCAACTCGTCGGCGAGTCCGACCGGACGCGGCGCGAGGCACTGGAGTCCGAACAGACAACGTTGAGGGAGCAGGCGCGCGACCTCTTCACCCGGCTCCCCGAGGGCAGAGCCATGCTGGAGGAGGAACTCGACGCGCTGGGACGAAGACTCGCGGCGCTCGAGGCACAGAAGATCAAGAAGACGAAGGCCTCGCTCGGCGGTGGCAGCCCGTCCGGTGGCGGCCTCGAACCTGCAGACGTGCACTATCTGCGTTCGATCCACGAACAGTGGAACGACGTGCCCGCGCTTCGAGCGAAGATCGAGGAGCTTCGGGCCCGCCTCCGTTAGCACTCTGTCCTGCGACGTTGCTGATGCTCCACGACGAGTCTCGCCGATGGCACACACCCAGGCGCACCTCGTGGCAGCAGGGACGGGGAGGTACGCGGCCGCGCCTTCCGGCCGTCAGCAGCGTCGACGACGGACTGCTAGTCCTGCTCGAGCGACATCGCGAACACCATCGCGGTGTCGTCGGTGTGGGTGATCGTCACCAGCACCTCGGTCACACCGATCTGGCGGGCTCTGGCAAGCGCTCTGCCGCTCAGGTTGACCCTTGGTTGCCCACCACCCGTGATTTCGATGTCTTTCCACGAGACGTGCCGCCATCCGACGCCGAGGCTCTTCATCACCGCCTCCTTGCCGGCGAAACGAGCCGCGAATCGACTCGCCGGTGACGCATACCGCGACGCGTAGGCCCGTTCGTGTTCCGTGAAGCAACGCTCCGGGAACCGCGGGTACTTGTCGAGCAGCCGCTGGACCCGGTCGATCTCCGCCAAGTCGATACCAAGGCCGACGATCCTCATGAGGTCACGCTACAGCAGTGGCGGAGGAACGCTGGGGCTACTCGACGGTCACGCTCTTGGCCAGGTTGCGAGGCATGTCGATGTCATGACCGAGCACGCGCGCCGCGTGATAGGCCAGGAGCTGAAGTGGGATGATCGACAGCACCGGGGACAGAAAGTCGACTGTTCTGGGTATCCGCAGCACCTCGTCGGCGAACTTGTCGATCTGAGGATCGTCGTCGTAGGCGAGGGCAAGAACATGTGCCCCCCTCGCCTTGACTTCCTGCACGGCAGAGATCGTCTTGTCGTACAGATGCTGCTGGGTGATGATGACCACCACAGGGGTTCCCTCGGTGACCAGCGCAAGGGTCCCGTGCTTCAACTCCCCGGCCGGCATGGCCTCAGAGTGCATGTAGGAGATCTCCTTGAGCTTCAGCGAGCCTTCCGTCGCTACCGCGTAGTCGAGCCCGCGCCCGATGAAGTACACGTCGGTGGTATCGGCGAAACGCCTGGCGATCTCGGCAACCGCTGCGTCGTGTTCGATGACCCGTCCCGCCTTGTCCGGCAGGGTCCACAGCTCCGCAGCAAGCATCTCCGCCCGCTCGGCGGCGATCGTTCCTCGTTCTCGACCCAGCGCGAGCGCGAGCAGGTACTCGCCGATGAGCATTGCCACGTAGGCCTTCGTGGAAGCAACGGCTATCTCCGGACCCGCTCTCGTGTAGAGCACGTCGTCGGCATCTCTGCTCAGTGTGGATCCGACGACGTTGGTGATCGCCAGCAGACGCGAGCCGCGGTCTTTCGCGAGGCGGGCCGCGGCCAGTGTGTCCGCCGTCTCGCCAGACTGGCTGATTGCGATCGTGAGTGTGCCCGGATCGATGAGGGGATCGCGGTAGCGGAGCTCGTGGGCGTACTCGACCTCGACCGGCAGCCTCAGCGTCTTCTCGAGGACCTCTCGAGCGACGAGACCGGCGTTGTACGCGGTGCCACATGCGGTGATCCACACCTTCGACAATTCCTGCGCGAACCCTGCAGGGAAGCTCACCTGGTCGAAACCAACGGAACCGTCTCGACGGAGTCGACCCAGCAGGGTCTCGTCGATGACGCCAGGCTGTTCGTAGATCTCTTTCAGCATGAAGTGGGGAAAGCCCGCCTTCTCGGCTTGCTCGACCGTCCATGTGATCTGCTGGGGTTCACGGTCGACCGGCCGGCCTTCGAGCGTCTGGATCGTCACTCCGTCCGCGGTCAACATGACCATCTCACCGTTCTCGACGACCATCATGCGGTCGGTGTAGGGAAGGATCGCGGGGATGTCCGACGCAAGAAACATCTCCCCGTCTCCCACACCGACGACCAACGGGCTGATCATGCGGGCAGCGACGATCTTGTCGGGTTCCTTCGCGCTCATCGTCACCAGCGCGTAGGCTCCCTCTGCTCGGGCGACTGCCCGTCTCACCGCCTCGCCGAGATCGCCGCCGTACTCGTCGGCGATCAGATGAACGAGCACTTCGGTGTCGGTGTCGGACACGAACGCGTGACCGGACTCGGACAGCTCATCCTTGAGCTGGAGGAAGTTCTCGATGATCCCGTTGTGCACGACGACGAACTCGCCACTCTGGTCGAAATGCGGATGGGCGTTGATGTCGTTGGGGACACCGTGAGTCGCCCACCTCGTGTGGCCGATCCCGATCGAACCGTCGAGCGGGTCGGCTTCCACGAGCGCCGCCATACGGTCGAGCTTGCCTGCCGCCTTTCGGATCGAGATCGTCGATCCGTCCGACACGGCGATTCCGGCCGAGTCGTACCCGCGATACTCCAGTCGGCGAAGCGACGAAACAAGGACGTCTTGGGCTCGGCGCGGACCCACGTATCCGACGATGCCGCACATGTTGTCTCCTTCTCTGTTGGAGACCGGCACCAGACGGGTCCAACCCATCTCCCACTTGGAAACGGATTCTGTTCCGGGGTCTCCCCCGGGTTTTGTACCGTTTCGTCACGACCGTGGGCGCCGAGAGGGCATCCGCCGAATGTCTCGATACTCCCTCTTCCTCGTCACCCCGAAGGGCCTGGCGCTGAAGATCCCGTGCCGATCTCGAGGTTGAAGGATACCTGCTCGGAGAAAGGTACGGGTTGCCCGGATCAGCCGAGTTCGCGGCGAACGATCGCAACGAGTTCGTCGGTGATGGTGACCGCCTCGTCGCGGGTGGGGGCCTCGACCATGACCCTGACCACGGGTTCGGTGCCCGAAGGCCGGATGAGGACACGGCCCTCGCCGGCCAGACGCCCTTCGATGGAGGACACCGCCTCCCACAGGACGTCGGCGTCGGCCAGCCGTCCCTTGTCGGCGACCCGAACGTTCCTCAGAATCTGGGGGAATTCGGTGATCGTCTCCGCTCGCAGCTCCCGCAGTTCTTTGCCGCTGATCGCAAGGACTTCAAGCAGCCGCACGGCCGTCAGGAGCCCATCACCCGTCTCGCCGAAGTTGGAGAAGATGACATGCCCGGACTGCTCGCCGCCGAGGACTGCCCGGCGATCCCACATCGCCTCTTTCACGTATCGGTCGCCGACTTGGGTCTCGATCAGTTCGATTCCCATCGCTTCCATGGCCTTGCGGAACCCGAGATTCGCCATGACGGTCGCGACAACCACGTTCTTTCGCAGCTTGCCGGTTCTCTTCAGGTGGCGGGCGATGATCGCCATGATCACATCGCCATTCGCCGGCACGCCATCCTCGTCGACGGCGATCAGCCGGTCGGCGTCACCGTCGAACGCCAGCCCGATACGCCCCTTGCACTTGGCCGCGAGAAAGCCGGGATGGGCGGCGCCGCAACCGTCGTTGATGTTGGTGCCATCCGGTTCGGCACAGATGGCCTCCACGTCGGCACTCAGTCTGCGGAACAGCTCGGGAGCGACCCTGGTCGCAGCACCGTTCGCACAATCGAGGAGCAGTCTGAAGCCGTTCAACGAATACGGCATCGTGTCCTTCAGGAACGCCAGGTACCGATTCTCCGCATCGGTCATCACGAAACGCGTGCCGACGCGATCGCCCGATGCGAGAGTCCACGGGCCTCCCTTGCGGAGCCTGGCCTCGATACGATCCTCCCGCTGATCAGCGAGCTTCGCTCCTCGGTGATCCAGCAGCTTGATGCCGTTGTCGATGGCGGGGTTGTGCGACGCCGACACGATTGCGCCCATTGCGGCTCCCGTTTCCGCGACGAGATATGAGATCCCACCCGATGGCAGAATGCCGACGTCGAGGCTGTCGACACCGATGGAGTGCAGACCGGCTTGGAACGCTTCGGACAGCATCTCACCGGAGCGACGTGTGTCGCGACCAATGAGAACGGATTCGCCACGTATCTCCTCACCGGTCGCTCGGCCAAGAGCGAGGGCGAGGTCCGCCGTCAGTTCGGTGTTGGCGACACCGCGGATCCCGTCGGTACCGAACAGACGGTCGCCGCTCTCGAGCATCTAGCGCTTCGTGTACTGCGGGGCTCTGCGTGCCTTGCGAAGACCGTACTTCTTCCGCTCCACCTTCCGGGCATCACGGGTGAGGTACCCGGCCTTCTTCAGAGTGGCTCGCAGTTCCGGTTCGAGGACGATGAGCGCGCGGGCAATGCCAAGGCGCAGCGCATCGGCCTGACCTGTGGTGCCGCCTCCATGCAGTGACGCCTTGACGTCGTACCGCCCTTCCCTGTTTGCCTCTCGCAGCGGCGCGAGCACCCGAAGGCGCTGCGCCATGGTCGGCATGTAGGTCTCGAGCGGTCGGCCGTTCAGTGTGATCGCCCCGGTTCCGTCGTAGAGACGAACCCGCGCAACGGACTCCTTTCGGCGACCGGTGGCCTGGACCAGCAACTTCGCCATCAGGACTCCACCTTTCGAATATCGAACGAAAGCTCCTTGGGCATCTGCGCTCCGTGAGGATGATCAGCACCGGCATGCACCTTGAGCTTGCGAAGCATCTGCCGTCCCAGACGGTTCTTCGGAAGCATGCCGCGGACTGCACGTCGCACGATCTCCTCGGGACGCCTGCCCCGCAATGACTCGAGCCCCTCCTCGGTCAAGCCCCCTGGGTACCCCGAGTGCCGGTAGTACATCTTGTCTCTCCCACTCACCCGAACCCTCTCCGCATTGACGATGATCACATAGTCGCCGGTGTCGATGTGCGGCGCCTGGATCGGCTTGTGCTTACCCCGAAGGATGCGAGCAACCTCGGACGACAGCCGCCCGAGTGGGAGGTCGGCGGCGTCGACAACGAACCACTCTCGTTGTACGTCCGCGGCTTTGGGTGAATACGTCTTCTGCAGCCTCATGGAAACCTCGCGAAGGGAGGCTCCGAGAGTCTCGGAGCCGCCACATGGTAAACGGAGGCCGTCCCAATCGCCAATTGGCGAGGTTCTCTTCGTCTCCGGCGAAGAGAACCATATCCCGTATCTCGTGCCGTGCCGATCTCTCCTTTGCCTCACGCCTACGTCGCGCCGCGACACCAAGTACCGAGTACAGAACGCGAAGCACGGAATACCAAGTACCGCTGCCGGCGACTGCGGCGCCGGTAGCCTGACTCCATGCAGCTGATCACACTGGACGACATCACCGCGGCCCGGGAACGCATCTCCGGATCCGCGATCCTCACTCCCCTCCTGCACTCTGCATCGTTCTCGCGCATGACGGGCAGGAAAGTCTGGCTGAAGGCGGAGAACCTCCAACGGACCGGCTCGTTCAAGATCCGTGGCGCCTCCAACGTGATCACAGGGCTCGACGCTCCCACCGGCGTGGTGGCAGGCTCGGCCGGCAACCACGCACAGGGCGTCGCGCTCGCAGCACAGCTCGCGGCGGTCCCGGCGACGATCTTCATGCCTTCGTCGGCTGCCATACCCAAGGTGGAAGCCACACGCTCGTACGGGGCAGATGTCCGCCTCGGAGGCGATGACATCCAGGCGGCGGTCGAGGCGGCGCGCCATTTCGCCAATGAAACCGGCGCACGGTTCATCCATCCGTTCGACGATCCCGGCATCATCGCCGGTCAGGGGACCTTGGGACTCGAGATCGTCGAGCAACTGCCCAGTGTCGGCACGATCGTCGTTCCTGTCGGCGGCGGCGGTCTGATCTCTGGAACGGCGGCAGCAGTGTCGGCTCACCGGCCCGATGTGCGCATCGTCGGAGTGGAGATCGCTTCGGTCGCCCCCTATGCCGCGTCGCGTGGCCTGGAACATCCCCTCTCGGTTCCCTACCACCAGACAGTCGCCGATGGAATAGCGGTGCCGGTCCCTTCCGAACTCGCGTTCCGGCACATCGAGCGGTATGTCCACGACATCGTCACCGTCGACGATCGCGAAGCGGCACAGGCCGTCATGCTGCTCATGGAACGCGCCAAGCTGGTGGTCGAGGGTGCGGGGTCGGTCGGAATCGCGGCACTGCTGGAGGGTCGCCTCCCGGCATCACCGGATCCCATCGTCGTCGTACTCTCCGGTGGCAACATCGACCCTCTGCTCGTGGGGAAAGTCCTCAGGTACGGGCTCGAAGCCGCCGGACGATATGCATGGTTCCGTGTGCTCATCCCTGACATCCCCGGCCAGCTCGCAGGAGTCCTGAACCTCATCGCCGACCTCGGAGCCAACGTGCTGACGGTCAACCACCGCAGGGAAGGGGCGGGGCTGCCTTTCGGCACCACGGAGCTCGGGATCGCGGTCGAGACTGCCGGACCCGAGCAGACCACCGAGCTCCGAACTGCCCTGGCCGCCTACTCGACCGGGTAACCGACGCCCCACAGGACGAGGCCTTGTGGCGGTGCGGCCCCCTTTGCCGCCGCCCTGTCACGCGCGGCCAGGATCCCCACTACATCTCCGGTGTCGACCCGGCCCCTACCAACCTCAACACACAGCGCGACCATCGACCGCACCATCTGATGACAAAACGCCGTGGCCGTCACCCGGAACTCGACAATGTCGCCGTCACGGACCCACGATGCCTCCAGAACCTCCCGGATGGTGCTGCGTCCCTCCGCCTTACGGCACAGCGACGCGAAGTCGTGCTCACCGATGAAGGCCCCGGCCGCATGCTGCATCGCCTGGACGTCGAGGGTCTCTGGGATGTGCCACGTCGTCGATCTCCGGAGTGGGTCGCGTGCCGGCCGGTTGAGGATCGTGTATCGGTAACTCCGTGACAGTGCGGTGAACCGTGCAGAGAAGCCGTCCTCGACCTCGCTGCACGCAACTGCCGCGACGTCGTTCGGCAGAAGACTGTTGAGCGAACGGATCAACCGTTCCACGTCGACCGTCGTTTCGGTGCCGAAGGAGACGACCTGTTGCCGGGCATGCACACCGGCATCGGTGCGGCCGGCGACGGTCGTCTCGACTGGACCGATCGCCCTCGCCAAGGCGGCCTCCAGCACACCCTGAACGGTCCGTACGTCACGCTGACGGGCATAGCCGTGAAACGACGTGCCGTCGTAGGTGATGTCCAGCCGATAGGTGGACATCACCCCAGTCCGAGAATCGCCGTGAGGTTGATGCCAAGCCCAATGAGGCCCGCCGCCCACCAGACGGCAAACGAGAGCAAGGTGGCACTCGCGGCGTGGGAGAGGTCGAAGTCGAACAGCACACGTATCGCCGATGCCACGGCCACGAAGAACCACACGATGCCGACGACAACAATCACCGTATCCAGTGGTGCCGGAAGGAGGAGTCCCACGGCGGACACCACCAGCGGCGCGTGGGCGAATCCGATGAGTCTGAGGACAGTCTGTCCGCGGGCACTGCCGTTGAACAGCTTGACACCGACGACCCACAGTCCCCCTCCGAGGACCAGCCAGCCGACCAACCCTCCCAACACCAGCCTGAGCAGGCCGATCAGAGACAGCTGTAGAGGTCTCCCGAACGCAAACATGAGCGCAATCAGCGCGTAAGAGGCCGCCACCACCATGACAGCGTTCCCGGTCGCGTAGTCGTCGAAGATCAGCTCCGTGAAGAACCGCCGGTCGAGCCGCGCTGCGCGCACCATCTGTTGAAGCATTCACGGAGCGTACCAGCGGGCAGATCTACCCAGATCCGAGCGCGCGAAGCTTCGAGACCGGTCGTATCAGTGACGGGTCGCTTCCAGGCAGCTGATCCAGATCGAACCACTTCGACTCGTCGACGCCGTCTCCTGCCGCAACGTCCCAGGTGCCGGCAACGAAGGCAGATCGCACGTCGAAGTGCTCGTGGGCGGGCTCAGCGCCTCTGGCGGGAAACTGGTGGATGTCTACGTCGAACAGCCCCAGCCACTCCAGGTTGGTCAGGCCGGTCTCCTCCTCGATCTCCCTGCGCTGGGCGGCAATCAGATCCACGTCGCTCGATTCGATATGACCGCCCGGCTGGAGCCACGCACCCAGCTTCCGATGCCACACCAGCAGCAGCGACGTCCGGTCCGGAGACAGTACGAACCCGCTCGCCGTGACGTGTCCGGGGTCGAAACAGGTCCGCGAGAACGGGTCGGGCATACCCAATGACCTGATACGGTCGAGGTACATGTTCTCGCGTTCGTCAAACGGCACGATGGTGTCGAGGACCGTGTGGAGGTCTGCCAGGTTCACCGAGCCACCGTATCAGTCCATTCTGGGTATCGTCCTCCTATGGAGCGCATCGCCGAGTTCAGCCATCGGGCGGAAGCAGAGCTCGCGCGTGCGTCTCTCGAAGCAGACGGAATCCAGGCGCTCCTCATCGGAGACGATGTCGGCGGCGTCTATCCGGGAGCGCTGCCCGTCTACCTCCTCGTCGATCCGGTCGACGAGGACCGCGCGAGGGAAGTGCTCGAGCCGATGCATCCCTCAGAGGCCCCCCACACGGAAAGCCTTCCCGATTGGGCGATCCTCGGCCTGATCCTCGCCGTGTTGATCGCGCTCGGCCCGTTGGTGCTCACGCTCACCCGCTGAAGGGCGGACGCAACCCGCCCGTACCTGTGCCTCGTACGCGACGTCAGCCCGCGGCGAGACCGCGGGGCGAGCCGTATACCGCACCGTCTGGATGTGTTTCCGGTGTCTTGAGTCGCGATCCGAAGTACGGCGAGCCTGTACAGTCGATCGTGATGGATGTCGAGTTGCGCAGGATTCGTTTGCCATTCGCTGCCCCGTTCCGCACCGCGTTGGGAGTCCAGCACGATCGCGATGTTCTCCTGGTATCCGTCGGCACAGGTGACAGCACGGGGTGGGGTGAGTGCGTCGCGATGAACGAGCCCATCTACACGTCCGAGTACGTCTCAGGAGCGCACGCCGTCATCCGGGACGTCCTGCTCCCTCTGCTGTCGGGGACGACCGTCACCGCACTCACGCTCGGTCGTCTTCTCGCATCGATACAGGGACATCGAATGGCCAAGGCTGCGCTCGAGATGGCCCTCCTCGACGCCGAGCTTCGATCGTCCCAGATATCGCTTGCGACGTTCCTCGGAGCCGCCCGCGACAGAGTCGAGGTCGGCGTGGCACTCGGCATCGACCGCGATGCGGCAAGGCTGGTTGAGACCGTTCGGAAGTACGTCGACCGCGGGTATCGGCGGGTCAAGCTCAAGATCATGCCCGGTTGGGACATAGAGCCCGTTGCGACGGTACGCGACGCGTTCGGAAGCGACCTGGCACTCCAGGTCGATGGCAACCGCGCCTACGGGCCCGCCGAGATGCCCCGCCTCTCCGCCTTGGATGCCTTCGGACTCGCCATGATCGAACAGCCCTTCGCGGATCTCGTGACCCACGCCTCGTTCGCCCGGACGATCCACACACCGATCTGTCTCGACGAATCGATCACCTCGACAGAGGCGACGCGTCTCGCGCTGTCTCTGGGTTCCTGCTCGATCGTGAACATCAAGCCCGGGAGAGTTGGAGGCTATCTGGAAGCGCGCCGCATCCACGATCTGTGCGTGGCCAGAGGCGTGCCGGTGTGGTGTGGCGGCATGTTCGAAACCGGCTTGGGCCGTGCGGCGAATCTCGCGCTCGCGGCCCTGCCCGGCTTCACGATGCCGTCCGACATCTCCGAGTCGTCCCGCTACTTCGAGCGGGACATCACCGATCCGTTCGTGCTCGCACCCGATGGGACGATCGGCGTACCGAGCGGTCCGGGTATCGGCGTGGCACCCGATCCGGATCGCCTCGCAGAGGTCACCATGTCCGTCGAACGATTCACGATCTGAATCGCTGTTCTCGGTTCCCTTCGGCTCTGGGTGAGCGATCGCCTTACGCTCTCGAGCCGTCTCAGGCTGCGTTCTGTCAGGTTTCAGTTGATCGCGGTTCCAGTTTCGGCAACAGCGCTCTGAACGCGGCGGGTGCGAGCGTACTGGTCACGCCGGCAAGCAGAATGATCTGCGCCTCGAGCACCCGATCGATAATGCCGAGTTCCACACCGAGTTCCGCGACGGCGATGATGAGACTGAGCCGTGCGGACAGCAACATGCCTGCAGCGAAGACCTCGCGGAGAGGTCGCCTCCTCCGAATGAGCACAAGCGCAGGGATCAACTTCACGAGTATCGCCAAGCCGATGAGGGCGGCAGACTCGACGAGAACTCGGATATCACCGAGTTCGTGCAGGTCGAATCGAATGCCGACATTGATGAAGAAGATCGGAATCAGGAACCCGTAGCCGAACCCGCTCAGTTTCTGCTCCAGAGCCCCGCGGTGAGGGAACACGACCGCAAACACGCTGCCGGCGAGAAACGCCCCGAGAATGGGTTCGATGCCGAGGACCAGGGACAGGCCGACGAAGACCAGCATCAGCGCGAGCGATCCCCGAATACCGACTTCCTCGGGATCGTCAGTGTCGAAGAGGCGACCGAACCACTCCGGTCGCCACCACGCCGTTCGTCGAACGACCAACAGCACGACGGTCACCGCCACGAAGAACAACGGGAGGTCGAGGAGTTCAACGGTGAGTCCATGTTCGACCACGACCGCCATGGCGGTCACACCAAGCAAGGTCAGGAAGTCGGCCAGGAGGGCGGACATCAGGATGATCTGACCGAGTGGCGTCGAGATCCGTCTCGTGGTCCGCAATGTCGGGACAACGAGGCCGACCGATGTCGTCGCGAGGATGAACATCACGAAGAACCCATGGCCGAGCACCCGGGACGCAGCGAACGCTGTCACGATGGTGAGCGCGAACACTGTGAGCCCGGTGAAGAGCTGTCGCGGTCGGCGCCGATCGAACATGCCGAGGTCGATCTCGAAGCCTGAGAGGAACATCAGCAGGAACAACCCCAGTTCGCCCAGCTCGTTCAGGAACGGGCCCTCCTGCACGATCCCCAGCACAGGACCGATCATCACCCCGAACAGGATCTCGAGCACCACTCCCGGAGCCCGGAGCCGTTTCGAGAGCAGTGGCAACACGAATGCCGCGGATGCGATCAGGATCAGGGTCGGTGCCTCTTGAGCGACGAGCTGCTCGGGCGACATTGCTATGTTCCGTCCGGAGGAACCAGCAGCACCGATGTCCCGGCCCGGAGGAGGAAGTGGCCCGTGAGACCGGGGTTGGACCCTGAGGGCATACGCGCCGGCATCGGCAGCACCAGCAGGCCCTCGCCGTGCGTGACGTCCGTGATGATTCGCACCGGATTGCCCCGCCGGACGAGACGCTTCACCGTGACATCCTTGACAGCGGCCTCCTCTCTGATTCGAGAGACCTCCTGCCTCGCTTCTGTCAGGGCCTCATCGCCGGCCATGAACTGTGGTGGGATCGCCGCGACAGCGATCAGCCTCGTGTTGCCGTGCGACGTCAGATCAATCGCGGCGCGCCCTGCAGTATCCGACGCACCGACTTCGACGACGATGTGCCGGTAGGGTGCTCGACCGGCGGCGAACAGGACCGGCTTCCTCAGACCCTTGAGCCGTCTCCTGCATCTCGACAGCTCCAGCCGACGCGACAACCCCCGTCCTTGCGGTGCCCGCACAACGACGACGCCCACACTCTCCGACTCGATCACCGATCGAAACGACTCTCCTCGTTCGACGGGCCTGACTCGGAGACGGACTTCGTCCGTGTACTCGGGGATCTTCCCGACTACGGACGAGATCTCTTCCATGCGGGCCTTGTGAGGGATGGTCTCGAGGCGAGGATGCAGGACGAGCACCGAATCTGCCGCGCTGTTGCGGCTCATCAGGACGGCTTCGGGGAGCAGATCGGACAGATCGGCCTCGCTCTCCACCAACAGCGCTACCTGATGCCCGAAGCTGGCCGGGAACTGAGCCGTACCCGCGGTGAACACTCTCACAATGTCGCTGTAGTCGGCGGCGGCACCGACCACCGTAACCAGGTCTCCTGCCTTCAGCATCGTGCTTCCGTGGGGAACGATCAGCTCTCCGCTGCGGAGGACCGCAGCCACGAGCGAACGAGTCGAGTGGAGATCCTGCAGGGAACGGCCGACGAGGGGCGAGTCGGGCTCGATGCGGAACTCCACCGCTTCGGCCATGCCGTCGGCGAACGCCGCCGATGCGATGCGACGGGGCTCGAGGTTGATTTCGATTCGCCTGGCGGTCAGCCGATCCGGAGAGAAGGCGGAGATGCCCAGCGAGCGATAGGCGCCCAGCTGTTCAGGGTCGGCGGCGATCGACACGACTCGAAGCAAGCCCGATTCGCGAGCAATGCGACACGCCTCCTGGTTGACGGGGTCACTATTGGTCACGGCAACCAGGGCGTCGGCATCCGAGAGGCCGGCCCGTTCGAGCACGACGCGACTGGAACCGTCCCCGACGACCCTTGCGAGAGGCCGAATGCTCGCTGCAAGCGCGAGACGTTGCGAGTCGACATCGATCACCGTCACCGACCAGTGCTCACCCAGACCGCGAAGGAGATCTCGAGTGACTCCTCCGGCTCCAACCAAGATCAGCTGCATCCGACACCCTCCGAAGCCCACACTATCGGGAAGCTCGGTGCGCTCGCTGGTGGGACTCGCCCGTACCCCGTGTTTCGTGCTTCGTATCGGATACGTTCGCCCCGCAGTGTCTGGACGCGTTTGGCCGCCTACGAGATACGAGATACGGTGAGCGGAGCGAGCCTGGGTCGGCTCTTCGAGTCGGCCTAGACCAGTTCGATGATCGCCATTTCGGCGTTGTCGCCTCGTCGAGGACCGACTCGGACGATCCGTGTATACCCGCCCGGTCGATCGGCATAGCGTGGGGCGATCTCGTCGAACAGCTTGGTCACCACCTCGGTGTCGCCTATCACTCTGAGCACCTGTCGACGGGAATGAAGATCACCGCGACGGGCTTTCGTGATCAGGCGCTCGGCAAGCGGGCGGACCGCTTTGGCGCGGGTAACGGTCGTGGTCACCTTCTCCGCATCGAAGAGTGACTGCGCGAGGTTGCCGAGCATGGCTTTCTCGGCGGACGGGCTTCCCCCAAGACGGGGTCCCTTTCGCGGCCTCGGCATTAGACACCTCCGGACTCGGAGCTGCCGGTAAGGCTAAGCCCGAGTTCATCCAACTTCGCGACGACCTCTTCGAGACTCTTGTGGCCGAAGTTGGTGATACTCAACAAATCATCCGCAGTTTTCTGCACGAGCTCGCCAACCGTCTCGATCTGCGCGCGGCGCAAGCAGTTGCGGGGACGCTCCGAAAGGTCCAGTGCTTCGATGGGAAGCTCGAGATCCGGCGATGCAGGTTCGGCGATGGCGACGTCGCCCAGCTCGAGTCCGACGCCCTCGCCGATGTCGGCGAAGAGCCCGAGCAGCTCACGCAGCGTCTTTCCCGCGGATGACACCGCCTCCGACGGCTCGAGTGATCCGTCGGTCTCTATGTCGAGCACCAGCCGGTCGAAGTTGGTCATCTGGCCGACCTGCGTCGGCTCGACCTGATACGTGACCTTGCGAACCGGAGAGAAGATCGAGTCGATCGGAATGATCCCGATGACCTCGGTCGCCTGATTCTTTTCTGCGGATCGGTAACCGACACCCCTCTCGACGGTCAGCTCGATCTCCAGCCTGCCTGTCGATGACAACGTCGCGATGTGCAGGTCTGGATTGACGATCTCGACACCGGCCGGTGCCTTGATGTCCCCAGCCGTCACTTCGCCGGCGCCCTTCGCCGACAAATACATGATCTGTGCGGACTCGGTTGCCTCCATACGCAACACCACCTGCTTGAGGTTCAGGATGATGTCAACGATGTCTTCGACCACACCGGGGATCGTCGAAAACTCGTGCTGTACACCTTCGATCTGCACGGTTGTGACCGCGGCGCCGGGAATTCTCGCAAGGAGCGTGCGGCGCAGGGTGTTTCCGAGGGTGTACCCGAACCCCGGTTCGAGCGGTTCGACCACGAACCTCGAACGCGATTCGGAGACGGGCTGCTCTTCGATGTGGGGACGTTGAACGATCAGCACGATGATCTCCTACTTCGAATAGAACTCGACGATGAGTTGCTCACGGATCTGCGTGTCGATCTGCGCTCTGTTCGGAACGTCCTGAACGACGATCCTTCGGACGTCGGCGTCGATGTCGAGCCACTCTGGCAGCGTGTGGGTGACCGTCTCGACAGAATGCTCCACGACGATGAGGTTCCGACTCCGTTCCCGCAGCGTGACGACGTCGCCGGCGCGTACCTGATAGGAAGGAATGTCGACTTTCGCGCCGTTGACTTCGAAATGTCCATGGTTCACGAGCTGGCGGGCCTGAGGGCGAGTCTGGGCGAATCCCGATCGGTACACGACGTTGTCGAGTCGACTCTCGAGGATCCGCAGCAGGTTCTCGCCGGTGATGCCCTTCTGTCGTGCGGCTTCCCGATAGTAGCGCCTGAACTGGCGCTCGAGCACCCCGTACATCGCGCGCAGTTTCTGCTTCTCCCGAAGTTGGATCTGGTAGTCGGACTCCCTGATGCGGCCACGACCGTGCTCGCCGGGAGGGTATGCCCGTCGGTCCACGGCGCACTTCTTGGACTGGCAGAGTGGCTGTCGTGCCCTGCGGCACAGTTTGTGTGTGGGACCGGTGTAGCGCGCCATCAGCCCCTCCGCTTCTTCGGCCGGCAGCCATTGTGTGGAAACGGCGTCACGTCGCGAATGAACGTGACCTCCATGCCCATGTTCTGAAGTGTCCGCACGGCGGTGTCTCGGCCGCCACCGCTCCCAGACACGATCACGTCGAGCTTGCGGACACCGTGTTCGCCTGCCTGTCGGGCCGCCTCCTCGGCGGCGACCTGCGCGGCGTAGGGCGTCGACTTGCGCGACCCCTTGAAACCGACCGTCCCACCGGACGTCCACACGATGGTGTTGCCGTCGAGATCGGTGACATTGATGATCGTGTTGTTGAAACTCGCGGTGATGTGCGCCTGACCGTGAGCGATGTTCTTGCGCTCCCGACGACGTACCCGCTTCTGCTGCTGTTTCGCCACTACTTCTTGACTTTCTTCTTGCCGGCGATCGCCGAGCGCCGTCCCTTGCGAGTGCGGCCATTGGTGTGTGTTCGCTGGCCGCGCACCGGGAGACCCCGGCGATGGCGAACACCCTGATACGTCCCGATCTCGATCTTCCGCTTGATGTTCTGCTGTACCTCACGGCGCAGATCACCTTCGACCCGATAGCTCTGGTCGATGAACCGACGAATCCGAACGACCTCGTCGTCGGTCAGATCACGGATCTTGGTGCCGGGGTCGATGCCGACGCCGTCGCATATCTGCTGCGCACGCGTCCTACCCACACCGTATATGTAGGTCAAACCTATCTCGGCTCGCTTCTCTCTCGGAAGGTCGACTCCCGCAATACGTGCCATTCCTCACCCCTGCCGCTGCTTGTGTCGAGGGTTATCGCAGATGACCCACACGCGTCCATGCCGACGGATGATCCGGCATTTCTCGCACATCTTCTTCACAGAAGGTCTCACCTTCATCTGTATCTCCACACGATCCGGCCCCGCGTCGGGTCGTACGCCGACAACTCGAGGTCAACCTTGTCACCGGGCAAGATGCGGATGTACCGCATCCTCATCTTGCCCGACACGTGGGCAAGCACTTCGAGCCCGCCTTCGATTTCCACCCTGAACATCGCGTTCGGAAGTGTCTCGAGGACGGTCCCCTGCACCCGGATTACATCATCTTGTTTTGCCACAGGAAACCTAGAAACTGGCCCCGACAGACCGAAGAGCAAGGCTAGCCGCCATGGGCGCCCTCACCCAAATCCGGTTGTTGCGTCAGCACCCGGACTCCGCCATCCGTGAGCGCGATGGTGTGCTCGAAGTGTGCTGACAGACTACCGTCGGCCGTTCTCACCGTCCAGCCGTCCGGGTCCACCATGGTTCCCTCTCCCATGAGGTTGAACATCGGCTCGATGCAGATCGCCATGCCGCGTCGCAGCTTCACGCCGGTTCCCGCCTTGCCGTAGTTTGGAACCTGCGGATCTTCGTGCATCTGGCGGCCGATCCCGTGACCGACGTACTCACGGACAACGCCCAAACCGACTCGCTTCGCCTCCTGTTCGACGGCACTTCCGATATCACCGAGCCTCGCACCGGGCCGAACCTGCTCGATACCTGCCCACAGGGCCGCCTCGGTGGTGTCGAGGAGACGCTGCACGTGCGCCGGGACTTCCCCGATCGCAAACGTCGCCGCGGCGTCACCGTGATACCCCTCGAAGATCGCCCCTGCGTCGATCGAGAGGATGTCGCCTTCGACGAGCCTCCGCTCCGACGGAATCCCGTGGACGATCACATCGTTGGGCGACGTGCAGATGTGCGCCGGGTAGCCGTGGTAGCCGAGGAACGAAGGGGTGCAGTCACGATCCCTGATGATCTCGGCTGCAAGCTCATCGAGCTCCTTCAAGGTCACGCCCGCAGCCGAGGCCGCACGCACCCCATCCAGGACGGCGGCCACGGTGGCGCCTGCGACGGCCATCTTGCCGAACTCTCGCTCGTTCTTGATCGTGATCACGAACCGATCACCTCGAACACCCTCGATCGAACCTGCTCGACCGTCCCGAGCCCATCGACATCCGCAACGATACGGGCGTAGTAGTCCAGCAGCGGCGCAGTGGACGCCCGGTACACGGCGAGCCTGTTCGTCACCACTTCATCGGTGTCGTCGCTGCGCTGGAACAACTCGAAACCGTCCACATCGCAGATCCCCGCAACCTTCGGTGGATTGTCGGTGACGTGGTACACATGGCCGTTGGCGCAACTCCGACGACCGGTGATCCTCCGGAGAACCTCCTCGTCGGAAACCGACAGGGCGATGACCAGATCGAGGCCCCCCGCGAGCAGGTCGTCCAGCGCGTTTGCCTGGGCGAGGTTCCGAGGGAACCCGTCCAAGATGAACCCGTCTCTGGCGTCGTCCATCGCGATGCGCTCCGCGAGCATGGCCACGACGAGATCATCCGGAACGAGGTTGCCGGCATCCATGGTCGATTTGGCCTTGATGCCCAGCTCCGTTCCTCTGGCAACGTGCTCCCGAAGCATCGCACCCGTCGAGACGTGTGGTATTCCGAACTCCGTCGCGATGAGATCGGCTTGCGTCCCCTTGCCGACACCCGGAGGTCCGACGATGAGGTACCGCCTGGTCACGTGAGGAAGCCTTCGTAGTTGCGCATGGTGAGCTGGCTCTCGATCTGCTTCATCGTCTCGAGTGCCACACCGACGACGATGAGGATCGACACGCCGGAGAACCCGACCGAGACACTGAACACGGCACTTGCGATCGCCGGAAGCACTGAAACGATGGCGAGGAAGAGCGCGCCCGGCAGGGTGATCCTGTTCAAGATGTGACCGAGGTGTCTCGACGTCTGGCTGCCCGGGCGCACGCCGGGGATGAACCCGCCCTGTCGCTGGATCAGCTCCGCCTGACGTACGGGATCGAACTGGATGGCCGTGTAGAAGTAGGTGAAGAAGATGATCAGGAAGAACAGGAGGATGATGTAGAACGTGCTCGTCCCCTGGCTGTTGCCGATGTTCACGCTGATCCAGTTCCGAACCGCGGCGAGAAAGGCGCCCTTGTCGGTCGGGATGGCCGTCGCGATCAGTACGGGAAAGTACATGAACGATGTGGCGAAGATCACGGGAATCACTCCGGCCGTGTTCACCTTCAGCGGGATGTAGGTGCTCTGGCCGCCGAGGACTCGCCGCCCACGCACCCGCTTCGCGAACTGGATGGGGATGCGGCGCTGTCCCTGCTCGACGTAGATGATTCCGACGATCAGGACGAGGAACACGAGGATGAAGACCGCGAAGATCGATGCTCCACCGGGACGACCCGAGCCGAGCGTCCCGGCCCAGATCGATGCGAAGTTGGCAGGCAGTCTCGAGGCGATGGCGATGAAGATGATGAGCGACATACCGTTTCCGACACCGCGCTCGGTGATCAGCTCACCGAGCCACATGATGAATGCGGTACCGGCCGTCATCGTCAACACGATGAGGGCGACCCGCGCAGGCGTGTAGTTGGGAATGAGTGAAATGCCGTTGGTGAGCGTGCCCCGACTGAACAGGTACGTGAGGCCGGTGGACTGGAGCAGTGCCAGCAAGATGGTCACGTACCTGGTCCACTGGGTGATGACCTTCTGGCCCGTCTCTCCCTCGTCCTGCAGCGCCTGAAGCTTCGGGATCACGACGGCGAGCAGCTGCATGATGATCGCAGCCGTGATGTACGGCATGATCCCGAGGCTGAACACGGAAAATCGTTGCAGTGCTCCACCGGAGAAGAGGTTCAGCAGGCCAATGATCCCCGCCTGCTGGCCGGTCTGTGCCAGGTCGTGCACGGCTTGAAGGTTGACGCCTGGAACAGGAATGGCACCACCGAGGCGGTACACGGCGAAGATGCCCAGCGTGAACAGGATCTTTCCCCGAAGGTCGGGGATCTTGAACATGTTGCGGTAGATGGAAAGCATGACTCGATCAGCGCTCGATGACTTGTACGGTGCCGCCGGCGGACTCGATCTTGGAGATCGCAGACCGACTGAAGGCGTGGGCTTGCACCGTCAGCGCTTTGCTGAGGGCGCCTTCGCCAAGCACCTTCACCCGCCCGCGCTTCTTGACCATGCCGCGTGCGCGCAGCTCGTCGGGGGTGACGGTTGTGCCCTTCGTGAACACCTCGAGTGCTTCCACGTTCACCAGCGCGAAGTACTCCTTGTTGGGGTTCTTGAATCCACGCAGCTTGGGAAGTCTGCGGGTCAGGGGCATCTGCCCACCTTCGAACCCGATCCGCAGCTTGCTGCGTGCCTTCAGGCCTTTGGTCCCGCGCCCTGCCGTCTTCCCGCGGCGCCCCGACTCACCCCTGCCGACGCGTCGCTTCGGCTGCTTGGACCCAGGAGCGGGCCGCAGGTGGTGGAGTTGAAGTTTCGTGATCTTCTCTTCGTCAGCCATTGTCAGTCTCCAGTCTCGGCTCGCATCGCTTCGCCGGGACCTCCTCCTACTTGCTCTCTTCCACCTCGACGAGGTGCCGCACCCTGTGCAGCATCCCGCGCACATCGGGGGTGTCGTCGTGCTGGACCGTCTGATGCATGCGCCGCAACCCGAGGCTGCGCAGTGTTGCCCGGTTCTTGGGCTTCTGTCCAATCGAGCTCTTCACGAGCGTCACACTGAGTTTCTTCATACGGAACCCCCGGCCTTCCTGAGCTCGGCCGTCCGGTATGCGGCGAGCAGTCCGGGAGGAGCGATGTCTTCAGGTCGCTTGCCGCGAGCGGCGGCAACTTGCTCCGGCCGCATCTGGGAGAGCAGTCCGTTCATCGTCGCCTTCGCGACGTTGAGGTGCGTCGGAGATCCGAGAGCCTTGGCAAGGGCGTCCCTGATGCCGGCTGCCTCGAGCACCTGGCGGACGGCTCCGCCTGCGATGACCCCCGTGCCGGGCGCCGCAGGCTTGAGGAGCACCCTCGATGCGCCGTGGACCCCGGTCACCTCGTGGATCAGCGTGGTCCCCGCCATCGGGATCGCGACCATGGCTTTGCGCGCCTCCTCGATCCCTTTCTGGATCGCCGCCGGCACTTCCTTGGCTTTGCCGTAGCCGATACCAACGCTGCCGCGGCCATCTCCAACGACGACGAGCGCCGTGAACGAGAACCTTCGGCCACCCTTGACGACCTTGGCGACCCGGTTGATCTGTACGACTCGCTCGTCGAGTTGTTGCTGCGCTTCCGCCATCATCTGCTCCTAGAACTTGAGTCCGGCTTCTCTTGCCGCGTCCGCCAGTGCCTTCACACGACCATGGAAGGCGTACCCGCCGCGGTCGAACACGACGTCGGTCACCTTCGCTTCACCGGCTCGCTGGGCGAGCAGTGCGCCCACCGAAGCAGCAGTCTCCCTGGTCAATGTCGCGCCGCGCAGCGTCTTCTCCTGTGACGAGGCCGCCGCCAGGGTCCGTCCTGCATCGTCGTCGATCAGCTGTGCGTAGATGTACCGGTTGCTGCGGAACACGACCAGGCGTGGCCGGTCGACCGTCCCATGCAGCGCCTTGCGGACGCGCCGATGGCGGCGTTGACGGGCGTCTTCTCGTGAACCTCTCATCGGGCGACTCCTGCCTTGCCGGCCTTCCTTCGTACGTATTCGTCCGCGTACCGGATCCCCTTGCCCTTGTACGGCTCGGGAGGACGAACCTTGCGGACGTCGGCGGCCACCTGACCAACCAACTCTTTGTCGATGCCCGACACGACCACATGTGTCGGGTTCGGAACCTCGAACGAGATCCCCTTGGGTGCTTCGATCTTCACCGGGTGGCTGAATCCGACCTGGAGCTCGAGGGTACTTCCTTGCAGATTGGCCCGGTACCCGATTCCGACGATGGAGAGCTCCTTGCGGAAGCCGTCCTTGACGCCCACGACCATGTTGGCGAGCAGCGCCCTACTGAGCCCATGCAGCGCCCTCGACTCGCGCTGATCGTCGAAGCGCCCAACCGTCGCCACGCCGTCCTCGACGGAGATACGGACTCTGTCGCTGAATGTTCGATCGAGTGATCCTTTGGGACCCTTGACGGACACGGCCTGACCGCGCACGGTCACGTCGACGCCGGACGGAATCTGAATCGGAGCTTTGCCGACGCGACTCATGTCACCACACCTCACACATGATCTCGCCGCCGAGGCGGCGCCGACGCGCCTCCCGGTCCGGCAGCAGGCCTTGCGAGGTCGAAACGACCAGTACGCCGAGCCCTCCGTGCGACCGTGGGAGGTCTCCGGCGCCGCGGTAGACGCGTCGTCCCGGCTTCGACACACGACGGATGCCGTTGATGACCGGAGTACGGTCCGATCCATACTTCAGGCGGAGTGCAAGGTCTCTATGAGCGCCGTCTTGCTGCGTCTCGAAGCCCTCGATGAACCCTTCTGACGCCAGGATGCCGGCAACCTGTTCTTTGAGTTTCGAGGACGGCAGCGACACTTCGGACTTGCCGGATTGTGTCGCGTTGCGAATCCTCGTGAGCATGTCGGCGATGGGATCGGTCATCATGGCTACCACGAGGCCTTTCTCACACCGGGCAGTTCGCCCTTGGACGCGAGCTCGCGTACGCAGATCCTGCACATGCCGAAGTCACGCATGTACGCACGTGGGCGACCGCATCTGCGGCACCGGTTGTACGCCCGCACTTTGAACTTCGGCTTTCTCTTCGACTTGGCGATCAGACTCTTCTTGGCCATGCGTTCCTCACACCCTCGCGTCCTGTCGACGGAACGGGAACCCGAAAGCATCGAGAAGCGCCCGTGCGTCTTCGTTTGTCTCTGCCGTCGTGCAGATCGTGATGTCCATTCCCCGAATGTCTGAAACCCTGTCGTACTCGATCTCCGGGAAGATCAGCTGTTCGGTCACACCGAACGAGTAGTTGCCGCGCCCATCGAACGACTTCGGGCTGAGACCCCGGAAGTCACGAATCCTGGGAATGGCGACAGCGATGAGCCGGTCGAGGAACTCCCACATCCGGTCGCCTCTCAACGTCACCGAGGCGCCAACCGGCATGCCCTGGCGGATCTTGAAACCGGCGATCGACTTCTTGGCGCGGTTGAGACGAGGCTTCTGACCGGTGATGAGCCCGAGCTCCTCCATGGCGGAGTCGACCTGTTTGGAGTCGACGGCGCCTTCTCCAACGCCCATGTTCACAACGATCTTCGTGAACTTCGGTACCCGCATCGCGTTCACCGAGCCGAGCTGCTTCTCGAGCGCGGGGACGACATCGTTGAGGTACTTGTCCTTCAGACGGGGGCTCATAGCTCACCTCCGCACTTGACGCACACGCGGTACTTGATGCCGTCGTCGTCGACCTTGTAGCCGATCCGCGTCGGTCCACAGTCCTCGCAGAGGATCATTACGTTCGAGGCATCGATCGGCATGTCCTTGTCGATGATGCCGCCCTGCATCGTCTGGCCCTGCGGTCGTTGGTGCTTGCGCGCCGTGTTCACGCCTTCGACGATCACCTTGTTCTTCTTGTTGATCACGCGGGCAACGCGGCCTTCCACACCGGCGTCCTTGCCGGTGATGACCTTCACCTTGTCACCTTGTCGCAGTCGCATCACAGCACCTCCGGTGCCAGCGAGATGATCCTCATGAATCGTTTGTCGCGCAGCTCCCGGGCGACGGGTCCGAAGATGCGCGTCCCACGGGGCTGGCTGTTGTTGTCGATGATGACGCACGCGTTGTCGTCGAAACGAATATAGGTGCCGTCCTTGCGCCGGTAGCCTTTGGAGGTCCTGACCACAACCGCCTTCACGACCTCGCCCCGCTTCACCGTACCGCCTGGAATGGCGTCCTTGACGGTGCCGACGATCGTATCACCCAGACCCGCATAGCGGCGAGTGGAGCCGCCCATCACCCGAATACACAGCACCTCTTTCGCCCCGCTGTTGTCGGCGACACGCAGCCTGCTTTCCTGCTGGATCATCTCGCTCGCTCCAAGATCTCGACAACCCGCCACCGCTTCGTCTTCGACAGCGGCCGAGTCTCCATGATGCGCACCGTGTCGCCGTTGCGGGCGTCGTTTCCCTCGTTGTGGACGTGATACTGCTTGCGACGTCGAACGATCTTGTTGTAGCGAGGGTGGCGAATCTGCTGCTGGACCTCTACGGTCACCGTCTGGTCTCTGCCATCGGAGACGACCACGCCGACGCGCGACTTCCGCCGTGCTCGATCCTCCATCACTCACCCTCCTGCTCACGCCACGCCTCAATCTCCTGCTCGCGCATGACGGTCAGGATGCGGGCAACGTCTTTTCGTACTTCACGGATGCGCGAGGCATCGTCGAGCTGATTGGTCGCCAACTGGAACCGCAGGTTGAACAACTCGGCCTTGGTCTCCGCGAGCTTGTCGTACAGCTCGTCCGCGGTCAGCTCACGCAAGTCGAACGCTTTCACGTGTCCTCCCGGGTCACGAACTTGGTCTTGACGGGCAGCTTGTGGCCGGCCCGGCGCATCGCTTCGCGTGCGAGGTCCTCGGTCACTCCCGAGAGCTCGAACATGACCCGTCCAGGCTTAACGACCGCAACCCAGAACTCGGGGGTGCCCTTCCCCGACCCCATGCGAGTTTCGGCCGGCTTCTGCGTCACCGGCTTGTCAGGGAAGATCGTGATCCACACCTTCCCACCACGACGGATCGTTCGGTTGATCGCGACACGCGCAGACTCGATCTGGCGAGCAGTGATCCACGCTGCCTCGAGCGACTTCAGACCGTAGTCACCGAAGACCACGGACGTCCCACCCTTCGCGGCGCCGGTACGTCGCCCACGATGGACCTTCCGATACTTCGTTCGCTTCGGCATCAACATGGGCTACTCGCCTTCCTTGGGGTCGGTCGCCTCAACCCCTTCGTCAGCGGTATCGGTCGTGGCGTCCTCGACCGTCGCCCGAGCTGCTTCCTCGAGGTTCGCCTCGGACTCCGGGACCGTTTCAGATACCTTCGCCTCGGGCTCCACCGTCTCGACCACCTCGGCCGTTTCGGCCACTTCGGTCGCCTCTGCTTCAGATGCCTCCGCCTCGGGCTCAACCGTCTCGACCACCTCGGCCGTTTCGGCCACTTCGGTTGCCTCTGCTTCTGATGCCTCCGCCTCGGGCTCCACCGTCTCGACCACCTCGGCCGTTTCGGCCACTTCGGTCGCTTCTGCTTCGGCGGACGACCGGCCTTCAACCGTCTCAACGACGTCTGGAGCGGCGGGCGCTTCGGTGTCCTCGAGGTCCTCGTAGTAGGCGTCCTCTGCCTCTTGGCTGGAGAGTGTCCGAGGCTCGTCAGCGGGACGCTTTCCTTCTCTGCGCTTGCCGCCGCCCTCGACGATCCTGCGGCCGCCGCCTGCCTCGATGACGCGGCGCTTGGGTCTGCCCCCAACCGCTTCCTCGGCCCGCGCCTTGGCGGGTGCGACACGGCTGGGTTTGCCAGATGCCATCGCGATCTCGGCGGCGAGCTTCTCCCGCGTCGCCTTCAGAGAGGCGACCAGGTCACCCTTGTACGTCCACACCTTCACGCCGATCGCGCCGACAGTCGTACGTGCGGTCGCTGTTCCGTAGTCGATGTCGGCGCGCAACGTGTGGAGCGGCACTCGTCCTTCTCGATACCATTCGCGCCGTCCCATATCGGCCCCACCAAGCCGGCCGCTGCACTCGACGCGCACACCCTGGACACCCGCTTTCATCGCGGCTGCCACGGTTCGTTTCATTGCCCTCCGGAACGACACACGCCCTTCGAGCTGATCGGCGACGCTCCGCGCGAGGAGCTGTGCGTCCTGGTCGGGGTCCCTGACCTCGATCACGTTGTACTTGACCCTGCGTCCGGTCAGCGTCTCGAGTCCCTCTCTGACTCGCTCGGCCTCGGCGCCGCGACGACCGATCACAACGCCAGGTCGAGCGGTGTGTACCTCGACGACGACTTTGTCACGCGTGCGCTCGATCTCCACTCGAGAGATCGCGCCGCGCTTGAGCTCGGAGGTGATGTAATCGCGGATCTTCCAGTCCTCGTTCACGAGGTTCACGTAGTCCTTGTCGCTGTACCAATGCGACTTCCAATCCGTCACCACGCCGAGGCGGAACGCGTAGGGATGTGTCTTCTGGCCCATTACGCCTCGCTCTCTTCTGACACGACGATGGTGATGTGGCTGGTCCGCTTGCGGATGCGTGTCGCACGTCCCCTCGCTCGTGGGCGCCAGCGCTTGAGCGTCGGGCCTTCATCGGCATACGCCTGAGCGATGAACAACTCGTCGGCATCGAGCGCATGGTTGTGCTCGGCGTTGGCAACCGCCGAATCGAGCACCTTGCGCACGGTCCCCGCGGCCCTGCGGTCTGTGAACGACAGCACGTGGCGCGCCTCTTCGACCGGCAATCCCCGGACGAGATCCAAAACACGCCGAACCTTGTACGGCGACTGGCGGATGTACTTGGCTTGCGCTCGTACCCTCATCGTCTACTCGCTGCTTTCTCGCGTGAACCGGCATGACCACGGAACGTTCTCGTGGGGGCGAACTCGCCCAACTTGTGGCCAACCATGGCCTCGGTCACATACACCGGTACGTGCTTGCGGCCATCGTGCACCGCGATGGTGTGGCCCACCATCTCGGGGATGACGGTGGAGCGCCGGCTCCAGGTCCGGATGACGCGCTTCTCGCCCTTGCGATTGAGCTCCTCCACCTTCTCGAGGAGGTGCTCGTCGATGAAGGGACCTTTTCTCAGGCTCCTCGCCATCGTCTACCTCCGTCCTCTCCGTGATCGCCGTCGCACGATGTCTCTGTTGCTTGCCTTGTTCTTCTTGCGGGTTCTGCCCTCCGGTTTGCCCCAAGGACTCACCGGATGGCGCCCACCCGACGACCGGCCCTCACCCCCACCGAGGGGGTGGTCGACCGGGTTCATCGCCACTCCGCGGCTCTGTGGCCGGACGCCCTTCCATCGGGAGCGTCCCGCCTTGCCGCCCTTGACGAGTTCGGCCTCCGTGTTGCCAACCTGCCCCACCGTGGCGCGACAGTCGAGCGACACCATCCGCATCTCGCCTGAAGGGAGTCGCAGCAGCGCCCGGTCGCCCTCTTTGCTCATGAGCTGCACCGAGGCGCCTGCCGAGCGTGCCATCTTAGCCCCTCCTCCGGGGCGCATTTCTATCGCGTGCACGATCGTGCCTGCCGGGATGTTGCGAAGTGGCAACGCGTTGCCTGGATTGATCTCAGCACCCGATCCAGACTCCAATACCGACCCGACTTTCACACCGACTGGGGCGAGGATGTAGCGCTTCTCACCATCGGCGTAGTGCAGGAGTGCGAGGCGGGCGTTCCGGTTCGGGTCGTACTCGATGGCTGCGACCTTTGCGGGAATCCCATCCTTGGTTCTCCGGAGATCGATCACCCGGTATCGCTGTTTGTGACCGCCGCCCCGGTGACGAGATGTGATGCGACCATGAGTGTTGCGTCCGCCGGTGCCGCTCTTCTTGTCGAGCAGGGACTTCTCGGGGGTCGACTTCGTGATATCGGCGAAGTCCGAGATGGTGCGAAAGCGCCTTCCCGGCGACGTCGGCTTCTGTTTCTTCGTTGCCATCGCTACACCCCAAAGATGTCGATCGTGTCACCGGGCGCGAGCTTCACCAGCGCACGCTTGGTGTCTTGACGCCGGCCGACCACCCAGCCGGTTCGCTTCTGCTTGCCACGCCTGTTCAGGGTGTTGACCCGAAGCACGGTGACGTCGAAGATCTCGGCGATCGCCTTGGCGATCTCTGTGCGATTCGCACGCCGAACGACGTCGAACGTGTACGTGTTGTGTTGCTCGATCAGGTCGTACGACTTCTCCGATACGACCGGGGTCAGAATCACGTCTCGTGGATCCTTCATCAGGACTCACCCCCCGTGTCCTCTACGAAATCGGTCTCGGTGACGTCGTAGGTCCCCTGCCCTCCGACCGAGCCGACCGTGTCCGTGGTGAATACCAGCGTGTCGGCCCACAGCACGTCGTAAGTGGTGAGCTGGGCAGCTTCGACGATCGCCACGCCCCGGAGGTTCCTGAACGAACGCTCCGGAATGCGATCGTTGCGACCGAGCACGACGAGCACCTTGCGGCCGGCCTCGACGGCATCGAGGAATGCCCTCGCCCGCTTGGTCTTCGGCTCCTGCCAGTCGAACGTCCGCACGACTTTGACATTGCCTTCGGCAACCCGGGCGGACAGAGCGCTGCGAAGCGCGAGACGCTTCATCTTCTTCGGAGTGCGCTGTGCGTAGGAGCGCGGGTGCGGACCAAACGCGACTCCGCCCCCGACGAAGTGGGGCGCGCGGATCGAGCCCTGACGGGCACGGCCGAGACCCTTCTGGCGCCACGGCTTCCTCCCGCCACCTCTGACCTCTGCCCTCGTCTTCGTCGAGGCCGTACCCGACCGGGCCCCGGCGAGCTGCGCCGTGACGACCTGGTGCATCACCGGACGATTCGGTTCGATACCGAAGACTTCGGGATTCAGGCGTACCTCGCCGTCGCGAGTCCCGTCACTCGTGAACAGCGCCGCCGTGCATGTGTCAGCCACGAGCCTTCACCGCCTCTCTCACGAGCACGACCGAGCCCTTGGGACCCGGCACGGCTCCACCGAGCAGGATCAGGCCGCGGGCAGAGTCGATGTCGACGACGTCGAGGTTGAGCATTGTGACCCGTTCGCCGCCCATCCGACCTGGCAGCTTGCGGCCCTTGAAGACTCTCGCAGGCGTCGCGCACGCTCCGATCGAACCGGGCGCTCTATGGACCCGGTGCACACCATGGCTCGCCCCCTGGCCGCTGAAGTTGTGCCGCTTGATGACGCCCTGGAAGCCCTTCCCCTTCGACACGCCTGCAACATCGGCCTTTGCGCCCTTGACGAGCACATCGGCGATCGTGATCTCCTGGCCCAGCTCGTATGCATCGGGATCGTCGACCCGCACTTCGACGAGGTGCCGCGATGGAGCGACCCCCGCCTTGGCGTAGTGCCCAGCGAGCGGACGGTTGACGCCGTTCGCCTCCTTGTACGCTATTTGCACCGCCGCGTATCCGTCGGTCTCCGGACGCTTGATCTGCGTCACTCTGCATGGGCCCGCCTTGATGACGGTGACAGGGATCGCCCTGGCGTCGTCATCGAAGACCTGCGTCATGCCGAGTTTCTCTCCGAGAATGGCTTTCACTGCTTGATCTCCACTTCCACGCCTGCCGGGAGATCGAGGCGCATCAGCGAATCCACGGTCTTGGGCGTCAGCTCGAGGATGTCGATCAGGCGCTTGTGAATACGCATTTCGTAGTGCTCCCGGGAGTCCTTGTCAACGAACGGCGATCGAATCACGCAGTAGCGATGAATCTCGGTGGGCAGCGGCACGGGACCTCTGACCTTCGCCTGCGTTCTGGTAACGGTTTCCGCGATCTTGCGCGCCGACTCGTCGACCACTTCGTGGTCGTACGCCTTCAGGCGGATTCGGATCTTGTGTCCTTCTGGCATCTGCTGCTCCGCTCCTGCCTATTTGATGACGTTGGTGACGGTGCCGGCACCGACGGTGCGGCCACC
>CAYLHS010000011.1:0-35898 GCA_964383535.1 uncultured Acidimicrobiia bacterium
CTCGCCCTCAACGATCCTGGGCTGAACATCACCACGATCGAAGATCCGATCGAGTATGTGCTGCCTGCGATCAACCAGATCCAGATCAATCCGTCGGCGGACGTGACGTTCGTCACCGGGCTGCGATCCATCTTGCGTCAGGATCCTGATGTGATCCTCGTTGGAGAGATCCGGGATGCGGACACGGCACACATCGCCGTACGGTCCGCGCTCACCGGACATCTGGTCCTGTCATCCATCCACGCGACCGACGCCTCCAGTGCCGTCCAGCGATTCGTCGACATGGGCATCGAGCCGTTTCTCCTCACCTCGTCGTTGGCAGCGGTGATGGCCCAGCGGCTGGTTCGACGAGTCTGCGTGCACTGCAAGACGACGTACACGCCCAGCGCGGAGGAGCTGGCCTTCTACCGGAAGGCCGGTGGGCCGGATGAAGCCGAGTTCGTGTTCGGGACCGGCTGCACCTTCTGCGCGCACACGGGATACCTGGAGCGCATCGGGGTCTATGAGCTTCTGGAGCTGACCGACGACATCAGAGCGATGGTGATCGCCGGCGGCGGCCGTGACAAGATACGCGAACGGGCGATCGAGCATGGCATGCGGACGCTGCGCGAGGAGGGACTGCATCTGGTTGCAGACGGCGTGACGACCATCTCTGAGATCGTGCGGCACATCTGGACGATGTGATCGAGCGCACGGCGGACGAACGATACGTCGACCCGGCGGTCTCCCAACTCCACGCACATCCCCTTCTTGCGTGAGCTGGGTGGACATGGTGCACTTGTTTCACGCAAGAACCGTTGGCAGCAGGCGGAAGGTTCCTAGGTGATCGAAGCTTCGTAGATCGACTCGATCGACATGCCGAGCGTCGCGTCGAATTCCTCGTCGCTCTGCTGGGCGAACAACCCCTCGGCGAGTGCGCGACTGAAGCTGGCGATCAGACCATGGTTGCGGGCGAGGCGCTCGTTCGCTTCAGCCCTGCTGTACCCGCCGGAGAGCGCCACAACGCGCAGCACCTTCGGATGGGCGATCAGGTCGGCGTAGAAGTCGACCTCGACGGGGATGCTGAGCTTGAGCATGATCTGCTCGTCCATATCCTCGAGGTGAGCGAGGATCCCTGCCTTGAGGTACCGCTCGGCCTCTGCTCGATTCTCCATGAAGATGTCCGCTTCGGGTTCGAGAATCGGCACCAGACCGGCAGCGAGAATCTGTCGTCCAACATCGAACTGCTGATCGACGATCTCCTTGATTCCGGTGGGATTCGGTCGCTTGATGACCGAACGCATCTTCGTGCCGAACACACCCTTGGAAACCGCCCGAGCGAGGACATCGTCGAGGCCGGGCATGGGCTTCATGAGCTGCACGCCGTCCGCCTCGGCGGCCAAGCCCTTGTCGACCTTCAGGAACGGGACGATCTGCTTGACGGTCCAGAGGTACTCGGCGGACCCCTTGCCTTCGATCTCGCGATCCATCGTCTGTTCGAACAGGATCGCGCCGATCAGCCGATCACCGGTGAACGCAGGGCTGGTGATGATACGGGAACGCATCTCGTGGATGAGGTCGAACATCTCGTCCTCGTTCGAGTAGGCGCTCTCGTCGATCCCGTATGCTCTCAAGGCTTTCGGGGTGCTGCCGCCGCTCTGGTCGAGGGCTGCGATGAATCCCTGCCCGCGGCCTGCTTTGTCCATCTGGTTCATTCGTCCTCCTTCAATATCACAAGGCTAGGCGGACGCGCGGGTCTGAGAAAGACCGGCGTGCGCGCGGATGGTGGCCGAGACGGCGCGCGATAGAAGTGGCTTCGGGAGCTTCGGTGGCCGTGAGGAGCGGAGGGAGGCTCACTCACCGGTGGTGCCGGGGTCGACCCGCACCAAGGGGGCCCCCTTCGCCCAGATGTCGCGCTCCTCGTCGGCAACCGCCGGGTCCACATTCCAGCTCTGTATGCGTGCCTGCTCGATGATCGGCGCCTTCGCCGCCGGATCCCAGATCACCGTGCCAATTGCCGCTACGTCCGCCTGGATGCCGCGCTTGAGGTGTACGGTCATCGCCGGGTGCGCCGAGATGTTGGCCACCCAGTCGCGTGGCCTGCCGGGACGTCCCGTCAGGTACAGGACGCCTCCGAGATTGTGCAGGTAGATCTCGATGCGTCGAGGTTTGCCACTGTGGCGGCCCGTGGTCGTGATGTCGACGATGCCGCCCTTCGTCAGTGCTGATTCGATGGTCTCCATGGTGCGCCCTTTCCAGAAGGCAACTTACCGTGCTTTCGGGGAAAGCCGTCCGGCAGCGTCTGGATCAGAGCGTAGAGATCTGGGGCGCAAGCCCCATCGCGGTGAGATCGCTCGTGATCTCGTCCTCGTAGATGGGGTTCATGATGATGACGTGGTCGACGCCCGTATCGGCGAGCACCTCCGGCGAGTCGACCATGACCCGTGTCCCCGGCAGCCACTTGCCCTGTTTGTGGGGGTTGATGTCCACGACCGCCACATCCGACCAAACGCCGAGTGTCGTGAGAAACGCGACCGCCTTCGATCCGCCACCCCACAGCGCGACCTTCCGGTTTGCGCTCTGGTCGGCGAGGGTGCGCCACCCGTCGAGCCTTCTCGCCGCTTCGACGGCGAACGAGCCCACGAGCGAGGCCGTTTCGGCGACGGATTCCTCCATAGGGTGGGGAGATGCGTTGCCATCGAGCACCGACTCGACCAGCAAGTACTGGTCTCCGAAGCCGTACTCCATCTCGGTCTGGGTGAGCGAGAAGGAGCGGAACAACCGGCCGAGAGAACCCATCGTGAAGTACGAGCAATGCTCGTAGTAGATGTCCCAGAAAGCGACCTCCTCGAAGACTCGCTTCGCGTCTGGCAGCTCCGTGAACAGCACCGAGCCGGGCGTTGACTCCATAGCGTTCACGATCGAGCGGGTCATCGGCCGTATCTCGTCCAGATGCTCGTAGAGGTGTCTCGTGAGCAGCATCGAGCCGGTCAGCTCGGCGTAGCGATCGTCGTACCAGTCCTTGATGAAGCGCAGACCGGCGGTTGCGGATTCCTCTCGGTTGGGCAGGAACCCCGGGTCGATGCCGATCCCGGAGTGGATTCCCTGGTCGGCGAGCAGGAAGAGGAAGTCTCCTTTTCCACACCCGATCTCGAGAACGTCGCCGTTGATGAGATCGTGCCGCTGGTGGAGCCGTTCGGCGAGACCGCGTGCGAACGATTGAAACGTCGCCGAGTATGCCTGGCTTTCCTCCGTTGGCTTCGAATAGTCGACGAGATGCCGATCGAAGCGGATGTTCTCGATGAATCCACAGTGCACACAGAAGCCGAGGAGGAGGTCGCCCGTGGGGTAGGCGGCTGCCTCGTCGACGGTATCGAGGAGTACGCAGCTCTGGGTCGGGATGGCGTCGGCGGAGTAGAACGGCACGAGGCCAACGCCACCGCATGCCCAGCACGTGGCCCCGGCAGCCTCGTCCACGGCGGCTTCACCGACGAGCGGGGCGAACGATCGAGGGTCGATCATTGCACGGTCGGACGTGGGATGGGGATCACGAACCTGCCGCCGGCCTCGGCGTACTTCTGCTGCTGATCGATGATCTCATCTTTGAAATTCCACGCGAGGATGAGCGTGTACTCGGGGCGATCCGTGAGCAGCACCGCCGGGTCGTGGATGGGCAGGTCGACACCCGGCATGTACCAGTCCTGCTTGTGGACGTTGCGGTCAACGACATACTCGAGATAGTCCGCGCCGACACCCGTGTAGTTGAGCAGAGTGGTTCCCTTGGCCGCCGCTCCGTAGGCCGCGATGCGCGCACCCTCCGACTTGAGACCGTCAAGGAGTGCTCGAAGCTCGGCCTTCACGTTCTTGACCTTGCCCGCGAAGGCCTCGTAGTACGCGAAGTCGGTGAGGCCGATTCGGCGCTCCTCGGCGAGGTATTCCTCGACGGATGGATCGGCAGTGCCACCACGACCGAACGTCACACGAAGCGATCCACCGTGGATGGGCAGGTGCTCGACCTTGATGAGCGGCAGTCCATGGCTGGCGTAGAGGTCTTTGACGGCGTGCACCGAGAAGTAGCAGGCGTGCTCGTGATAGATGGTGTCGAACTCCACGTGATCGACCAGGTCGCGCACATACGGGAACTCGTGTACCGCGATCCCATCATCCGCGAGCAGGCGGGCGATTCCCGCGACAAACCGGTTCTGGTTCGGGACGTGGGCGAGAACGTTGTTGCCGATGATGACGTCGGCAACCACACCCTCCGATCGGAGCCGATCGGCCATGTCGTCGTCGAAGAACTCGACGAGTGTCGGGATGCCTTTCTCGATCGCGGCTTCGGCGGGTCCTGGTGCAGGATCGATGCCGAGAACCCGAACGCCGGCCTTCTGGAACCATTGCAGCAGATAGCCATCGTTGCTCGCGAGTTCGACGGCGAGGTGATCCGGACCGAGTTTCTGATCGTCGATGATCGTCTCGACATTGCGACGTGAGTGTTCGACCAGGTACGGGCTGAACGAGGAGTAGTACGGGTACTCCTCGCCGAAGAGCGTGGTCGCCGGAACCGTCTCTCTGATCTGCACCAGCGAACAGCTAGGGCAGAAGGCGACGGTCAGGGGATAGCGGGCTTCGTCGATGCCGCGGCGTTCTTCCGGCACGAGCGCGTCGGCGAGCGGAACCTGCCCGAGGTCGAGGAAGGTGCGAAGCCCCTGGGTTCCACATCCTCTGCATCGATCAATGATTTCAAACCTGGGCTTACTCATTGCCAACCACCCTCAGATCCTCTGTGACCTCTCCGCGAGCCTGCTTTGCCTTGATCGTCTTGATCCGCAGCAGGCGCTCGCCAAACAGATCGTCGTCGAGTCCATACCGCAGATAGGCGTCGTACACCTCTTCTGCACCCTTGCGCACCGTCCAAATGGGCGAGAACTCCGGCACCATGCCTGCAACCTTGGAACAATCGACCCTGTAGTCGCGAATGTCCGGACCGGCGGTGTCCGCAAGGCGGATCTCGCTGTCCGGTACGGTCTCCTGCACGATGTGGGCGACGTCACGAATCTGGTAGTTCTCGTCGGTGGCGCCGATGTTGAAGGCCTGGTCGTGGACGCGTTCTCTACCGGCTTCGAGCATCGCTACGAAGGCTCTCGCGATGTCCTCGATGTGGACCAGCGGTCGCCACGGGGAGCCGTCGCTCTTCATCAACACCGTTCCCTGAACGACCGCGTACCCGACGAGGTTGTTGACGACGAGGTCGGCTCGAAGCCTGGGCGAGAATCCGTAGGCGGTGGCGTTGCGCAAGTAGGTTGGCGAGAAGTCGTCGTCGGCCAGCTTTGCGAGGTCCTGTTCGACGTAGAGCTTGGACCAGCCGTACGGCGTCACCGGGTTGAACGGGGACTCCTCGTCGACGATGCCACCGGGTGACGATCCGTAGATCGAGCACGACGACGAGAACACGAAGCGTTCGACGCCCGCCTGTTTGGACAGCGTCGCCAGGCGGGTCGATGCGCGGTGGTTGATCTCGTAGGTGGCCTCCGGGTTGAGGTCACCCACAGGGTCGTTTGAGATGCCTGCGAGGTGACAGACGGCGTCGAAGCCTTCGAGGTCGTCGAGCGTGACGTCACGAACGTCCTTGCGAATCGCGGGGATGTCGGGAACCTCCGGACCGATCGTGCAGTCGCCGAACAGGTAGTGGTCCAGCCCGACGACATCGTGGCCGGCAGCCTGCAATCGGGGCGCGAGGATCGTCCCGATGTATCCGTTGTGTCCAGTGAGTAGTACCCGCATCCTTACTCCCAAATCCGCCACGGCGCGCCGTCGCTGTCCCAGAGTCGCTCGAGAAGCACCTTGTCTCGAATGGTGTCCATGGGTTGCCAGAACCCGTCGTGTCTGTAGGCCATCAGCTGACCGTCCTTGGCGAGGTGCTCCATCGGTTCCTTTTCGAACTGCGTGTCGTCGCCGGCGATGTAGTCGAAGACACCCGGCTCGGCGACGAAGAACGCCCCGTTGATCCAACCTGAATCGATCGGCTTCTCCGTGAAATCGATTACCTGATCGCCGTCCAGCACCAGCTGCCCGAAGCGGGGTGGTGGATGCACCGCCGTGACCGTCAACAGCTTCCCATGAGCGCGGTGAAACGCCAATAGGTCGGCGAGATCAACATCCGAAACGCCATCGCCCCACGTCAGAAAGAAGGTGCCGCCACCAAGGAAGGGGGCGAGCCGCTTGATCCGGCCTCCGGTGTTCGTCCAACGACCCGTCTCGATCAGATCCACGAGCCACTTCTCCACATCACCGTCGTCGTGTACCTCGGTCCTCCCCGAGCGAAGATCGACTCGAAGACTGTTGGCGTTCGAGTGGTATTCGGAGAAGTAGCGGCGGATGTAGTCGCCCTTGTATCCGAGGGCAATGACGAACTCGTCAAAGCCGAAATGCGAGTAGTGGCGCATGATGTGCCACATGATCGGCAGTCCGCCGATCTCAACCATCGGCTTGGGCCGGATCTCGGTCTCCTCGGCGAGCCTGGTTCCCAGTCCGCCCGCGAGAATACCAACCTTCATCGATGCCTCCCCGGTCTTTTTCCTGCTGGCTCAGACTAGCTGCCGGCCTGAACACAAGGCACGGGTTGGTCCGAAGCGACTCGAACCGACTAGTCCGAAGCCCCTTCCTCATTCTGCCCGGTTGAGCGTGCTCACACCAGACTCTCAGGAACTCGAATGCCGCTCGTACAACATGTCCGATTTCGACCTCACACACCTCCGCGACGAACTCCAGAAGCACAACCCTGGACAGGGCGTGACCGGCACCATCGTTTCGGCGCTCGAACCGTGACAGCAGACCTCAAGGCGATCGATCCCCTGCGGAGGGGTCTGCTGCCCTCTCCGCGTTGGGGGTTGTGGGGACGATGTCGGAACTGGCCACTCTGCGACACTGGAACACCACGTCGGAGGGGCTCCCGTGGATCGTTTTGGTACTGGCCGGCGTGGCGACGGCAGTCGTTGCGTTCCGACCTTCCCGAGTGAGCGTCCGAACGGCGACGGTGCTTGGGCTGCCGCTGGCGGCGACCGGCGTGCTGGGTCTGGTCGTTCATATCGTCGTCGACATGCAGTCGGCCCCCTTGGATGGGTCGGTCGGCCCCACGTGGGACACGCTCGGCCTGTTCAGACAGCTGTGGCTCGCATCCATCGGTGGCGTTGGGCCGGCGCTGCCTCTGTCTGCCGGTTCCCTGACTCCGAGAGGTTTGGCACTCGCCCTCGCCACATATCGCCACCCCGTCATGGGGAGTCGCGGATAGGATCGCAGCATGTCTGGGACCTCCCTCGTGCCGATCGCAGGAGACGTCCTGTCGCGGGTTCCGGACCGAATGGCGTGACGATGCCACGTCGGTATCGGCGCGTTCTCGACCATGTGACATCCGCTGTCGAAGGACGTATCGGTGGGGGCCGCCTCACGGTAGGGATCGACGGTATCGACGCCTCGGGCAAGACAACGTTCGCGGATCTCGTTGCCGGGTCGCTCCGAGACGACGGTGTGCCGGTGATCAGAGCATCGATCGATGGGTTTCACAACCCTGCTTCGATACGACACCACAGCGCGAAGGCGGACCCCGGTCTCAGCTACTACGAGGACTCGTTCGACTACACCGCTATGCGAGAGGTGCTGTTCGTTCCTTTCGTCGAGGGACGACCGGTCCGCACCGCGGTGTTCGACTACCGGACGGACGTCCCTGTCGATGTGTTGCCGGTCGATGTACCTTCCGGTTCGGTGCTCGTGTTCGACGGGGTGTTCCTCCAGAGGCCGGAGCTGGTGTCGTTGTGGGATATGGTGGTCTTCCTTCGTATCGATCCCGAGGAGGCGCTACGGCGGGCGGTCGTCAGAGACGGAACCGGGCGCGGCGATGAGATCGAGCGTCGATACCGCGAGCGCTACGTGCCCGGTCAGGAGCGCTACATGCGCTCGGTTGCGCCGGAGACTCACGCGGACATCGTCATCGACACCAATGGTGTCCCGTTCATCGGGCGCTCGTTCAGTCGATGAAGGTCTCCAGCCACTCCCTGGCCGCGTTCTCATCGGTGAAGGTGTGCGTTTCGACCTCTGGGTTGTGCAGGTTCTCGAACAACTGCGCGATCACCTTCGATGCCGCGTCTCTCACCAGGATCGCTCTCGCCTTGGCGTAGTGGGCCGACGCGATCTGATCGCGCGCGCCGCGATCGACCCACGCGATGCCCGTGATGTCCGCCAGAAACGGCGCCGGCGTGGGAATGTACGCATCCAGTGCCGCGACCAGGTCAGATGCCTCCTCGGCGTTCAGCCGCGTGTCCGGGTCGATGCGGAGATGAACGATGCCGGACGCCTCTCGGCATAGCGAGCCCGATGGGATCTTGACCCAATCCACTCGCTCCTCCTCACCAGAGAACACCTCTCGTCAAGCTACCACTGGTTCACTCGACCGTGGGGATGTGCCAGGGCACGGCCTCGCCGGTCTGCACCTTCCAGAGGGAGGCGTAGATTCCGTCGAGTTCCACCAGTTGCTCGTGCGAGCCTTCCTCAACGACTCGACCCCGATCGATCACGTATGTCTTGTCGGCATGGCGAACGGTCGAGAGCCGATGGGCTATCGCAATCGTGGTGCGGTCCCTCGTGATCACCTCCAGCGATCGCTGGATCGCGGCCTCTGTTTCGTTGTCGACCGACGATGTCGCCTCATCCAGGATCAGTACGGAAGGGTCGGCGAGGACGGCTCGAGCGATGGAGATCCGTTGACGCTGACCACCCGACAGCTTCTGCCCCCGTTCACCGACGATCGACTGGTACCCGTCGGGGAGCTCGATGATGAAGTCGTGTGCCTCTGCCACCCTTGCAGCAGCAACCACCTCTTCGAGCGAAGCGTCCGGCCTCCCGTAGGCGATGTTGTCGCGCACGGTCCCATGGAACAAGTACACGTCTTGGCTGACCAGGCCTACCGTCCTGCGCAGGGAAGCGAGCGTGAGGGTCCTGACATCATGGCCCTCGATCGTGATGGAGCCTTCGGTGACATCGTAGAAGCGGAGGAGAAGTTTGATGAGTGTGGTCTTGCCCGATCCGGTTGCTCCGACGATCGCGGTCGTCTGACCGGCGGGAATGCTGAGCGTCACATCCTCGATGGCGGGGAAGCCAGGTGTGTAGGCGAAATCGACATGGCTGAACTCGATGTGCCCGTCGATGCAGTCCAGTTCGTCGGGGCCGTCGACGATGGATGCCTCTGTGTCGAGGAGGTCGAGGATCCGGTTCGTGGACGCCATCGCTCGCTGGTACAGGTCGAAGGTCTGACCGAGTCGGGTCAGGGGCCACAGAAGGCGCTGCGTGAGAAAGACCATGACGCTGTAGGCGCCGACGTCGATTCGCCCTTCAAGCGCGAGGAAGCCGCCTGCGACCAGCGTGGCCGTGAACCCGGTGAGGATGACGATGCGGATCAGCGGTGAGAACGCCGAGCTGAGCGTGATGGCCCGCCGGTTTGCGTCTTGGTACTGGCGGCTCCCGACCTCGATGCGTTGTCGCTCACGTTGCTCGGTCGTGAAGCTCTTGATCGTCGTGATCCCGCTCAGGTTGTTCGAAAGCAGCTGGTTCACGACCGCCGCCTGTTCTCTGACATCGGCGTAGCGCGGCGCGATCCTGCGCTGGAATCGAAACGATCCCAACAGAATGAACGGGATCGGCATGAACGACATCCACGCCACGGTTGGCGCCAGCATGAAGAACATCACGCCCACAAGAACGACGGTCGTGAGCACCTGGAGCATGTCGTTGGCGCCACCGTCGAGGAACCGTTCCAGCTGGTTCACGTCGTTGTTGAGGACGGCCATCAGCCCGCCGGTCGAGCGCCGCTCAAAGTAGGCGAGGTCGAGCGTCTGGAGATGGTCGTAGCCGTCGACCCGAAGATCGTGTTGGATCGCCTGCGCCAGATTGCGCCAGGAGACGCCGTACGCGTACTCGAAGATCGACTCGAGTACCCAGATCACGAATGTGATGATGGCCAAGAAGACGAGCTGCCGGCGGGGTTCGGTGAAGCCCAGGTGGGCGAGGAAGGAGTCCTGCTGTTGCACGATGACGTCGACGGCAACACCAATGAGGACGGGAGGGGCCAGATCGAACGCTTTGTTCAGAACCGAGTAGGCGGTTGCAGCAACGATACGGCCGCGGTAGGCCGTCGCGTAGCCCCACAGGCGGGTGAGGGGCCGCTTTTCTGCAGTCAAAGCTCGTCACCTTCTGGGTGCGCCGGCGACTGGGCGGCGGCGACTGCAGTGAAGAGCGCTGCGAGCAGGAACAGCATGCCGATCGTCAGGAACCCCAGGATCCCGATGATGGCGAACGCGATCGTCGAACCGGTGAGGAGCCTTCGCGCCCGGTACGGTTCGTCGACCGACCGCATCGCTGCGACGACACCGGCCAGGATGATCGTGACGAACAAGAGCGACCCCCACGGGAAGTCCCCCTGACCGATGAGCAGACCGATGTAGAGGCCGAGGGATGCCGCACCGATCGCGGCTCCCACTCGTGCGAGCGTTCGGGCTCTGCGAAACCTGAGGCCGAACTTCTTCGGTGGTGTGCTACCCGGGTCCACGCGAGCAGTCATGCGAACAGGAGGCCGATGCGGTACACGACGAACGCTGCGGACCATGCGAGCCCAAGTCCCAGGCCGAGTGCGCCGATCGTGACCTTCCACGAGCGGGCCTCTGCACGAATGGCCGAGAGGGTCGCGACGCAGGGTGTATACAGCAGCGTGAATACCATGAACGAGATGCCTTGAAGTGCCGTTACGTGAGTCGCGATCTGAGTAGAGAGGTCTCCCTGGTAGATGAGGGCGAACGCTCCGATCACGATCTCCTTCGCTACGAATCCGAACAACAGCGCTACGGTCTGCTGCCACTCGATGCCCAGCGGGTGGAACAGCGGTTCGAAGAAGTGACCAAGTCGACCGGCGTACGAGGAGGCACTGGCAACATCGACCCCTGGGGGCAGGTGTGTCAACAGCCATACCAGCACGACACCAACGGCGATGAGTGTGCCTGCGCGATACAGGAAGTCCTTCAGTTCGTACCAGGAGCGCAGGGCCACGGTTCTCGCCATGGGCACGCGGTACGGAGGGATCTCCATGATGAACGGCTCCGGCGGACCGGCGACTTGGAGCGCCTTGAGGAGCAGTCCGACGGCGATGATCGCGACGAAGCTCGCCATGTAGAGGCCGAACACGATCCACGGCGCGACCGCGGGTGCGAAGAGGATTGCAGACAAGAACACGAAGACCTGGAGGCGGGCGCTGCACAGGGTGAAGGGGATGAGCAGCATCGCCCTGATTCGGTTGTGCCTCCCCGACAGGACGCGGGTTCCCATGATCGCGGGAACGTTGCATCCGTAGCCGAGCAGCAGATTGATGAAGGCTTTGCCGTCGAGTCCGATTCTGTGCATGAGCCGATCCATGAGGAAGGCGGCTCGCGCCATGTACCCGGAATCCTCGATGATCGACATGAACACGAAGAAGAGCAGGATGATCGGGAAGAACGAGGCGACCGTGGCCACGCCCTGCCAGAGTCCTCCGACGATGAACGACTGTACGACATCCGGAAGTCCTGACGTGACGCGTTCGAGTCCTCCGCCTGCCCAGTCGAATAGAGCGGCGAGCCATCCCTGAAGCGGCGCACCAAGAGCGAACACCCCCTGGAAGACGATCATCATGATGGTCGCGAACAGCGGCAGGCCCAACCACCGGTGCAGGAGGAGCCGGTCGAGCTTCTCGCTGAGCGCGTCAGGCAGAGGCGGCTTGCTGCGGGTGGTCTCCAGGACGAGCCCTCTCGCGGAATTGAACCGACACTGCGCGCACACCGCGGGCACTCCGAGTCCTGTGGTGTCCTCGATCCGATGCCGCCACGCACCGGCGGCAGCCCGAATCTCGGCCATCGCCGGATGTTCATCGAATGTCGGGTCGCCCTCCAATGCCCTGAGCGCCAGGAAACTCTCGTCCAGGCCGTTGGACGTCTTGTTCCGCTCGATCGCACGCGACAGATCGGCGACCGCCGCTTCGACGACTGGAGGCTGCGAGATGTGTGGTGGCCGGCCCTTTGGCAGTTTGAGCGCCTCATAGATCGCCTCTTTGAGACGTGGGAGCCCTTCGCCGGTGCGCCCGACGGTTGGCACGACCGTACACCCGAGGTGTTCGGCGAGGATGTCGAGGTCCAGGTCGACGCCGGCTCGCCGCGCCTCATCCATCATGTTGACCGCGACCACCAGGGGAAGCCCGCTTCCACTCATCTGAAGTGTGAATCCGAGACCCCGGTAGAGATTGCGTGCGTCAAGCACGTTGAGGATGACGTCAGGGGGGCTCGAGAGAAAGAAGTCGAGCACGATGCGTTCTTCTTCTGAGGTAGGGGAGATCGAGTAGGCACCAGGGAGATCGACCAGTTCGACATCGAACTCACCAAGGGTGAAGTGACCCGTGGCCTTCTGGATCGATACGCCCGGCCAGTTGCCGACGCTCTGGTTGGAGCCGGTCAGACGATTGAACAGCGTGGTCTTACCGGTATTCGGGATCGCCGCCAGTGCGACCGTGACGTCACGACTCATCGGCGCCTTTCTCGACCACGACCTTGTCGGCCTCGCCCCGGCCCAAACGAACCTGCTTTCCCAGCGCAGAGATTGTGAGGGGCGCTGTGGATGCCACGACGATCGTGGCACCCTCGGTGACTCCGATCGTTGCCATCTTGTGCCTGAAACCTGTGCCCCCGGCAAGCACCGAGACTCGGAAGACACCCGGCTCGATGGCGGGTGACGAGAGCGGCAGGGCAACCAGATCGCACTCCATCGACTGGATCTCGGTGGATCGGAGCGCGACCACATCGGCCCCCCCGATCATCACTTCGACGGTGCCGCTGCCGAATGGTGACGTACGAACGATCTGCATCTCGACGCCAGGGAGGATCCCCATCTGGGTCAGGCGTGCGCCGCTGCCGCCGCCGATCGAGCGAATGCGACACGCGACGTTCGGTTGGATCAGATCAGGACTCATCGGAGCACCAAATGATAGGGGCAGCCAGGGCCTGCGGGTGGATGACCGACCGGCAGTGTGCGGAGCGCTGGTACGCTGCCCAACTTGAGCGACATGGCCGGATACGATTTCGCCGCGATCGAGCGCAGATGGCAGGACCAGTGGGAGACCGAGGGCATCTATCGGTCGACCGTCGACTGGTCCCGTCCCAAGCACTACGCGTTGACGATGCTCCCGTACCCGTCAGGAGATTTGCACATCGGGCACTGGTTTGCGATGACGCCGAGCGATGCCAGGGCTCGGATGATGCGCATGAAGGGCTTCAACGTGTTGTTCCCGATGGGGTTCGATGCGTTCGGCCTCCCGGCGGAGAACGCCGCTGTACAGCGCAACATCCACCCCAAGACGTGGACGTACGACAACATCGCCGTGATGCACCGGCAGCTTCGCTCGATGGGAGCGATGTTCGACTGGGAACGCGAGGCGATTTCCGCAGACCCCGAGTACTACCGATGGACCCAGTGGTTCTTTGCCCGTCTGTTCGAGCAAGGACTGGCCTATCGCGGAGAGGCGACGGTGAACTGGTCCCCGACCTTGCAGACAGTCCTGGCCAACGAGCAGGTGATCGACGGCAAGGACGAACGGACGGGTCAGCCTGTCGTGCAGAGACGGATGGCCCAGTGGTTCTTCGCGATTACCCGATACGCCGAAGAGCTGCTCCGATTTGAGGGGATCGACTGGCCTGAGGCCATCCAGGCCATGCAGACCAACTGGATTGGTCGCAGCGAAGGGGCCAGCGTCGTGTTTCGAACAGAGGTAGGCGACGAGATCGAAGTGTTCACGACACGACCGGACACGCTGTGGGGAGCGACGTTCATGGTGCTCGCACCGGAGCATCCGCTGGTCGACTCGATCACGTCGGACGCGCAACGGGCGACCGTGGAAGCGTACCGGACCCTCTCCGCGGCCCGATCCGAGATCGAGCGGATGGAGACCGAGCGGGAGAAGACGGGCGTGTTCACGGGCGGCTTCGCCGTCAATCCGGTGAACGGTGAGCGGATCCAGGTCTGGATCGCCGACTACGTCCTGCTCTCGTACGGAACGGGGGCGATCATGGCCGTGCCCGCTCACGACCAACGAGACTTCGAGTTTGCCCGCAAGATGGACCTGCCGATCATTCCGGTGATCCACCCGTCGGGCAGGGAGGCGCTGAGTGCCTCCACCATGACGGAGGCGTACGTAGGTCCCGGCCTCATGGTCAACAGCGGGCCGCTCGACGGCATCGAGGTCACGGACGCCAAGGGTCGGGCCATCCCGTCGGTCGAGGCTGCGATCGACTGGGTTGAAGCGCACGGTGTCGGCGAAGGCTCGGTCAACTATCGGCTTCGTGATTGGCTGATCAGCAGGCAGCGCTACTGGGGAGCGCCGATTCCGATCATCTACCGCGATGACGGCACGCTGGAGGCGGTCCCGGACGATCAGCTTCCGGTGCTCCTTCCCGTGGACGTCGAATTCGCTCCGACCGGTCGCAGCCCGCTCGTCGAGCGAGACGACTTCGTTCACACCGTCGACTCGGATGGCCGTCCTGCTCAGCGCGAGACCGACACGATGGACACATTCATGTGCTCGTCTTGGTACCACTACCGGTACCTGAGTCCGAGCTACGATCAGGCGCCGTTCGATCCGGAGGAAGCCGCGTACTGGCTACCCGTCGACGTGTACACCGGTGGCGCCGAGCACGCGACACTGCATCTGCTCTACACCCGGTTCTTCGACAAGGCGATGCGAGACATGGGGGTGTTCAATGACACCGCGGCAGCCATGCGAAAGCACGGTCGCGATCCGGAAGGCGTCTTCGATGAACCCATGACCGTACTGAGGAATCAGGGACAGATCCTCGGGGAGGAGCACGACGGGGATCGGGTTGTTGTCGAAGGCTCATGGAGCGGTGAGACGCTGATCGCCGACAGGGTCGCTGTGACCGACGTCCCGGCGCCAGAGGGTGGTGTAGCGGGAGAGATCCTGCGGCGGACCGAGCGAGTGTTGCAGATCGCCCACGAGCAGGGAATCGTGACCGTCGATGTTCCCGAATCGGCTGACATCGAGATCCCGGCGATTCCTGGAGCCAACGACGTCACCCAGCTCCGTCATCACCTCGAGGTGCAGCGGATGTCCAAGTCGAAAGGCAACGTCGTCGCTCCGGACGAGCTCGTCGCCGAATACGGCGCCGATACGGTTCGTACCTACCTGATGTTCGCGTTCGACTGGGAGAAGGGCGGTCCGTGGGACTCGAAGGGAATAGTCGGGTCGTTCCGATTCATCAATGATGTCTGGAAGTTGGGAACGGCCGAGTATCGATCCGCGGGTAGCGAGGACATGTGGCTTCGCCGGATCGTGCACCAGACGATCCAGAAGGTCGACCGAGACATGACGGCCTTCTCGTGGAACACTGCGGTCGCAGCGCTCATGAGCTTCCGCAACGATCTCTCCCGTGCGATGCGAGAGGCTTCGGTATCCCTGACGACGTGGGAGGAAGCGATCGAGACGATGCTGCTCCTGTTGGCGCCGATCGCTCCACACGTCACGGAGGAGCTGTGGCGTCTGCGCGGGCATGATTCGAGCATCCATCTTGCCGGCTGGCCGGAGGCCGACCCGGAGATCGCCGCAGAGGACACGATCACGATGGTGATACAGGTCAACGGCAAGGTTCGCGATCGTGCGGATGTTCCAGCCGGTATCTCGGCTTCCGAAGCTGAGGCCGTGGCGCTGGCATCCGAGCGGGTCGCCAGGTGGATTGCGGAGGGCACTGTCCGAAAGGTCATCTCCAAGCCCCCGAGACTCGTGAACATCGTGGTCGGCTGAGTCGGGGGCTCCACGCGTAGCGTGAAGCCGATCTTTGGCGGTGTCCTGTCGTTCGTCGACCCGGCTCGGGCTTCGCTGTTGCTCCAGAGCGACGGTAGTGTCGCTGCGATGCTCGCGTCGATTCCATCCCCGTCGTCCAACACCCTGTCGATCGGTCCGTTGACGATCCACTACTACGGGCTCCTCATCGGTATCGGCGTGCTCGTCGCCATCTGGGTGACGATGCGCAGGTTCGCCAAGTTCGGTGGTGATCCTGCGCTCGCAGAAAGCGTGTCGATCTGGGCGGTGGTTGCAGGGCTGTTGGGTGCGAGAGCCGCGTATGTGATCCCTCGTTGGAGCGAGGTCACCTCGGGTGGCGTCTGGCACGTACTCGCCATATGGAGAGGTGGTCTCGCGTTTTTTGGGGGCCTGACGGCGGGTGCCATCGTCGGACTCGGGCTCATGCTCGTTCGCAGAGCCCCTGGCAAAGGACGGTGGTGGAACGTTGCCGCGTTCGCTGACGCTGCGGCGATAGGGCTCCCGGCTGCGCAAGCGATCGGGCGGTGGGGCAACTACATGAACCAAGAGCTGTTCGGTACGCCGTCGACCCTTCCTTGGGCGGTGCAGATTGCGCCCCAGTTCCGACCGGCGCAATACGCCGACTACGCCACGTTCCATCCGGCATTCCTCTATGAGTCTCTGTGGAACGTTCTCATCGTGATTCCCGTTCTGTTGCTCCTCGAGAAACGGTTCAAGATCGCACGGGGCAACATGATCCTGGGATACCTGGTGTTCTACGGCACAGGCCGGTTCCTCCTGGAGTTCATCAGGACAGACCAGGCAACGTACGTGTTCGGGTTCAGGGCCAACCAGCTCGTCGCGGCGATCGTCGTGGTGGTGGCGCTGGCGATTCTCCTGGTCAGGCAGGCCAAGGGATCACCAGGCTACGAGATCGACGTGACCAGCACTTCGGTGGCCGCCTCGGCCCTGTCGGCATCGGGCAGCGCCGGGTTCCACGAGGAGAGCGAGACTGCCACCACCCTGCCGGACGATCCGAGCATCGCCAACGAGGATGCGACGCCGGCGAGTGACGGTCCGCCGGGGGACGGGTAGTTCACGGCGGGCATTTCCGCAGGATCGACGACGTCTACGTCGACGTGCACATAGAGATCCCCTTCGAGCGGTATCGCCGCCTCGAGCTCTTCCAGTGTCACATGGTTCAGTCTCGACCCGGCAACGGGCTCGGAATCGTCGAGATCTCGCGCATCGACGAGAACGACGCGCGCCTCGTCGATCGGTGATGCGCCGGCGCCGATCATCACCGTCTGCTCCCCGCGGCCGACCAGCATCGCCAACGGCATGCCTCCGAGGAATTCCGACGGCGTCGTCTCCCATGTGTGGAAATCACCATGCGCATCGAACCACACCACGGTCGGCTCGACGCCCTTTCGCTGTAGCCCTCCCAGAGCGCCGATCGTCGCCAGGCAGTCTCCCGCATAGACGATCGGACGATCGGTTGACGCGACCGCCTCTGCGAGGCCCGGTAGAGCACCCCCATGCGATGCTGAGCAGGGTCGGGCGCGAGCGGAGGATCGATCGTCACGTTGGGTTCGGGGACGACGAACCCTGGCATAGGTTCTCCGATGAAGTAGGGCACGACGATGCGGTTCACGGCGCTCACGATACGCTCGATGTCATCTCGGCCCGCGTGGTCCTTGACGAGGACGGGTCACGTGATCTCCACCTCCTCCAGGTTGTCCTCCGGATCGGGATACCGCATGTGGAGCTTCTCGAGCGTGTCGACCAGGACCGAGCTGATGACCAGGTTGCGGTACCACTTGTGGTCGGCGGGAACGACGTACCACGGAGCCCATGGAGTCGATGTCTTGGAGAGCACGGCTTCGTAGGCTCGTTGGTACGAGTCCCACAGTTCGCGTTCCGCCAGATCGCTGCGGGCGAACTTCCAGTGCTTCGTCGGATCGTCGAGACGCGCCTGGAGGCGTTCCTTCTGCTCTTCCTTGGAGATGTGTAGGAAGAACTTGCGGATGGTCGTGCCCTCGTTGGCGAGCATGTGTTCGAACTCGTTGATCTGGTCGTAGCGCCTGCTCCACACCGACTCGGGCACGAGTCCGTGCACTCTGACGACGAGAACGTCCTCGTAGTGGGAGCGGTTGAAGATGGTGATCTCGCCATTGCCCGGCGTATGAGGGTGAACCCTCCACAGGAAGTCGTGGGCGAGTTCCTCCCGGGTCGGCTGCTTGAAGGAAGCGACCTTCACGCCCTGTGGATTCGTGCCGTCGAACACATGGCGAATGGTTCCGTCTTTGCCCCCGGTATCGATCGCTTGCAGGACCACCAGCAACCTGTGGGCGCCTTCCGCGTAGAGCAGCTCCTGCAGGTCTTCGAGGCGGGTATTGAGCCGTCTCGTCTCATGCCGTCCCTCCTTCTTCCCGCCTTCGAAGGCTGTGTGATCGGCAGGGTCGATCTGTGCGAGATCGACCTCGGTTCCCGGTTCGACGCGATATCGCTGCATGAGACTCCTTCGTCGGCCACCAACCTACTTCACCGGCTTCGGCCGAGGTGATACAAGGGTCGGGTCCCTTGAATCGTTTCGCTGCCTTCGTCGCTGTCGCGGCACTCGCGCTCGCGGGAGCCGCGGGGTTGTGGTTCGGGCGTTCCCGGCCGGCGTCCGCGCCGCCCCCGGTGACCATCACCGGTGTGACCGAGGTCCGGATGCTGACGGTGCACGTATCTGGCGCGGTGGCACGACCCGGGCTGGTGCAAATCGCCGCGCCGGCGAGGGTCGCCGACGTGATCATCGCTGCGGGAGGTGCGCTTCGCGACGCGAAGCTCGGTTCGCTCAATCTGGCAGCTCCTGTTTCGGACGGCCAGCACATCCAGATTCCCTCTGCCGTTCAGAGCTCGGAGGATCCGGAGTCGGGGAAGGTCACGATCAACCAGGCGGACGTGAAGGGGCTCGAGCTGCTGCCTGGCGTAGGGCCGGTCCTTGCTCAGAGGATCTTCGACTACAGGGAGGCGCACGGGCCGTTCGAGGTGGTCGAAGACCTTCTGGACGTCCCTGGGATCGGTGAGGCGAAGCTCGCCGCGTTGCGCGATGCGGTCGTCGTTCCGTGATCCGACCTCCCAGGCCCGCAGGCCGTTGGGCGCTCGCAGGGGGAGCACTCGTCTGGCTGGTCGTCGCGCTGGCGAGAGCAGCAGGAAGCTGGTCGATCGTTGTGGCGGTCGTCGTCGGAGCACTCCTGATCCTGCGGTTCAGAGAGGGGTGGGCTGTTGCTGCCGCGGGGCTGATGGTCGCGGCGTCGATCTCGGGGGTCCTTTCGTCCGCGAGAGAGACCTCGGTGCTGGAATCGCCCATCGACGCCGGTCCCGTCGAGATGGCGGGTATTGCGCTGGACGATGTTCGAGAGGGGGCGTCCGGGGCGTGGTTCCTCGTACGGCCGACGCTCGTGCGGAAGGCCGGAGTGTGGGCGGAATGGGAAGGTCCCCCTGTACTGGTATCGCTTCGGGAGACCACGGAGGTCTCTGCCCACGACGAGCTCGTGGTGAGGGGCGTCGCGGTGAACCGACCCGGCATGGCGCGCGGAGACCCATACGCAGGAGTCATTCGTGGTGCGAGGGTGATTGCGGTCGCCCCGGCTCCGGATGTGCTTTTTGTCGCCGGGAATGCGATCAGGGCTCGCATCCATGCTGCACTTGGTGGCGGCGGTGAGGCGACAGCGTTGTTGTCCGGTTTTCTGATCGGCGATGTCAGGGAATTACCGGCCGTGTCCGCCGACCAGTTGCGCAGGGCAGGCCTCTCACATTTCGTTGCAGTCTCGGGATCGAATGTCGCGCTGTTCCTGATCCTCTGGTGGGTGATCGTTGGCCCTTTCGCTTTCGGACCGCGTCGTCGAGCAGTGGTTGGGCTCGTGGGCCTTGCGGTGTTCATCGTGGTGACCAGGTGGGAGCCGTCCGTGCTACGCGCTGCTGGAATGGCGGGCCTCCTTCTGGTTGCACGCGCGGCCGGAGTCGCGCTCACCCCGTGGGCCGCGCTCGGCACATCGGTAGCGGGGCTGCTTCTGGTGTCGGGGGAGCTGAGTGGCGACGTTGGCTTTCAGCTCTCGGTTGCGGCGACCGCAGGCGTCATGGCGGGCGCCGACATGTTCAAAGGGAAGCTTCCTAGGTGGGTGGGAGCCCCGCTTGGAGCGACCATCGCTGCGCAGGTCGCGGTCGCGCCGGTACTTCTCGCGCACTTCGGGTCCATTCCTCTCCTTTCTCCGCTGGCGAATCTCGCTGCGGGTCCGCTCGTCATGATCTCCACCGCAGCCGGTGGCGTTGGAGTACTCGCAGGGATCGGGGTGCTCACTCAGGTCGGGGTCGTAGCGGCCAAGGGTGTCCTGATGGTCGCACAGACAGCTGCGGGCTGGCCGCAGCTCGGACCTGCCGCAGCCATCTCGGTGATGGCCGGAGGGATGCTCGCGACTTCTCGACGGTTTCGTCCGCTCGTGGTTACGGCCGCGGCGTGCGCGCTTCTCGTATCGGTGTTCGGGCACCGTCTCACACCGCCGGCGACGGTGTTTCTCGACGTGGGACAGGGCGACGCCGAGTTGATCGTGGGGCCAAGCGGCGAGACCATCTTGATCGACGGAGGGCCTGATCCAGTGCTGATTCTGCGCAAGCTCCACGAGTACGGGGTCGATCATGTCGATGTCATGGTCCTCTCACACCCGCATGACGACCACGCGACCGGCCTGGTGTCGGTGATCGAGGAACTTCCCGTAGGAGAGGTGTGGGACTCCGGTCATGCCGGGGGTGGCCCTGCCGCAGAACAGCTGATCGCCGCGGCGGACAGGCGGCACGTCCCTGTGCGCATACCCGTCGCCGGCGACACGTTCCGTATTGGCGCGTTCAGCGTCGAAGTGCTCGGACCCCTTCGTCGCTACGCCTCACCCAACGACCAATCGCTCGTGCTGCGTGTCGAGGCACACGGTCGGACGATGTTGTTTCCCGGAGATGCCGAGACGATTGCCCAATCCGAGCTCGGGACGATTCGTGCTGACGTGTTGAAGGTGCCTCACCAAGGAGCCGATACGTCGGACCCATCATGGCTTGTCGCGACCGGCGCGAGCGAGGCCATTGTCAGTGTCGGCCCCAACACGTTCGGGCATCCTTCGGAGTCGATCATCGCGGATATGCAGGCAGCGGGCATGCGGGTACGTCGAACCGATCAAGAAGGCGATATCGTCGCTCCGTTCGGCAGCTAGAGGACCGTCCCGTGGCGATGCTCAGGGCGAGTCTCGCCGGCGGCAGGGACGCACGTGCGCACCGTGCTTCGAGGACGACGACGCGGGCAGCGATGTCATCTGGCGCTCCTGAATGGGTCCTGGTCAGAGCCCTAGCTCTCGATCGCCCTGAGTCTCGTCTTCAGCGGGTCCAGTTCGTCCTCCGGGAATGTCAGCCACGAGTCGGCGAGTTCGAGGGATGCGAGGCCGCGCTTCGTCAACCACTCCTCGAGTTTGCCGACGAGCGTGGTCGTGAACACACGCGCTCCCTCGCTCCCCGTGTTCGGGAGGACGACAACCAGCAGGTGCCGACCGGTCTCGATCCCATGGCCCGCCCTGTCCGCGCCCCGGATCCCATCGGACACGTTGCGCCCGAGCTCCTTCAGAAGGGCCGCTCGCTTTCGCCTTCCGAGGGAGTCGAAGGCAGCTGAAGGGACCTCTACCACCGAGACGGAGAACAGCGTCTTGTAGCGGAGCGCCCGGCTCTGCTCCATGTCGATCGTCTGAAAGAGCGCCCGTGCGTTGAGCATGCCCGTGGCGTCATCGATCTGATCGTAGAGGTCGAGTTTCTCCATCGACGCTCGGAGCTGGCCCACGGCCCACCCTCCGACGCTGCCAAATGCGAGGTAGCCGGCGCCTCGGCCGAGAACGAGGCCGATGAACCGGCCGGTGCCGATCGCGTCCATGGCGGGGTAGCGCAGCACCGCATAGCCAACCGCGGCCGCCAATCCAAGGACGACCCCGCCTGGGAATCCCCAGAACATCAATCCGAGAAAGACGGGGAGGAACAGAAGAGTCCCGACGACTTCGATCGGCTCGACGCTTCTCATGTACATGATGAGAGCGATCAGGGCGAGAATCACGAGGCCGATACCGGTGAGGAGGGAGCGAACGCGGCGGGTATCGGTCACGGGCCGGATGGTAGCCAGGGGACGTGGAAGGCTCGGGGAATGGCTGGGCCGGCCGTACACTGCGCCGGTGCCGTCCACGTTCAAGTCGAGGATCGCGATCGTGCTGATCGTAGGAATCTTCCTCATCCCCATCCTCGTGTCGTCTCTTCGGGGCCTCACACACGTGCTGACGTGCTCGGAAAGCGTGGCAGCACCGTTCACGGTCTTCATCGCATCGGATGGCAGCGCGGTCGTCACCAGTTCGGCGACAGGTGAGGCAGGCGACAGTCAGGGGTTGTGTGGTGGCCTGTCGGTCGACATGAGAGCGGGGACGGTCGTCGCTGGTCGTCTTGCCTTGACCATTCTCGTGGCCAACGACTCTTCCTACCCGTGGCGGGGAACCGTTGACGTGTCGCTCAACAACTCGACGATCCCGGTCGCGATCGGGAGGATCGAACCAGGAGAGACGGGAGCAGATTCGATTCCGGTCCGGCTCGACGAGGGGACCAACGAGCTGGACGGGTCGCTGCTCGTCGGCCCCTAGGCGGGCTCCGCCTGCCAGTCTTCGATCCTGAGCTCTCGGTTTTCGGTGGGAGAATCGCGCAGCGGTTCGCGTTGCTCCGTGCCGCGCTTCTCACCGACAACCGAAAGCCGACAACCGAGAACGGTGAGCGAAGCGAGCCCCGCTACCCTCGGCTCGTGAGCGCGTTCAGGTTCGATGCGGGTGACGTGGCGTTCGACTTCACAGGCGATTGCACCTACGTGATGGGTGTCATCAACATGTCGCCTGAGTCGAACAACCGGCAGACAGTTGCCGATTCGCCGGCGTCAGCTCTTCAATTGGCGCGCCGCTACAGGGAGCACGGTGTCCAGGTGATCGATATCGGCGGCCAGTCGTCGCACTATCTCTCCGCAGAGTTGCCTGTCGAGGTGGAGCTCTCTCGCCTCCTGCCGGCGATCGAGTTGCTGGCAGGCGACGGGTTTGTCGTGTCCGTCGATACGTGGAAGCCGGAAGTCGCCCGGCGTGCCATCGACGCAGGAGCAGCGATCATCAATGATACGGGTGGGATGCGCAACGCCGGGATGGTCGACGTCGCCGTGGCACGTGACGTGCCGGTCGTCGTGACGTACGTCGAGGGTGAGACACCGCTCGCCGTAGGCGACCTCGAACTCGTGGATGACAAGGCTTCTCAAATAGCGGAGCGATTCGTGCCGCTCTTGGACTCGTTGACCCGGCGGGGCCTCACGAAGCTCATCCTCGATCCCGGGATCGCCATCAACTATCGCAGCGACTACGGGGAATACACCCGCCAGCAGCTTCGTGTCATCAGGCAGATCGACGCCATCAGGAAGCTCGGCCACCCTGTGCTGGTACCGATTCCCCGCAAACGTGAGCTGTCCCGAGTCATGGCTTATGTGGCGATGTCGCTCGAGTACGGCGCCGACATGATTCGGGTGCACGACCCTGAGGAGGCGTGCGATTTGGTGCGGCTGTTCGGCAGGGAGGTCACGTGAAGGCGGTCATGTCCGTCGAGGGGCCCTCCGGCGCCGGCCCAGGAGAGCGAACGACAATGCTCGAACGTGCCGCCAGGTTGCTGGAGCAGTCCGGGGTCACGGAGACAATCCGCATCGACGTACCTCCCAGAGGTGCTGATGAGGCGGGAGAAGGAGGCGTGCTGCGCAGCGGCGTCGAGCCGGTCATCCCGGCGCTGCAGTCCGGTTCGCTGTTCGGGGACAGGCTCGGCATCGAAGTCGTCGACGCCCAGCTGCTTCAGAAGGTGGAGACCGATGTCATTCTGGAGCTTCTCGAGAAGATCGACCCCGAATCTGTGGCCGTGGTGTTCGTGAGTGCGGGAAGCCTGCCGAGCGCATTGACGAAGTACGTGAAGGCGGCCGGTGAAGTCTTCAAGATCAAGAGACTGCGCGAGCAGGATGCCGGCGACTGGCTCTTTTCCGAGATACGTCGGCGCGGTCTTCGCGTGAAACCCGATGCCATCGCCGCGCTGCTCAGGAAGTTCGGATCCAATGTCGCAGCCCTCGCGCAGGCGCTGGATCAGCTCGAAGGATCGACAGAGGTGACCATCGACGATGTGGATCTGCGTTTCGCCAACCGACCCGACGAGCCGATATGGCTGTACGGGGATGCGGTGTTCGCTGGAGACGTAGGGCAGGCGTTGCGCCGTCTTTCGGACTTCCTGGTTCACGGACATCCACTTCAGCTCCTCGCGTTCCTCGAGGGTGACCTCCGCAGGAGGGCGATGGCCGTGTCTGCTCCCAACCTGGAGACGCTCGGTGAGTGGCTCGGTCAGTCGGGGTATCCCGTGAAGAAGGCGTGGGAGAACCGATCCAGGGTCTCTGACTCGTCGCTGGCCAACGCTCTCGACGCACTGGCACGAGCCGATCGGATCATGAAGACGAGCCCACCCGAGATCCAGCAACTCACGTTGGAGCGGCTGACGGTCGCGTTGTGTCGTTGGTACGGGGGTCCGAGAAGGGCCTAGCCTCCGGGCGCTATCCGTCAGCGAAGTGGGCTACTTCGAGAGTCGCTTGGCGAGCCGGGCCTTCTTGCGCGCGGCGGTGTTCTTGTGGATCAGGCCCTTCGCAGCCGCCATGTCGATGCGCTTCTGGGCCTCGCGAAACGCCGCTTCGGTTGCCGCTTCGTCGCCCGACTCTGAGGCGACGATCGCCTGCTTCGCGCGAGTCTTCAACTCGGAGCGCTTCGCCTTGTTGGCGACGCGAAGCCGCTCGTTCTGACGGTTGCGCTTCATCTGTGACTTGATGTTGGCCATGCCTTCATCTCGCATTCGAGGACTGGACGGGGATGTTCGCCGAGCGGGGGAGCCTAGCAGCGGAGGCCACGCAGGTACAATGCGACGCTCTGATTCGCAACTTCTCAATCATCGCGCACATCGACCATGGCAAGTCGACGCTGGCCGACCGATTCCTCGAGAGAACGGGGGCCGTGGCCGCGCGCGACATGCGTGATCAGGTGCTCGACTCGATGGAACTCGAACGTGAGCGAGGCATCACGATCAAGGCTCAGGCGGTCCGGCTCGCCTACGAGCACACCGATGGAAAGACGTACACGCTCAATCTGATCGACACGCCAGGACACGTGGATTTCAACTACGAGGTGTCGAGGTCGCTCGCCGCCTGCGAGGGAGCGATCCTCCTCGTCGACGCCGCCCAAGGTGTGCAGGCGCAGACACTGGCGAACGCCTACCTGGCAATCGACGCCGGGCTGGAGATCATCCCTGTGATCAACAAGATCGATCTTCCGGCCGCCGATCCCGGGCGAGTGTCGGACGAGATCGTCGCGCTGCTCGGTGTCGAGCCTGAGGAAATCGTCCTCGTGTCGGCAAAAACGGGAGCCGGGATCGACAGGCTCCTTCAGCGGATCGTCGAGGACATCCCATCGCCGCGCGGGAACCCGGATGGTCCCCTGCGGGCCCTCGTGTTCGACTCGTACTACGACTCATACCGAGGGGTCGTGTGCTACGTACGGGTCGTTGATGGGGGGCTGTGCCGGGGAGATGAGCTCACCTTCACCGCGACGCGTGAACGTCACTCCGCTGTGGAGGTGGGTGTGCTGACGCCGGCCGCGCGGCCTGTGGAGGAGCTGGGGGCAGGTGAGGTCGGCTACCTGATCACCGGCGTGAAGGACATCAGCAGGATCAAGGTCGGTGATACGGTTTCGCACGACCGGCAGGCCGTTCCGCTTGCGGGCTACGCGGAGCCAAAGCCGATGGTGTTCTCGGGGTTGTTCCCGTCGGATGGCGAGGATTTTGAGAATCTGCGTGAGGCGCTCGACAAGCTGAAGCTGAACGATGCAGCCCTCCTCTACGAGCCCGAAACGTCTCGAGCTCTGGGGTTCGGGTTCCGTTGTGGGTTCCTCGGTTTGCTGCACATGGAGATCGTGCGTGAGCGTCTCGAGCGCGAGTACCACCTCGACCTCGTCGCAACGTCCCCCTCCGTCGCCTACAGGGTCATTCGGACGGATGGATCCACAGAGGAGATCCGATCACCCGCCGACCTTCCGGATGTAACGGCGATCGACCATCTCGACGAGCCGATGATCAAGGCACTGGTCGTTGTCCCAACCGAGTATGTGGGTACCGTCATGGATCTTGCGCAAAGCCGACGCGGCGGGATGAACCACATGCACTATCTCACCCCCGAGCGTGTGGAGCTCACCTATGAGATTCCCCTCGCCGAAGTGGTGTTCGATTTTTTCGATGCGCTGAAATCCCGAACGCGCGGCTATGCCTCACTCGACTACGAACCCGCCGGGTATCGGACCTCGGCATTGGTGAAGGTCGACATCCTGCTGAACGGCCAGCAGGTCGACGCGTTCTCGGCGATTGTCCACAAGGACGACGGAAACCAGTACGGACGCAAGATGGTCGAGCGTCTTCGGACGCTGATCCCGCGGCAACTGTTCGACGTGCCGATCCAGGCGGCAATCGGCAGCCGGATCATCGCCAGGGAGACGGTCAAGGCGCGCCGTAAGGACGTCATCGCGAAGTGCTACGGCGGCGATGTGACCCGGAAGCGCAAGCTGCTCGAGCGTCAGAAGGAGGGGAAGAGGCGCATGAAGATGGTCGGAAGGGTCGAGGTGCCTCCCGAGGCGTTCATCTCGGCGCTTCGGCTCGACGACCAGTAGGCAGGCATGGCGGTCGAAGGGCCTTCCGCTTCGAGTCCCACGAAGCGGCGCTATCCCAACCATCGACCGGGCCGAGAGCGCGGTGGGGCGAGGCCGATCCTCCAACGTGACCTGCCCCGATGCCGGGGTAGGTTGGTCCGAGACGCGGGCGTATGGTGAGCGCCGACCGGAGCCGGACAAAGCGTTGTGGACGGAACCGCCGCCGGAAATTGTCCCGTTAGTGTGAGTTCTCACCTGCCAGCGAGCCCTGGAGGTTGCGACGTGATCAACGGAGTGGAGTGCTTGTCCGAGGGGGTGGCTTCTTGACCGCGAACTCGGCCAGGACTCCTGACACGATGTGGCTACGAGTCGGTGAGCTCGATATCGAGATCGCAACGAGTGCCTCGCCACGGATCCTCGGTCTGCGTCGCTCCGGCGGAAGCAACGTGTTCGCCCGATTGCCGAACGCGGGCATCGACCTTCCACACGGTGGACGCTTCAGGTTCATCGGTGGTCATCGTCTCTGGCGTGCACCCGAGGTCCCGGAAGTGACGTACCGGTTCGACGAGCTGGACGATCTCGAACACGACGGCGCGTCCGTGACGATGCGTGGAATCGCGGACAGCGACGGGATCGTCAAGCGGCTGACCGTCAGCGCCGGCGCAGGAGGCCTCGTGGTCGAGCACACGCTCGAACACCAGGGCAGCCGTCCCGTCGAGACCGCTCCATGGGCGATCACGCAGCTCGTCCCTGGAGGCACGGCCTACGTGCCCTTCGGACCGGGGACCCCGGATGAAGGGGCGGTGTTGTCCGATCGGCGACTCGTCCTCTGGCCGTACACCGATCTCGACGCCCCGGAGCTGTCTGTCGGGCGCTCGATGATCACAGTCCTGGCGTCGCCCCGGCCCTCGAAGACCAAGATCGGCGTCGAGAACACCCGCGGGTGGATTGCCTACGTGCTCAACGACCAACTCTTCGTCACGTGGGCACCCGTGCACAGAGAGGACCGGGTGTACCCGGACAGAGGCGCCTCGCTCCAGTGCTTCAGAGATGAGCGATTCGTAGAGCTCGAGACACTTGGGCCACTTGAACGGCTGAACCCCGGTGACCGCGTCTCCCATACCGAGATGTGGCACCTTTCAACCATCGACCCAAGCGATATCGACGCCGTGCTCGCAGCCTTGCCTGCAGTCCCGGAAGGGGGCTCTCAATGACTCACTACCTCGGCATCGACACGTCCACCACTGCCACCAAGGCGCTCCTCGTCGATGGTTCAGGGACGATCGTGGGGGTCGGGCGATCGACCTACGGCTACGACACGCCACGGCCGCTCTGGTCCGAGCAGGACCCGGCGATGTGGTGGGAGGCGACGAAGTCGGCGATTGGCCAAGTCCTCGCAGCATCCGGCGTCGACGCGGGGACCATTCGGGGCATCGGTCTCACCGGCCAGATGCACGGTCTCGTTCTGCTCGACGACCAAGGCGACGTGCTGCGGCCGGCGATCCTCTGGAACGACCAACGGACTCAAGCAGAGTGCGATGAGATCCGCGAGATCGTCGGCAAAGAGGAGCTCATCCGGATCACCGGCAACGACGCGCTCACAGGGTTCACCGCTCCGAAGATCCTCTGGGTGAAGCACAACGAGCCTGGAGTGTTCGATCGGACGGCAACCGTGCTCCTCCCCAAGGACTACGTCCGTCACCGCCTCACGGGAAAGCTCGCCATGGACCGTGCCGGCGGATCCGGGACGATCCTGTTCGACCTCGCGCATCGCGACTGGTCGGATGTCATCGCCCACGCACTCGGCGTCCCGCGCTCATGGCTTCCTCAGACGTTCGAAGGAACCGAGGAGACGGGGACGCTCAGCGCAGCGGCCGCGAAGGAGACCGGTCTCCGTGAGGGGACACCGGTGTATGGGGGTGGAGGGGACCAGGCGGCGAACGGGGTTGGTGTCGGTGCGGTCGAGCCGGGGATTGCCGCCGTGAGCATCGGCACCAGCGGCGTTGTCTTCGCTCCAACGGATCGACCGACCGTCGAACCCGAGGGCCGTCTTCATGCGTTCTGTCACGCAGTACCCGACAGGTGGCACCTCATGGGCGTGATGCTGTCCGCTGCCGGGAGCCTCGAGTGGTTCCGGCGAGTACTCGCGCCGGACCGATCGTTCGATGAGATCGATGTCGCAGCAGGGAGTGTCTCTGCCGGCGCAGGGGGACTCCAGTTCCTCCCATACCTGAGCGGTGAGCGGACTCCATATGCGGATCCGCTCGCCCGGGGTGCGTTTGTCGGACTGACCGTACGCCATGAGCTGGCCCACATGGCTCGGGCGGTTCTCGAGGGTGTTGCATTCGGGCTGCTCGACTCGCTCCGGCTCATTCAGAAGGCGACGCACATCGATGAGGCTCGAGCTTCCGGCGGTGGTGCTGCGTCCCGGCTGTGGCTCCAAATCATCGCGGACGTCCTTGGCGTGCCGGTGCGTCCGGTCGCCACCCCTGAGGGTGCGGCTCATGGCGCAGCGCTCCTGGCGGCGACCGGTGCGGGTTCCTTCGCCAGCGTGGCCGAGGCGTGCGGCGCAGCGGTGCACGCGGAAGCGCCGTTTGAGCCTTCCGAGGACGCGGCGATCTACGCGGAGGCGTACGAGGTCTACCGCCGGCTCTACCCGGACCTGCATAGCGGGTTCGTCGCGCTCTCGAATCTGGACCGATAGATGAGCTTGCCTGGTGATGGGGTTCCCGGCGCCGAGCCGTCGGTCAGATGCCGATGGCGAGTCCTGCTGGTTCGCGACCGGTGGTAGGTTGCAGCATCGCGCTGCGCTCGAAGGCCGGCAGGTCGATGCGTTGGAGGAGGTCGTTCACGGGGATGTGGGTACCGGCATGGTCCCTGGATGGGGAGAGATCTCGGCGCGCGGGTCCACGTCAGCCGTCCGAGTTACGGAGTGGTTGCCCGGTCGTCCCCGGGGCGTTTAGTACCCACTCGTCGGCTCGATGACCGGTGCGTTGATCGATACGGCAGCGGACATGGCTGCGGCCTACGTCCATATCCCGTTCTGCGCGCGGGTGTGTCCCTATTGCGACTTCAACGTTGTCGCCGGCAAGGATCACTTGATCGAGCGCTACACACGGGCGATTGTGGCCGAGGTTGACCGGACGGCCGCATGGCGAGCCCTCGACGCCGTCTCGTTCGGTGGTGGGACTCCGAGCAGGGTGCCTGCCGCAAGCCTGTTTCGCATCGTCGAGGCGATCGACAACCGTTTTGGGCTTGCCGGCGCCGCAGAGATCTCACTGGAGGCCAACCCGGAGGACTGGAGTCCAGGTTTTGCGACAGAGTTGCGCGAGGCCGGCTTCACGCGGGTGTCGTTCGGGGTGCAGTCGTTCGATTCGGCGACCCTTTCCTCGCTCGGTCGCATCCACACGCCCTCTCAGGCGATCGCCGCGGTGGCCGAGGCGATCGAGGCGGGCTTCTCGGTGAACATCGATCTGATCTTCGGGATGCCAGGCGAGACCCTCGAAGGATGGATTCGGACCGTTGAGACAGCGATCGATCTCGGCCCCGATCACCTGTCGGCGTACGCACTGACCGTCGAGCGTGGAACTCCGCTGAGCCGCGCGATCTCGGCGGGCGCGCCCGCACCCGACGAGGACCTGCAGGCGGCCGAGTACGAGGCTGTGGAGCCCTTGGCCGGGGACCTCGAACGATACGAGGTGTCGAACTACGCGCGACCGGGCATGGAGTGTGTCTACAACCTGATCACGTGGGCGCAGGGGGAGTATCTGGGCTTCGGTGCGGGGGCACATGGGCACAAGGACGGGGTCCGAAGCCGCAACGTCCGGCGCATCGATGCATACCTGGCCCGGGTGGAGCCCGACGAAACCCCAGTTCAGGGGACGGAACACCTCGGGCCTTGGGAGAAGGAACAAGAGCGGCTGGTCCTCGGCCTTCGAAGCGCCCGAGGAGTCGTCGCTGGACGCGGCGGCGAAGCACTCCTTGGCTCGGCATGGGGTGCCCGCCTCGTCGAGGCCGGGGTGATCGCCAGATCCGGTGATCGGATCGTGGTGGTGCGCCCTTTGTTGACCGACGAGGTCAGCAGGGCGGTCTTAGCACTCTCTGGGTGAGACTGCTAACCTGGTGGCATGCTCAGCGAGCGCAAGGCACAAATCCTTCGGACGCTCGTCGAGGAGTACATCCGGACGGGTGAACCCGTGTCATCCAGGACCGTGTTGGAGGCATCTCACCTCGACGTGTCGTCGGCCACGGTACGAAACGACCTGGCCGCTCTGGAACTCGATGGTCTGGTCGCACAACCGCATACGTCCGCGGGCCGCATCCCGACGGGCGGTGCGTATCGCTACTACGTGGACCACTGTGTGCCTGCACGTCTTCGCGCCCATACGCGAGTTCGCATTCAGACGTTCTTCTCGTCGTTTCATCAGGGCCTGTCGAGTCTCCTCAAGTCGACGACCGAGCTGCTGAGCGATATCACGCACTACCCGGCGGTGATGGTCGGTCCTGGCATGACGCTGGAACGGGTGAGGGGAGTGCACCTGGTGCCACTTGCATCGCAGGTGCTGCTGCTGGTCGTGATCTTCAACAGGGGTCGCGTGATTCAAGAGCTGGTGCGCCTGGAGCGGCCGGTCAACCCGAGCGACGTTGCGGAAGCGGAACGTGCACTCGGGGAGTTGTTCGATACCGCAACGATGGACGAGATCCTCGCTGGGAGCCCGGACGCCTCCTCGAACATGCGGGCTTCCGTTTCGGGGCTGGTTCATGAAGTGATCGAGGCCGTGGGTCGTATCGAACGAGGCTCCCGAGAGGTGTACGTGTCGGGAACGGCGCAAATGACGAACATCTGGGAGGATCTCGCCGCAATCAGATCCATCCTGGAGCTCCTGGAACGTGACGCCGTGATCCTGTCGATCCTTGCGGATCGGCCCGCGGGAACGGGTATCCGGATCGGCGACGAGCTGGAGATGGGTGACGACCTCAACCTCGCCGTTGTGTCTACCCGGTTCAAGCTCGGGCAGGGTGGTGAGGGAAGCGTTGGGGTCATCGGACCGATGCGCATGGACTACCGTCGTACGATCTCGGCCGTCGAGGAGGTCGTGGAGACTCTGGAGGAGAGCCTGGGATCATCGTGACCGGGCACCGTCATGCGTAAGGACTACTACTCGATCCTGGGTGTTGCTCAGGACGCGACCCAAGAAGAGATCAAGCGTGCGTTTCGACGGCTCGCGAGAGAGACACATCCCGACGCCAACCCTGGCGATCCGACTGCCGAGGCTCGATTTCGGGATGTCGCGGAAGCCTACGAGGTGCTGTCGGACCCTACGCGTCGCCGCTCCTACGATCGGGGAGAGACCGTCGATCTGGGTGATCTGCTCATGGGTGGGCTCGACGACCTGCTCAGATCCGTGTTCGGAACCGGCGGGATGTTCGGGTTCGGCGGACAACAGGGGCCGGCGCGGGGTCGGGACATCGCGGTCGAGAGTCGGATCGAGCTGGCCGAAGCCGCGTTCGGAACGACCAGAGATCTGACGTTCAGAGCGCTATCCACCTGCCCGCAGTGTGAGGGGACGGGCGCGGAAAAAGGGGCGGTTGTCGAGACGTGCGGACGGTGCAACGGTACGGGAACGATGCAAGTCGCGCGACGGTCGATGTTTGGATCGATGATGACGCTCACGACCTGTGACGCGTGCCATGGCTCGGGGAGGCTCACCTCGGAACCATGCTCGATGTGCAGCGGAACCTGTGTGGTACGTCAGGATCGCAGCGCCACAGTGCAGATACCGCAAGGGGTGTCGACGGGAACTCGCCTTCGTCTCACCGGGCAGGGGGAGGCAGCTCCCTACGGCGGCAGGCCGGGTGATCTGTACGTCGAGATCAGAGTGCTGCCGGACGAGCGGTTCCAGCGCGACGGGGATGATCTGCTGTACGAGCTGGAACTCGATATCGCGCAGGCCGCTCTCGGGTCCGAGGTGACCATCCCGCTGATCGAGGGAGACAGCATCTCTCTGAGCGTTCCGGCGGGTACGCAACCCGGGCAGCGGTTCCCCGTTGTCGGGAGAGGAGTCGGTCGTCTCGGTCGGCGGGGCAGAGGCAACCTCAATGTCATTGTGAAGGTGGTGGTTCCCACCAAGTTGTCCAAGGAGGAAGAGCGCACGTTGCGTGACTACGCCGAGCTTCGCGGAGATTCGGTCAAGTCGAAGCGGCGATTCCTCTGATGAGGCACGTTCCTCACCTCTACGTGCCACCACCGTGGAGTGGACCGGCACTCGCTCTCCACGATCGCTCGGAGCGTCATCTGCGCACGGTGCTGCGATTGGACGATGGCGCGACCCTCTCTTACACGGACGGCCTGGGGCATATCGGTGAAGGAGTCCTGGGCGCCGGGGTTCTCGTTCGAGGCAGTGAATCGTGCGTGCCGCCGCCGGTCGCGAGACTCACAGTGGCCGTTGCTCCGCCCCGGTCGAACGCCAGGGCGAGGTTTCTCGTCGAGAAGCTCGGTGAGCTCGGCGTCGACCGCCTCGTGTGGCTACGAACGGAGCGCACCAGCGGTCATCCACCTCGGGTCGACAAGGCGAGAGCGTGGGCGCAGGAGGCACTCGAGCAGTCGAGAGGCGCCTGGATGATGCACATCCGTGATTCGTCGGCCCGCATCGCCGATCTCGAAGGGACGGTCCTGGTCGCCGACCCGGACGGAGTGCCGCCGGTGCCGATCGCGTCGGACGGGACCCTTGTTGTCGGTCCCGAGGGTGGCCTCACCTTCGAAGAGCGGATCGGGACACTGGTATGTCTCGGGGAGAGGATCCTTCGCGTTGAGACGGCAGCCATCGTCGGAGCGGCCCTGCTCAAAAGAAACACCACGGAGAGGGGTGACAACCTGCAAATCAGCAGGTAGAGTGTCACTGTGAGTGGCGCGGCGTGGCTCCACTCGAGAGGGAGTTGGCTGATGACGGAGGCGAGCTACAACCAGGCCGTGGGTAGGCGATTGCGCGCGATTCGACGCCAGAAGCGACTTTCACTTCAGGACGTCGAGGAACTCTCGGCATACGAGTTCAAGGCATCGGTCCTCGGTGCCTACGAGCGGGGCGAGCGTGCGCTCTCGCTGCCGCGCATGCACAGGCTTGCGGCAGTGTATGGCGTGCCGGTCGAGCAACTTCTGCCGGAGGCGGGCCGTGTCGCGGCACCTTCGTGGCAGAGCGGCGGTATCACGATCGATCTCGAGAAGGTCGAGCATTCGGAGAGCGGCCAGATCATCGAGCGCTTCCTCCGCGCGATCCAACTGATGCGCCAGGACTTCAACGGGAAGGTCCTCACACTGCGGAGGAGTGACCTTCGTATCCTCGCCGGCCTTCTCGAGTCGGAAGACGACGTGGAGAGTGTCCTCACCGACCTCGGACTCGTGCCGGCAGATCAGTAGTCGGCACCAGCGCGCGATACGCTCTCTTTCGTGCCAACCGTCGCGCTCAGAACACTCGGCTGCCGATTGAATCAAGCCGAGAGCGATGAGATCCTCATTGCTCTCGCCGATCGAGGCATGGCCATCGACGAGATCAGCCCGGACATCGTCGTCGTCAACACGTGCACGGTGACTACGGAGGCCTCCTCTGCGTCACGCAAGCTCATCCGCCGTGCCGTCAGAGACCACCCCGAGTCGAGAGTCGTCGTGACAGGCTGCTACGCAGTTGCTCACGAGGATGAGGTGCGCGCCATGGCGGGAGTGAACGCCGTGCTGCCGCTGAAGGAGAGCCTTGCAGGGGTCGTCGCCGATCAGGTCGAGGCTGCCCCCGTTTCGTTCGAATTCGAGGGTCCCCGGCGGAACCTGAGGATTCAGTCGGGATGCGACGAGCAATGCACGTTCTGCGTCGTTCCCACGACAAGGGGGGCCGTCAGCAGCCGTCGGCTCGACGAGATCATCGTCCTTGCGACGCGCTTGGTCGCCTCGGGCACCACGGAGCTCATACTGAGCGGAGTACATCTCGGTACCTATGGGAGAGGCACGGGAGCAGGTCTCGTCGACCTGATCGAGGCGTTGTCCACGATCGGAGGTCTGGCTCGCATCCGTCTGTCCTCGATCGAAGCATCACATGTCGACGGGGCCTTGCTCGAGCACATGGCCTCCAACCCGAAGGTCTGCCGGCATCTCCATCTGCCACTCCAGACCGGAAGCGAGGAGACGTGGATGCGAATGCGACGGCCTGGGTCCCTGGGTGGTTTTCTCGCCGTCACGGACGCCGCCAGGGCGACCGTTCCCGGCATTGCGATCACCACGGACGTCATGGTGGGCTTCCCCGGGGAAGACGACACAGCGTTCGCTCAGACGCTCGAGGTGATCGACCGTGTCGGTTTCGAGAAGCTGCATGTATTTCGCTACTCGGCCCGGGAGGGAACGCCAGCAGCCGACTACCCGGGTCAGGTTGCACACGAGCTGCGCCGGCAACGCTCCAGGGCCGTGCGAGAGCTCGGTGACTCGATCAGGCGTCGCTGGCTCGACTCGCTCATCGGATCTCGAGTGTCAGTACTCGTCGAGAAGGCCACCACCTCCGGCCTGGTGGGGCACACAGACTCGTATGCTCTGGTGCGATTTGGAGGGACCGCCGATATGGTGGCGCGGGTTCGCGACGTCGAGCTGTCGTCGAGGAGTGGAGGGACGCTCGTTGGGACCGATGTCGAGTCCGGTTGGTAGTCTTCCGGCAAGACCAATGAACGACTGCCTCTTCTGCAAGATCGTCGAAGGCTCCATTCCGTCGACCGTGGTGGCCGAGACGGAGCGAGTGCTCGCCTTCGAGGACATCAATCCGGCAGCGCCGACGCACGTTCTGGTCATCCCGAAAGATCACGTCGCAGATTCGGCTGCCGACGTGACTCCCGAACGTGGCGACATCATCGCCGAGATCATCGGCGTTGCCCAGGGGATCGCACACGGCAGAGGCCTCGACGAGGGATGGCGGCTCGTGACCAACGTTGGACCGCGGGCGGGGCAGACGGTATTCCATCTTCACTTCCACCTGATGGGCGGCTGGGACCACGTGCCGCCCCTGTAGGGCAGGCGGGCTTCGGGCTTCGGTTCTCGGTTGTCAGTAGGAGGTGCCCTGCGGCCTCCCTGCGGCGCACGCGGCGTTCCCACCGATGACCGACAACCGCCAACCAATATCAGCGAAGCCATGGGGACGAAGTCCCCCCGGCACCCTATACTTGCGTGCCCATGCCTCTCGACGAGGATTCCTTGGTCACTGTTCCCGATGAGCGGTTGCGCGT
>CAYLHS010000012.1:0-35540 GCA_964383535.1 uncultured Acidimicrobiia bacterium
GGGGTTCGTGAAGATCTCGGCCGGGGCCCCGTGTTCGAGAATGCGACCTCCGTCGAGGAAGCACACCTGATCTGCAACGTCCCGTGCAAACCCCATCTCGTGGGTTGCGATCACCATGGTCATTCCCTCCTCCTTGAGGCCTCTGATGACGTTGAGGACCTCGGCGACGAGCTCGGGATCGAGTGCGGAGGTGACCTCGTCGAAGAGCATCAGGCTCGGGTCTGTTGCCAGGGCTCTGATCACCGCGACACGTTGCTGCTCGCCGCCACTGAGCTTGTCGGGGTACTCGTTCGTCTTGTCGGAGAGTCCGAATCGAGCGAGGAGCTCCTTGGCCCGAGCCTCTGCCTGACGCTTGGGGATGTCGTGGACCTTGCGTGGACTGAGAGTGATGTTGTCGAGCACCGTCATGTGCGGGAACAGATTGAACGCCTGAAAGACGATGCCCATGTCCTCCCGAACCTGGTTGGCGTTCACACCCGGTTCGGTGATCTTCGCGCCATCGAGCAGGATCGCACCTCTGTCGATGGGAACGAGCAGGTTGATGCACTTGAGTATGGTCGATTTGCCGGAGCCGGACGACCCGATCAGGCACACGACATCGTGCTGTGCAACGGAGAGATCCACGTCTCTGAGGACCTCCTTGTCACCGAACGCCTTGCACACGCCTTGGAGTTCGAGTTTGTTCACGACGACATCACTTGTCTGCGGCGGCGGTCACGGTCGGTGTACCAGTCGGTGAATCGTGCCACCGGCACGCTCACCGCGAGGAACAGCAACGTGGCAGCGATGTAGCCGGTGTAGTTGAAGGTCTTGGCCGCATAGATGTCGGCAGCGCGAACCCCTTCCCGAATGCCGACGACGAAGACGAGCGCAACATCCTTCTGAAGGCTGACGAAGCCATTGAGCAGCGCCGGGATGACGTTGCGGACGGCCTGAGGAACGATCACGTATCTGAGCGCCTGCCCCTGAGTGAGGCCAAGAGATCGAGCAGACATCCGTTGACTCTCGTGCACCGACTCGATCCCAGCCCTGTACACCTCGGCCGTGTAAGCGCTGTAGCTGATGATCAGGGCCGTGAGCCCCCAGAACAGAGCACTTCTCGGGACGCCCGGCAGCTGGAGCGCCGGTACGCCGAAGCCGAGCAGAAGGATCAACAGGATGAGCGGTACACCTCGGATGATGTCGATGAACGTGACGGCCAGCGCCCGGAGAGGGAAGAACGCCGGGCCACGAAGCGACCGGATCATCGCGATGATCAGCGACAGAACGAGGATGATCACCTCAGCCAGCAGAAACATCTTGATGTCGAGCCAGAAGCCGCGAGCGATCGTGGGGAAGCTCTCGGTGAAGTGGCGGGGGTTGAAGAACTGTTGCTGCACCCTGGGCCAGGCGTCAGAGCTGAGGATGGCCCAAAGGGCGAGGCCGGCGAACGCAAGCGTCGAGAAGAACGCGATGAGCGCCCCTCTCGCGCCTTCTTCACGACGTCTCGGTGGGGGCCCGAAGATTCCCGGGCCCCCACCTCCGACTGTCGTGGGCTCTGTCACTGCTCGTCTAGCCGCTGATCTCCGGGATGGCCCCGCCTTGCGTGAGGTACGTGTCCTCGAGCTGTTGCAGGGTCCCATTGGCCTTCAGTGTGTCGATCGCCTGGTTGACGCATGTGACGAGCGGGTTGCCTTTGGCGAAGAGGATCCCGTAGTTGTCCGGGTTGGCCGACATCGTCGTGAACTCGCCGGCGATGACCGATCCGTCGACTTGGGCTGCCGTGACGTAGTACGCAGTAGGCAGATCAACCACCAGGCCGTCGATCTGACCGGCGTTCATCGCTGCCTCGAGATCGACGTTCTCGTCATACACGAACGGTGCCGTGTTCGGCTGGATCACCTGCTCGATGAAGTCGAGGCTCGTTGTGCCGACCTGTGCTCCGAGAATGGCGTCCTTCAGATCCTCCACCGATGTCACGTGCGCGTACGGCGAATCCGGATACACGACGAGCGCCTGGTGGGTCGTGTAGTAGGGCTCGGAGAAGTCGACGACCTCTTGGCGATCGGTCGTGATCGAGTACTGCTGGATGTTGAAGTCCCAGTCCTTCGGTCCCGGAGCGATCGCTTCGTTGAAGTCGACGCGTGTCCAAACGACCTGGTCGTCCGAGAATCCGAGCTGCTCGGCGATGTCGTAGACGAGCCCAGCCTCGAATCCGAGCTTCGATGTGGGATCGTCAAACCCCTCGCCGTCGACGGTTCCCACCCACGGCGGAAACGCCGGCTCACCAGTAGCGACGGTGAGTGTGCCCGGGGTGACGAGGTTCAGATTGTCGACCGTGCAGGACATGGCAGTTGTCGTGGTCTGTGCAGCCGTCGTGGGCTCGGTCGTCGTGGTCGACGTCCCCGCCGTGCATGCTGTCGCGGCGAACGCCATCACGAGTACTAGGACCAACCAGTGCCTGCGCATCTCTACCTCCCTGAACCGATGGATTTGAGCTTAGTGAGAGCGAGCTGCACCCGCCGAAGAGGGCTTCGCCATGCTCAGCCCGCACCTCTCACCTCGTACGGGACCGGCGGCGCGCCTGACACCGTGGGGCGGCCGTTCGCGCCGCGTCTCGCATCTCGAAGCTGTGATGCGCACGAGGCACGAAACACGAAGTACGAGGTGCTGAGGGACCGCTTGCGAACCTCTCAACACGCTCTGCTCACGAACCTCTCCAGGCGCGCTCGCACTGTGTCGAGTGTGAGCCGTGTCAGTCCGAACGTCGTCCAGGGTGGGTAGATGTCGGCCTCGTGAAGGCCACTGAGGGCAGGCGCGAGGTCCCAGATAGGGTCGTAGTCGGGGTCGATCATTCGGGTGAAGCGGTTCGCGGTGTCGAGCCCGTACATCAACGCAAGGTTGAGCCGACAGTGCGCGATATCCGAGGATGGCGGACCGACGCAGGCGTTGACCCAGTCCACGACCCCGCTGACCGTGCCGTTGTCCCAAAGGACATTGACGGGGTGGTAGTCGCGATGCAGGAAACGCGGAGGCTCGTCAGGCATGCCGCTCAGATAGGTCGAGAACGCCCGTTTCCAGAGCTCCGGGTGTGCCGACCAGTCGGGCCGGCGCAGCGACGACTCGTCGATCCAAGGGTCGTAGCTCCAGGAGAACCGGGTGATCGGGGCTTCCCGAATGTCCATGAGGGGTTCCGCCAGAAGCGAGATCCACTCATCCGAGGGCACGTTCGGGAGGTGAACCGACCCGGGAAGCCGGGTCATCACGATTGCCGGTGTGCCGGCCTGTTCGCCGGTCGCGTCGACCGCGACCAGCCGTGGTGTGGGAACGTCGATCGGTTCGACGACTCTGAGCGCCGCGGCCTCGTGGAGGGCGAGGTCCGGTTCTTCGGCGAGCCACCCGTGGTTCGTGAACGCCCGAGCAACCAGCGCCGGCGTGCCGTCCAGCAGAATCTCGTAGAGCGCTGACGACGTCGAGCCTTCGAGCTGTCTCGAGAGTGAGCCCCCCGTCTCTCGTGCGACCCATGCCTCGAGGCGGTTCACTCGACCACGCCACTGGCGTCGAGCACCTCCCGGAGAGCTCGGTCGCCGTCGCCGTCCTCGAGATTCACCGCCCTGATCGCGTCCTTCAACAGCGTCACCTCGTAGCCGAGTGTCAGGCCGTCGATGGCGGTCGCTTTGACGCAGTAGTCGGTGGCCAGTCCCACGACCACGAGCCGCCGAACCGAGTCCAGCCATGCATCGAGCCCGGTCGACGTCGTCTCCCCGGACACCGGATCCCGCATGGTGAACCCCGAGTAGCCGTCCTCCCCGTTTGCCCCTTTGCGGATCTCCGGTCCGTCGACGACGAGGTCGGGGTGGAACTCGGCTCCCCAGGTACCGGCGACACAGTGCACCGGCCAGATGCCACCGTCTTTGGCGAAATGCGGCGTGGACTCGGGATGCCAGTCCCTCGTGTAGACGACGGGGGCTCCTGCCTCTCGTGCGAGTTCGATCTGCGCATTGATTGTCGGGATGATCGACTCCGCCTCGGCAACGGACAGACTCCCGCCCGGGTCGGCGAAATCGTTCTGCATGTCGACGACGATCAAAGCCACATCGGGTCCGTAGCGTGCCATGCTCCTAGCGTAGAAGCCGACAGCACTCAGCAGCCAGCAGCCAGGCCAGAGACTGGAGACCTGAGACTGGGGCTCGCCTGGGGATCTACCGAGGACTGAGGACTGTGCGAACCATTGGCATCATCGGAGGGATGAGCTGGGAGTCGACCGTGACGTACTACCAGCTCATCAATGAAGAGGTTGGGCGCCGTTTGGGCGGCTTCCATTCGGCTCCGGTCCTGCTGTCTTCGGTCGACTTCGCGGAGATCGAACGGATGCAGACAACGGGTGCGTGGGATGACGCGGGGCGGGCTCTGTCGAACGAGGCGGCCGCGCTCGAGCGCGCCGGCGCCGATCTGCTGATTCTCGCGACGAACACCATGCACAAGGTGGCCGAGACCATCGAGCGGGCAGTGTCGATTCCGATGCTCCACATCGCCGACGCCACCGGACGGGCCGTCGTGGCGGCAGGTGTCGAGACGGTCGCTCTACTCGGCACCCGGTACACGATGGAACAGGACTTCTACCGAGGACGCCTGGCGAGTCGCTTCGGCCTGAAAGTGCTGGTGCCGGACGCCGGCGATCGCGCCACGGTCGACGCCGTGATCTTCGATGAGTTGGTTCATGGCATCGTGAGCGAGACCTCGAAACGCTCCTACATCGACATCATCGGCCGATTGGTCGAGCTCGGTGCAGAAGGTGTGATCCTCGGGTGTACCGAGATCGGTCTGCTCGTCGGCCCGGAAGACATCGAGGTTCCCGCGTTCGATACGACCAGGCTCCACGCGACCGCAGCCGTGGCGGCGGCGATGGAGACGTAGAAACCGGGCAGTTGAAGCGCCTCGCATAGCCCGGTGGACGTTTTGTCGAGTCCTCGCACGACTTCTAGTCTTACGTCATCAGAGAGAGGGTGTGTCCGTGAGCCTTGCCGACTACCTGCCTGTGGCAATCATGTTCGTGCTGGTAGCGGTATTCGGTTTTGGCGTGGCCGGCCTGTCGTGGCTGATCGCTCCCAAGAACCCGACCCCGGAGAAGCTGGCTCCCTACGAGTGTGGCATCGTTCCCGAGCATGAACCTGCCCAGCGCTTCCCTGTCAAGTTCTATCTCGTCGCGATGCTCTTCGTCATCTTCGACATCGAGACGATCTTCCTGTTCGCCTGGGCGGTCCAGTTCCGCGAGCTCGGGTGGTATGGGATCGCCGCAGTCGGCATCTTCACCTTGCTTGTGATCGAGACGCTCGGCTACGTGTGGAAGCGTGGCGCACTCGACTGGAACGTGAAGCGTCGATCCCGGTACATTCCTTCTGAGCGCGAGGCGGCCTGATGGCTCGAGCCGACGGTGCCCCCGGCATCCTCACTACGACGATTCAAAAGGCAGCTCACTGGGCGCAGACCCAGTCGATGTGGCCCGCCACGTTCGGACTGGCATGCTGTGCCATTGAGATGATGGCCACCGGCGCCTCCCACTACGACCTCGCGAGGTTCGGGATGGAAGTGTTCCGGGCATCACCCCGTCAGGCCGATCTGATGATCGTCGCGGGACGCGTGTCGCAGAAGATGGCTCCGGTGCTTCGGCAGGTGTACGACCAGATGGCGGAGCCCAAGTGGGTCATTTCGATGGGCGCCTGCGCCTCGACGGGCGGCATGTTCAACAACTACGCGCTGGTGCAGGGAGTCGACGAGATCGTTCCCGTGGATATGTATATCCCCGGCTGTCCCCCCGGGCCGCAATCACTCATGCACGGGATCCTCACCCTCCAGGCCAAGATCGTGTCGGGGGAGCTCGCCCGATGAGTGCCGATCCGATCATCGCAGTACTCGCCGAGCAGTTCGACGGTGTCGAGTGGGGCCTGTCGAGCGGTCAGGACGTGCTGATGGTGCCGAAGGAGCTGTGGCGAGATGTCGCCCAGGCAGCGAAGGACGCAGGCTTCGAGATGCTGGTCGATGAAACCGCCGTCGACTACCTCGGTGTTCGGGAGGCCCGATTCGAAGTCGTTGCCGGGTTCTTGTCACTCGAGCACAACCTCAGGATCCGTCTCAGGGCTGCCGTGCCCGAAGACGACGCGACCATCGCGTCGCTCGTGTCGGTGTACCCAGGTGCCAACTTCTACGAGCGTGAGGTATACGACATGTTCGGGATCACGTTCGAGGGGCATCCCGACTTGACCAGGATTCTGATGCCGGACGAGTGGCAAGGGCACCCGTTGCGCAAGGACTACGCGATGGGCTCGGTCCCGGTGCAGTTCAAGTCGTCACCGGAGGCGCGATGAAGCGGGAACTCCACGAGATCTGGGTGTCCGGCACCGAAGAGCCGGAGTGGGTGCGCGATTCCACGGATGAGGGTACCCAGAAGATGTCAAGTCAGGAACGCGGCGGCCGCCTCCTCGAGCAGACCGGTTCCACCGTCGACGACGACTTCATCGTGGCTGAGGAGGACGTACCGGAAGACGAGTTGATGATCGTCAACATGGGCCCGCAGCATCCTTCCACCCACGGCGTGCTCCGGCTCCAGCTCGAGCTGGAGGGGGAGATCATCCGCCGGTGCAAGCCGATCATCGGATACCTCCATACGGGGATGGAGAAGACGGGCGAGGAGCTGAGCTATCTCCAGGGACCCACCAACGTCACGCGGATGGACTACATGTCGCCGTTCCACAACGAGCTGGCCTTCTCGCTCGCCGTCGAGCAGCTCCTCGGTGTAGAGGCTCCCCCTCGGGCTCAGGCGATTCGAATTCTCATGACGGAGCTCAACAGGATCGGCAGCCACCAGGTGTTTCTCGCGACCGCCGGGATGGACATCGGAGCACTGTCGATGATGCTGTACGGGTTTCGCGATCGTGAGGCGATTCTGTCGTTCTTCGAGAAGACGACCGGACTGCGAATGAACCACAACTACATCCGTCCCGGTGGCGTGGCGGCCGACTTGCCCGACGGGTGGAGAGAGGACATCGACCACATCATCTCCACTGCGCTCGACGGAATCGACGACTACGAAGACCTGCTGAAGCACAACCCTATTTGGGAAGAGCGGACCGTCGGGGTAGGCGTCATCACGTCGGAGGAGGCCCTGGCGTACGGCATCACGGGCCCGAACCTTCGAGCGACGGGGATCAACTGGGATCTCAGGAAGGCACAGCCATATTGCGGAATCGAGCAGTACGAGTTCCAAGTGCCGGTCGGCCGCAACGGTGACGTGTATGACCGCTACCGGGTGCGAGTCGAAGAGATCACGCAGTCGCTCCACATCGTTCGCCAGATCGCCGATTCGATGCCGAAGGGTGACTATCGCACCGAGGATCGAAAGATCACACCGCCACCACGGGCTCGGATCGACCAGTCGATGGAGGCGCTCATCCACCACTTCAAGATCTTCACCGAAGGGTTCAAGGTGCCGGAAGGCGAGGCCTACGTGGCGATCGAGTCGCCTCGTGGTGAGCTCGCCGCCTACCTGGTGTCCGACGGGAGCGCCCGACCGCTTCGCATGCACATGCGCACCCCGTCGTTCGCCAGCATCCAGGGACTGCCAATCGCCATGTCCGATTCGCTGATCGCCGACACGGTCGCCACCATCTCGTCGTTCGACCCTGTGATAGGGGACGTGGATCGATGATGACTCTGCACACCTTCCGATTTCACGGTCGTCTGGAGGGGCATGCCTCGACACGAAGGGGGACCGAGTGAGCTGGAGCCCGGAGGTCCTCGAACGAGCGGAGGCCATCATCTCCCGGTACCCGCAGCGGCGATCTGCGGTCATGCCATTGCTCTACATCGCGATGCGTGAAGATGGCTACCTGACCGACGACGGAATGCGCCAGGTGGCCGAACTGACCGGACTCACCCCGATGCAGGTCGATTCGGTGGCGAGTTTCTACGGCATGTTCAAGAAGATCCCGCAGGGACGCTACCTCGTCTCGGTGTGCACATCGATCTCCTGCATGCTGCTCGGTGCAGACGATGTCATGAGTTCGGCTGAGGACGAGGCGGGAGTACCGGCCGGAGAAACCGATCCGGAAGGCGTTGTGAGCGTCGAGCACGTCGAGTGCATCGGCGCATGCGGCGGAGCCCCCGCCGTCCAAGTCAACTACGAGCTCGTCGAGGGTGTGACGGCCGAGTCGATCGTGGAGATGGTCCGGTGGCTGCGCGAGACGAAGCCCGACGTCGTCCGGGCCGACGAACTCCAGGAGCGCTTCGGCGGCACGAGGTCGTTCGATCCTGGCGTCTTGGAAGCGCAAGGGGCAGTTGGTCCGTACCCGGCGTTCGATCCCTACGGCACGACGGGGGGTGGCTCGTGAGCGCCTATCCCCAGGTGTTGACGAAGCGGATGATGGAGCATCCCTCGGACAGCAACGCGATCTCCGTCTATGAAGAGACAGGCGGCTACAGGAGCGCTCGCGCCGCACTCGACATGACCCGAGACGAGCTCGTCGAGACGGTCAAGTCCTCTGGCCTGCTTGGGCGTGGCGGCGCAGGATTCTCAGCAGGGATGAAATGGAGCTTCCTCGCCCCTCCGAGGCCCTCGTACCTGGTGGTCAACGCCGACGAGTCGGAGCCGGGAACGTTCAAGGATCGCCAGCTCCTCGAACGCGACCCCCACCAGATGATCGAAGGCATCGTCATCACCTCCGTCGCCAACGAGGTGCACGAGGCGTTCATCTACATCCGTGGCGAGTATCCGAAGCCCGCCCGTCGTGTGCAACGAGCACTCGACGAGGCGTACGAGAAGGGCTACCTGGGCAAGGGCATCTTCGGGACCGACTACGACCTCGACGTGACGGTGCATCTCGGTGGTGGCGCCTACATCTGTGGAGAGGAGACCGCCCTGATCAACAGCTTGGAAGGACGGCGCGGTGAACCCCGCCTCAAGCCACCGTTCTTTCCGGCAGCGAAGGGTCTCTACATGCTGCCGACGATCGTCAACAACGTCGAGACGGTCTCGAACCTCCCCTACATCATCGAGCACGGCGCAGACGCCTACAGGGCGCTCGGGCACGAGAAGGAGACAGGCACGTTCCTGTTCTCCGTGTCGGGTCACGTCGTCAGGCCGGGCAACTACGAGCTACCTCGCGGAATCACCTGGCGCGAACTGATCTTCGACGTTGCCGGCGGCATCAGAAATGGCAACGAGCTCAAGACGTGGATTCCCGGAGGAGCGAGTGCACCCTGGCTGGTACCCGCGGATCACCTCGATGACCCGATCACTGCGGAGGCGTGTGGCAAGGCAGGGACGATGCTCGGATCGGGTGCGGTCATCGTCATGGACGACACGACCTGCGTTGTCCGGGCCGCCGAAAGGGTCGTTCGGTTCTTCTCGCACGAGTCCTGTGGGCAGTGCACACCCTGTCGCGAGGGGACGACGTGGGAGGAGCAGGTCCTCCGGCGCATCGAGATGGGCGCAGGGCGCGAGGTCGATGGCGACCTCCTCCTCGATATCGCCGACAACATCAGTCCCGGACTGGCGTGGCCGCCAAAGATGACGACGATATGTCCTCTTGGGCCGTCATCCGTGTCGCCGATCACGTCGATCATGCAGTACTTCAAGGACGAGGTCATGCAGCACATCCGGGGTGGGGGGTGCCCTTTTGAGTGAGCTCGTGAAGGTCACCGTCGACGGCCGGGAGCTCGAGGTCCCGAAGGGCAAGCCCGTCATCGATGCCGCCCGCGAGGCCGGTGTCTACATCCCGCACTTCTGCCACCATCCACGGCTCGAGCCTGTCGGCATGTGCCGTGCCTGTCTCGTCGAGTTGGAAACCCCACGAGGGATGGTGCTGACACCCGCGTGTACGCTCGCTGCGGCGGACGGGCAGGTCGTTCACACAACCACCCCGGTTGTCAAGAAGGCGCAGGAGGGCGTCCTCGAATTCCTGCTCATCAACCATCCGCTCGACTGCCCCGTGTGCGACAAGGGTGGCGAGTGCCCGCTCCAGGATCAGACGATCGGCTACGGACCCGGCGAGAGCCGGTTCGTCGAGGAGAAGCGGCATTTCGAGAAGCCGATTCCCGTATCCGATCTCGTTCTCCTCGACCGGGAGCGCTGTATCCTCTGCGCGCGCTGCGTTCGCTTCGCCGACGAAGTCGCAGGCGACCCCCTCATCGAGTTCGCGGCTCGCGGCAATACCACACAGATTGCGACCTTCCCCGACGAGCCGTTCTCTTCGTACTTCTCCGGCAACACTGTGCAGATCTGCCCTGTCGGAGCCCTCACTGCCGTTCCTTACCGCTTCAGGGCGCGCCCGTGGGATCTCAGGAAGGCAGAATCCACGTGTCACCACTGCTCGGCAGGAGAGCGCATCGAGATCGACGCCAGTCAGAACGACGTCCTCCGCTTCACAGGTGTCGACAGCGACGTCACGAACCAGGGATGGCTCAATGACAAGTGCAGATTCGGGTTCGAGTTCATCGGGTCGCAGGATCGTTTGCGAGTGCCGCTCATCAAGAACGAGGACGGCGCTTTCCGGGAAGCGAACTGGGCCGAAGCACTCGACCTGACGGCACGGCGGCTTCAGGAGATCGTTGACGGCGCCGGGGGAGCCGCCGTCGGCGGATTGGGTGGCGCCCGAGGAACGAACGAGGACGCGTACGCATTCTCCAAGTTCATGCGAACGGTGATCGGCTCCAATCACGTCGACGCACAGATGGGCGACGGTCTCGATCCCAAGTTGCTCGCCGCCGTCGACCGGAAGGCGATGATCTCGGACCTCGACTCGGCGGCGTCGATTCTCGTGTGGGGACCCGACCTCAAGGAGGAGTCAGGGACGCTGTATCTCCGGGTCCGCCAGGCGGCACAGAAGCGGGGAGTGAAACTGGTCATCGTGCACCCGCGTGCCACCGGACTGGACGACTGCGCCAAGCACAAGATCACCTACCGGCCCGGGCAGGGACCGGAGGTGCTCGCTCAGCTCGCGGCCGGAAACGGTGAGTACGCCGCCGCCAGGGCCGTGCTCGACGAGGGGCCGGTCGTGGCAATCGTGGGCCGTACCGGACTCACCGAAGATCCCAAGCTCGCGGAGGCCGTCGCGACGTTCGCGTTGACCCTGCCGGGCGCGAAAGTCTTGCCGTTCGCTCGGCGCTCGAACGTCTTTGGGGCGCTCGACATGGGTCTGGCCCCCGGGCTGCTGCCGGGAAGAGTGGCCCTCGACGATCCCGACCAGGTCGCCGCATTCGAGGCAGTGTTCGGGGCCGTTCCCGACCATGGGGGTCGGGATGCAATAGGTATCCTCGAAGGACTCGAGGGTGGGGAGCTGAAGGCATTGGTGATGGTGGGCGCGGACCCGGTTCGCGATGTTCCCGAAGGAGCGCTGGCAACAAGAGCGCTCGACGCCGCCGAGTTCACCGTGGCGCTCGATCTGTTTCTCACCGACTCGTCGTCACGCGCCGACGTTGTGTTCCCGGCAGAGACGTTCGCAGAAAAGGAAGGCACCATCACGAACGTGGAAGGCCGGGTCCAGAAGGTGGCCCGCATCGTTGCCGGACCGGGCCAGACACAGGCCGACTGGTCGATCCTCGAAGAGATCGCTCATCGGATGGGAGCACCTATGGGGTTCCAGGATGCTGCTTCCGTGAGCGCCGAGATCGCACGCGTCGCCCCCGTCTACGCAGGGATCTCATGGGGCGATCTCCCTGACGACGGCACGCTGGTCCCACGCGAAGGTACGGAGCAGCCCCTTTCCTATCAGCCGGTGGACCACCAGATGGTGGCGGTGTCGGCGCCGTTCGTCCTGCATCTCGCCAGAACCCTGTACGACGACGGCGTCGAGATGCGGCACTCGCTGTCGCTTCGTCACCTCGCCCCTGGTACTCGGGTACACCTGCACCCTGCCGATGCCGCCACGCTCGGAGTAGCGGAAGGGGATGAGGTGACGATCGAGACCGCGTCGGGAGCGGCTTCCGCTCCGGCTACCTTCGACGCCTCACTGGTGCGAGGGGTCGTGTACGTTCCGTTCAATCAACCCGGGACGCCGTCACTCGGCGGAGGGCTCGAGGTGACGGTCCGAAAGGGGGCGGGCGGCTGATGGACTGGTGGGACGTCGGAATCGCCGCGGTCAAGGTCATCGTCATCTTCGCGATGCTCATGGTCGTCGTGCTACTGCTCGTTTGGTCGGAGCGAAAGGTCGTTGCCGACATGCAGAACCGAATCGGTCCGTTTCGAGCGGGGCCGTTCGGCGTGCTTCAGACGGTCGCCGATGGGTTGAAGCTGTTCTTCAAGGAGGCCATCACTCCGCGCAAAGCCGACTTCGGTCTCTACATCCTCGCCCCGGTTATCGCGTTGATTCCCGCGTTTCTGATCTTCTTGGTGATTCCGATCGGTCCTGCGTTCACGGTCACGCTCGGCGGTGTCGAGCGGACGATCAGCCTCCAAGGAACCGACCTGAATATCGGTCTGCTCTACATCCTCGCGTTCTCGTCCGTCGCGGTGTACGCGGTGGTGCTCGCCGGATGGTCGTCGGGATCGAAGTACCCGCTGCTTGGCGGCGTGCGTGCAACTGCCCAGGCCATCTCGTACGAGGCCGCTATCGGGCTCGCGCTCGTGCCTGTCGTGTTCTACTCGGGCAGCCTCTCGATCCAGCAGATCGTCGCCTCCCAATCGGGTTCGTACGCGGATCTGTTCGGATGGCCGGTTCTGATGGTGATTCCCCGATGGAACATCATCCCGATGTTCGTGTCGTTCGTGATCTTCTTCATCGCCGGCATCGCCGAGACCAACCGAGCGCCGTTCGACATGGTCGAGGCCGAGCAGGAGCTGGTCGGCGGGTTCCACACCGAGTACTCGGGGATGCGCTTCGCATGGTTCTTCCTCGCCGAGTACATCAACATGTTCAACATGTCGGCGCTCATCACCACGCTGTTCCTGGGTGGATGGAATGGCCCGACGTTCGATGGACGGGTCCCGGTCTGGGTGTCGGCGCTGCTTCCGATCCTCTACTTCTTCATCAAGACGATCGTCGTCCTGTTCGTGTTCATGTGGGTACGGGCGACGATGCCGCGAATCAGGTACGACCGGCTGATGGCGTTGGGCTGGAAGGGGTTGATCCCCGCAGCGCTCGCGTGGCTCGTGTTCGTCACGATCGTCGTCGGCCTTCGGCAGTTTGGATTGCCATGGGCATGATCTCCGAGTTCATCAGAGGCCTCAAGGTCACGTTCGGGATTGGGATCAGGACGATCTTCAAGGATGGCCTGGTCACCGAGCGCTACCCGCAGGAGTTTCGCGAGAAACCGCAGCGGTTTCACGGCAGGCACCAGCTCAACCGATACCCGGACGGTACCGAGAAATGCATCGGCTGTGAACTGTGTGCCGGTGCCTGCCCTGCCCACTGCATCTATGTTCGTGGCGCCGACAATCCGCCCGACGCGCCGGTCAGTCCAGGGGAGCGGTACGGGTTCGTCTACGACATCAACATGCTTCGATGCATCTTCTGCGGGCTGTGCGTCGAAGCATGTCCCACCGAGGCGATCACCATGACACAGCTCTTCGAGATGTCCGTGACCGACCGGGAGGACGCCATCTACACGAAGAACGAGCTGTTGGTCAACTCAGACGGGTCGCCGAACCACATGTTCGCCGAGGACAAGTTCGCCAATTTCGAAGAACTCACGGAAGGTGACGGGTGGATGCGGGCAACCGCCCCCTCCGGTCGCGCCGCCTATGAGGGGATCGTGGGGTGGACCCCGAGAGCGGGCAAGGAGCGGCTCCCTGAGGAGGGCCAGTCCTCGGAGGACGATTCATGACCGAGATGGTGCTCTTTTTCCTGTTCGGTGCACTGGCGATCGTCGGCGCGCTGTCGGTGGTCCTCGCCAAGAACCCGGTACGGTCGGCAATGGGGCTGATCCTCACGATGTTGTCGCTGGCCGTCTTCTACGTTGTGCAGTCCGCCTACTTCGTCGCAGCCGTGCAGGTGATCGTGTACGCAGGCGCGGTGATGACGTTGTTCCTGTTCGTGATCATGCTCATCGGCGTCGACCGCTCGGAGGACCTGAGGGAACACATTCCATGGCAGCGACCACTGCTGTATGTGTTGGGTTTCGCCGTTCTCGGTGTCGTTGTGGCGATCCTCATCGGGAACGACTGGTCGTGGGTGACGGGCGTTTCGAACCTCGCTGAGACCCCTGTCGGGAGCGCTGAAGCAATCGGTGAGGGGCTCTTCTCCCGCTGGGTACTCCCGTTCGAAGCAACGTCGCTGCTGCTCATCGTCGCGGCGGTTGGAGCCATCGCGCTCGCCTACTTCCCGGCGAAGAGGAAGGATCGGGAATGACCGTCACCGCAGGCTGGTACATGACCCTCGCAGCCGTGCTGTTCGGCATCGGGGCGTTGGGCATCCTCATGCGTCGAAACGCTGTCGTGATGTTCATGTGTATCGAGCTGATGCTGAACGCGGTGAACCTGACGTTCATCGCCGCCGGTCAGGAGTTGCGTGACCTCACCGGCCAACTCGCCGTGTTCTTCGTGCTCGTCGTCGCCGCCGCGGAAGTCGTCGTCGGCCTGGCCATCATCGTCGCCGTGTTCCGCAACCGAAAGACCGCTTCGGTCGATGAGCTCAACGAGCTGAAGGGATGACGATGAGCGACTTCTTCACCCGCAACATCTGGCTCATCGTCCTTCTCCCGGCGATCGGGGCGGTGCTTCTGCACTTCTTCGGGCGGAGGATCGGTGAACCGCTGGCCGGGTGGATCGCATCGGTGATGATCGGTCTGTCCTTCCTGGTCGGCCTCGTCGCCGCCCTTCCTCTCTTCCAGGGGACCGCTGAGGCGCACGTCGTGCGCGTGTTCGACTGGATCCCGGCACTCGGGGCAACAGCCGAGCTGTTGTGGGATCCGCTGTCGGCGCTCATGGTGCTGGTCGTTGCCGGCGTCGGCACGCTCATCCACATCTATGGCATCGGCTACATGCATGGCGACGAGCGCTTCACCCGATTCTTCGTATACCTGAATCTGTTCGCCACCTCGATGCTCACCCTCGTATTGGCGAACAACTTCGCCGTCCTTTTCGTCGGATGGGAGCTTGTCGGGCTCTGCTCCTACCTGCTGATCTCGTTTTGGTACACCCGTCCGAGCGCCGCCGCAGCAGGCAAGAAGGCTTTCATCGTCAACAGAATCGGCGACTTCGGGTTCCTCATCGGCCTCATGATCATCTTCTCGACATTCGGGACGCTGTCCTACACGACGGTGCTGAGCGATCCGGGCAAACTGCTCGGGGCAGGCACCGCGACCGCTGTCGGACTGCTGCTCCTCGTCGGCGCCACCGGCAAGTCGGCCCAGCTCCCCCTGTACGTCTGGCTGCCGGACGCCATGGAAGGTCCAACCCCGGTGTCTGCCCTGATCCACGCCGCAACGATGGTGACGGCCGGCGTGTTCATGATCGCCCGCACTTCAGCCATCTACGCGCTGTCGGACACGGCGTCGATCGTGGTGGCCACCATCGGGGCATTGACCGCCTTCTACGCGGCGACGATCGCGATGGCCCAGACCGACATAAAGCGGGTGCTCGCCTACTCGACCATCAGCCAGCTCGGGTACATGTTCCTCGGTGTGGGTTCCGCTGCGTATGTCGCCGGTGTGTTCCACCTCATGACACACGCATTCTTCAAAGCGCTGTTGTTCCTTGGCGCAGGCGCAGTCATTCATGGAATGTCCGACGAGCAGAACATGCTGAAGATGGGCGGGCTCTGGTCGAAGATGAAGACCACCGGTGTGACCATGGCGGTTGCGACGCTCGCGATCTCCGGTATCCCGCCCTTCGCAGGGTTCTGGTCGAAAGACGAGATCCTCTCGTCGACGTTCGGGCGGGGCGGCTGGTGGGTGGCCCTGTGGGCAATCGGGCTCGTTACGGCCGGTCTCACCGCCTTTTACATGACGAGGTGGTTCGTGCTCACGTTCCTCGGCGAACCGCGCTGGGATGACGGTGTCCACCCGCATGAGGCGCCGAAGGTCATGACGGTGCCGCTCATGGTGCTCGCCGCTCTCGCGACGGTCGGCGGGCTCATCAACACCCCCTTCAAGGCAGGCCTCGAGCACTTCCTCGAGCCGTCGTTCACGCACCTCACTTCCGCACCAACAGGAGCGACCGTGTGGCTTCTCGCAGCGGTCTCCGTTGCGGTTGCCCTCGTCGGCATCGTGGCCGCCTGGAGGCTGTACACCCGGTCGGACGGAGCCGAGGAAGCCTGGACCTCGAGCATCCCGTTGCTCTGGCGGCGGATGGGTCACGCCTACTACATGGATGACGTCTACGGGACCCTCCTCGTCGCGCCTGGCAAGCTCCTCGCGGCCTGGTGGGCGTTCGTGTTCGACAAGAACGTCATCGACGGCATCGTCAACGGCACCGGCACCGCCGTTCGCCGGATCGGCGCTGCGCTGCGACCGCTCCAGAGCGGGTTCGTGAGGAGCTACGCGTTGACGATCGCTGCGGGCGTCGTCGGCCTTGTCATCTGGTTCCTTGCTACAGGAGGGTTGTGAGAGTGGACTTCCCGATCCTCACCGTGCTGATCCTGCTGCCGTTCGCCGCGGCGATCATCGTCGCCTTCCTGCCGTCGCGTCGCACGGAGCTGTTCCTTCCCGTCGGTATCGCGCTGAGCCTCCTCCCGGTCGCGCTCGCCATCTACCTGTTCTTCGTGTTCAAGACCGGTGAGGCCGGTTTCCAATACGTTGAGAACGTCCCTTGGTACGGGCCGTGGGGCATCTCGTGGCATGTGGGTGTCGACGGCATCTCGCTGCTCATGATCGTCCTGACGGGGATCCTGATGCCCATCTCCCTGGCTGCCTCGACGTCGATCTCGAAGCGCATGAAGCAATTCGTCGTGTTCAACCTGATCCTCGAAGGCGGGCTGATGGGGGTCTTCCTCAGCCTCGACATGTTCATGTTCTTCGTGTTCTTCGAGGTCATCCTCATTCCGATGTACTTCATCATCGGTGTGTGGGGTTCCGAGCGGCGCATCTACGCGGCGGTGAAATTCTTCCTGTTCACGGCGCTGGGATCGGCGCTGATGCTGGCAGGCATCATCTCGATGGCGCTCATGTACGCCCACCAGAACGGCGGAACCATCAGCTTCGACTACCTGGGCTGGCTTACGCTCCAGATGCCGCTCCACACCGAGATGTGGCTGTTTGCCGCCTTCGCCATCGCCTTCGCCATCAAAGTGCCGATGTTCCCGTTCCACACGTGGTTGCCGGACGCTCACGTCGAGGCACCCACCGCCGGTTCCGTGATGCTGGCCGGTGTCCTTCTGAAGATGGGCACGTACGGGCTGCTCCGGTTCAACCTGGGGCTGTTCCCGCATGCGACGCTCAAGTTCGTTCCCGTCATGGCGGTGCTCGCGGTGATCGGCATCGTCTACGGTGCGGCCGTCGCCATCGTTCAGCCCAATCTGAAGAAGCTGGTGGCCTACTCCTCGGTGAGCCATCTCGGGTTCATCGTGCTCGGTATCTTCGCGTTGACGTCACAGGGCTTGGAGGGTGGAGTCGTCCAGATGTTCAACCACGGCGTGACGACGGGGGCGTTGTTCCTCCTCGTCGGCATGATCTACGAACGCCGGCATACCAAGGAGATCTCAGAATTCGGCGGGATCCAGAAGGTGATGCCGATCTTCGCAGGGTTCTTCCTCTTCACCGCGTTCGCGTCGATCGGCTTGCCGAGCCTCAATGGGTTCATCGGCGAGTTCCTGATCCTGATGGGCAGCTTCCTGACACTGAAGTGGTACGCGATCGTGGCCGCGTCGGGCGTCATCCTGGCCGCCGTCTACCTGCTGTGGTCGTACGAGCGTGTCTTCACCGGCCCGATCACGAAACCGGAAAACAAGAAACTCCTCGACCTGGACGTTCGCGAGAAGACCATCCTGACAGTGCTTGCAGCGCTCATGCTCCTCGTCGGGCTCTACCCGAAGATCGCGCTCGACAGGATCGGTCCGTCGACGGAGGCGGTCCTCGACCGGATCCAGGCCACGACCACCTACCAGGCACCCGCACCGGGGCGGCTGGCCGACGTGCTGGGAGGGGTCGGCGGTGAGTGACGTGAATGTCTCCTATCTGGCAATCGGCCCTGAGGTTCTTCTCACGCTTGGTGCCGTCGTGGTGCTCATGGTCGACGTGTTCCGCAAGCCGTCGCCGAGGGTCCACGCCTGGCTTGCGGCATTGACCCTGGCGCTCGCCGGTGTCGCCGTCGGGTTTCAGTGGTCGTCAGCTTCCACCGATGGGCCGACTCTCTCGTTCGCCGGGATGGTCACGACCGACACGTTCGGTGCCTACGCAGGCTTCGTGCTGGTTGGCGTCGCCGCGCTCGGTTTGGCATCCGCATGGCGGATGATCGTCCAGCTCGGGCGACGTGGAGCGGAGGGCGTCGTGCTCGTGTTCATGGCGGCCGCCGGTTTCATGGTCATGGCGACGGCAGTCAACCTGGTGCTGATCTTCGTCGGCCTGGAGATCGCATCGATGTCCCTCTACGTCCTCGCCGGTATCACGCGCAAGACGCTTCAGGCAGACGAGGCCGCCTTCAAGTACTTCCTTCTGGGGTCGTTCGCCTCCGCGGTATTCATATACGGAGCGGCGCTCACCTTTGCCGGGTCCGGTTCATTGTCCGTCTACGACATCCACCAGTTCTTCGCTTCGTACGTCGTCCTGAAGCAGAACGTGCTGCTCGTCGGCATGGCGCTGCTCATCGTGGGGGTCGCTTTCAAGGTGTCGGCGGCTCCGTTCCACGTGTGGGCGCCGGACGCGTATCAGGGGTCGCCCGCAGGGATCGTCGGCTTCATGGTCGCAGCGGCGAAGGTCGGTGCATTCGCTGCCCTTGCCCGCATCCTCGTCTACGGCTTCTCGACGTTCGCGCACGAGTGGACGACGGGACTGTCCCTGCTGTCGGCCATCTCGATCGTGGTCGGGATGCTGCTCGCCATCGTGCAGACGGACATCCGAAGGATGCTGGCCTACTCGTCAGTTGCCCACGCAGGCTTCATCCTCTCCGCCCTGACCGCCGGCGGAGCCGGGGTGCCCGTCATGTGGTTCTATGTCGCCGTTTACGCCGTGCAGGTGATCGGTGCATTCACCGTGGTCTCGGCCGTCGCAGGTCCGAGCGGAGGCGCGTCGCCGTTGAGCGACTACACGGGGCTCGCCGAGCGGTCCCCGCTTCTCGCAGGCTCACTGGCGTTCTTCATGGTCGCCATGTCCGGGGTACCGCTGACCTCCGGATTCGTCGCCAAGTTCGGTGCATTCACGTTCGCGTGGCTTGGGGGATTCCAGTGGTTGGTGATTCTGGCGGTCGTCGCCTCGGTTGCGGGCTTCTTCTTCTACCTGCGCGTCATCGTCCTGATGTACATGCACGATCCCGTGCCCGCCGAAGCGCCCGGCGCCACCAGGGCAGGGTTCGAGGCGGTTGGAGCCGTTCGATGGGTACTGATCATCGCGGTCGCGATCACCCTTGTTCTCGGCATCATCCCCGGACCGTTGCTCGACGTCGCCCGACAAGCGTTCCCGTTCTGACGCCGGACTCGGCGCAAGATCGCATACCTGACGCACCAAGCCATGGGTTCGTGGGTGTGTTGTGGGTTCGGCCAGAATGGCGGATGACATGAAGCACCGTTTCATCATGACCGTCCTCTTCGTCGGTTCGTTCCTCGGCCTGATTGCAGTGCCGGCAATTGCGGTGCAGCCGCCGGTCATCACGGCAGATCGCGCCGCGGCAGATATCGTCCTCGTGCAGAGCGGCGATGTGGTGACGGAGGATCTCTACGCGGTCGGGAACAGGGTGGTGATCGAGGGTACGGTCGAAGGCGACGTGCTCGTCGCTTCGACGGGCCAGCTCCTGATATCGGGTCATGTGACGGGCAGCGTCACTGGTATCGCCTCGTCGGTCGAAGTCAGCGGGACCGTCGATGGGTCCGTTCGGGTCGCGGCAGCGACCGTCAGGGTGGACGGTCAGATCGGGGAGGACCTGTTCGCCGGTGCGTCGAATGTGGTCGTGACCGGCGGTGTTGGCAGAGACCTGCTCGCCTGGTGCATCAGCCTGAACACCACCGGATCGATCGGCCGCAACGTGTCCGGACAATCGTATGGGTCGGCACGCATCGGAGGGACGATCACCGGCGACGTGGAACTGACAACGAACCGGCTGAACATCCTGGCGGGAACCACGGTGGGAGGTACGCTGGCCTACCGATCCTCGTTCGAAGCGACGATCGGACAAGGGGTGACCGCCGGTCGTCAGATCGTCCGCAGGGAACCGGTCCGACCGAACGTGCGTGTTGGAGCGATCTTCGAGTTGACCAGAGTGGTGGGGCTTCTCTCAGTGCTCATCATCGGCCTCTTGCTGTTCTGGGCGGCTCCTCGAACGCTGCATCGGGCAGTGCAGAGGGTGCGAACGGCCCCACTCCGCACGTTGCTGGTAGGCGTCGCGGCGGCCATCGTTCCGCCCCTGGTGATTGGCCTGGCCGCGGGTGTCGCGATCGCTTCGTCAGCCGAGCTCGCGCTTCCCGCGCTCGTGGTCGGAGGACCGATTGCCGTCACCGTGTTCGGCTTGATCGGCGTCGGCCTCCTCCTCGCCCCTGTTCCCGTGCTGACCGGCGCAGGCGGTCGGCTGCTCGGATGGAGACGAAGTGGGCAAGCCGGTTTCATACTCGGTGCGGTCCTGTGGGTGGTGTTGCTCCTGATCCCCGTTGTCCGGACCGTCGTTCTGGTGGCGACGGCGTTTCTTGGGCTCGGTGCGTGGGCCTCGGCCCTCCTGACCGCTGGAGGAGGTCCGGCCGGGGAGCCCGGTGCCATTGCAGAGGCAGCTCCCGACGGGGCCCTCCAGAGCGATCTGGATGACCAGACGCCCGAGCTGTTTCCGCTCCCTCCCGAGTGAGTCCATCGCATCTTCCCGCATGTCGTACGATGGCCACGTGAGTCATGATCTTCTCGGGCGGCCGTTGCGGGACCTGCGAATCTCGGTCACGGACCGCTGCAATTTCCGTTGCACCTACTGCATGCCCAAAGAGATCTTCACCCGCGACTGGGAGTTCCTCAGCAGAGAGCAGCTTCTGGACTTCGAAGAGATTGGACGTCTCGTCAGAATCTTTGCTGCCTTGGGTGTTCACAAGGTGCGGATCACCGGAGGCGAGCCGCTGCTTCGAAGGGACCTCGAAGAGCTGATCAGAATGATCCGCACCGTTGAAGGGATCGACGATCTGACACTCACGACCAACGGCTCGTTGCTCGCCCGCAAGGCGGGGACGCTGGCGGCCGCCGGTCTTGATCGTGTGTCCGTGAGTCTCGATTCGCTCGAAGATCCAGTCTTCCGCTCGATGAACGACGTCGACTTTCCGGTCGCCAGGGTGCTCGAGGGGATCAACGCCGCCGCCGAAGCGGGGCTGGGGCCGATCAAGATCAACACCGTCGTCCAACGGGGCGTCAACGACCATTCGATCCTCGAAATGGTCGAGGAGTTCAGAGGCACTGGTCATGTCCTGCGCTTCATCGAGTACATGGACGTCGGGCATACGAACGGATGGCGGCTCGACGATGTCGTGCCGGCCAGAGAGATCATCGATGCCGTCAACCGAGTCCACCCGCTCGAACCGCTTCCTCCGCTGTATCCGGGCGAAGTCGCTCGCCGGTTCCGCTATCTAGACGGACAGGGAGAGATTGGAGTGATCGCGTCGGTGACACTGCCGTTCTGCGGCGCGTGCACCCGTGCGAGGCTGTCGGCCGACGGTTCGCTGTTCACCTGCCTGTTCGCCACGAAGGGATACGACCTGCGGCCGATCCTCCGATCAGGCGAATCAGACGAGGCGATCACCGACCGCGTACGCTCACTGTGGGAACACCGTGAGGATCGCTACTCGGAGCTTCGATCCGGCGCGACCGACGGACTGCCCAAGGTGGAGATGAGCTATATCGGCGGGTAGAGCTCGTTGCAGCGCTCTGACCAGGGAAAACGCGATCAGATGCGGTTTGCGGTTCCCGCGCCGCGTCTGAGTGGCTGTTAAGGTCAGACGACCGGTCGATCCGTGCATGGGGGACCTTTGAGTGACTATCTGGTCAGACCGCTCGGTCGTGACACGTGGGACGCGTTCGCTGCGCTCGTTGAGCGACACAACGGCGTATGGGGTGGCTGCTGGTGCACTTACTTCCATCCGACCACCCCGGATACGCCGGAGGGGAACCGTCGTATCAAGCAGAGTCTGGTCAACGGTGGGGACGCGCACGCGGCGTTGGTGTTCGACGGTGAACGGGCTGTGGCTTGGTGCCAGTACGGACCACCGGAGGAGCTGCCGAACGTCCAGCACAACAAGCAGTACCTGGCCGAACTCGATGTCCTGCCAGACTATCGGATCACATGCTTCTTCGTTGACCGCGACTATCGCCGAGGGGGCGTCGCTCGGGTAGCGCTTGACGGTGCTTTGGATCTGATTGCGGAGGCCGGGGGTGGAGTCGTGGAGTCGTACCCCCAGGACACGGCGGGCAAGAAGACTTCGGCGTCCTACCTCTACAACGCCACGCTAAGCATGTTCGAGCAGGCGGGCTTCACCTACATTCGCAGCAAGGGTAAGAACCATTCCGTGATGCGTCGGACGGTCCGGGCGAAGGAAACGAAAGCAAGGTGAGGCGCATTTGCTGAGCGGTCTGGCAACACGGAAGGATCGTCAAATATGGACATGTTGATGGGTGACAAGATCGCTGAGGCCAATCTGACTGATTGGCGCAAGCTGGCCCAGGGTTTGCACGCCCGCTACGTGGTCCACGACTTCAGCGCTGGCGCACGCTTCGTCGTCGCGGTGGGCGAGGCAGGCGACACGTTCGGTCATTATCCGACCGTGTCGATGGGCAACGGGTACGTAGACCTCAAGCTGATCAGCGACAACGCGATCTACCGCGACGACGAGGGCACTGAACACGTCGTCGGGTGGGTAACCCAACAGGACGTCGAACTTGCGCGGCGAATCACCGAGATCGCCGCCGACCACCACCTCGAAGCTGACCCCACCTCGGTCAGCATGGTCGAGCTCGGCCTCGACACGGCACACTCTGCGACCATCGCCCCGGTGTGGGCCGCCCTGCTCACCGGAAATCCCGAATCCCAGGGTCACGGGTCCCCGAGCGACGAGATCCGAGACGCCACCGGACGCGTCCCCAACCTGTGGTTCGGCGACAACGAAGAGGCCGAGCCCCAGCGCCAACAATTCCACATCGAGGTCTACGTCGCGCCCGAAGTTGCCGACCAACGGATCGCCGCCGCCATCGCTGCAGGAGGAACCGTCGTAGATGACAGCAACGCGCCCTTCCTCACCGTGATCGAGGACCAAGACGGCAACAAAGGTGTGCTGTGCGTCGACGCCTCGGCAGTGAAGAAGGACTGAACTGTCCTGCCGCCTTTATCCCGAGAGCGCATAACGCGCGACCTCGAGGCCCGAAATCGGCCCTACCACCCGCTCGTTAACCGGCAGGGCGAGTTCCTACCGGCAACCGAAAGCCGACAACCGAGGACTAGCCGGGTGTTCCCCAACGCGCCAAGCCCTTCTCCAGATCCTCAGGGCTGTCGACACTGAACCAGGAGCGGCCGTCCTCGCCCCATGACCGCCACTCCGCTTCGTCGACGATGCTGTGGGGTAGACGATCGAGCAGGGATTGGATCGACCCGCCGTTGTCTGCCTCCTGACCTGCCTCGACGCGCCACGAGGCCGCGTAGGAGGCGCACGTGACCTGTCGTTGCTCGTCGAACGGCACGACGGTGCCCGCGGCGGCGGCCAAACGTCCGAGCGTGTCTGCTCTCACGAAGGGTTGATCGACACCGACGAGGACCAGCTGCTCGTCGAGCGCGAGGGCCGTAGCGAGGCCGGCGAGTGGACCATGTACGTCGGGTCGGGCGTCGGGGAGGCACCGGTATCCGGCGAGATGGCCGCTCCGCCCGGAGACGACTACTGCGTCACATACGGCAGAGAGCGCCTCCAAAACCCACTCGATCATCGGACGGCCGGCGACTTCGACGAGTGCCTTGTCGGACCTCATCCGGCTCGATGAGCCGCCGGCGAGGACGACACCAAGCACCATCAGTTCTCACGAATCGTGACATCCACCTCGATCGTTCCGGCGTTCCGGAACTCCAGGGTGAGGGGAACGCGGTCCCCCGGGGCAAAATCGGCGAGCCGGCCGATGCACATGACGTGAAGGCCACCGGGCGCGAGTGTCACACTGCCCTTGGCGGGAATGTCGATCTCTTGTACGGGTCGCATGCCCATGACTCCATCGCCGGCGTCGTACATCTCATGGAGCTCGGTGGTGCCACACGCAGACGAGTCCGCCGAGACGAGCTGGTCGGCCGTATCACTGTGGCTTTCGATGGTCAGGTAGAACGCCGCGTTCGCTGCCACCGATGGTGATGGACGTCCCCAGACATCGGCTACCGACAGGCCACTCGACGAACACCCGGCAAGGACCAGCAGGAGCGCGGCAGCGATCTTCCTCATCGTTGTCTCCTCAACTGATGACGTGTGCGAGATCCGCGCTGATGTCCTGAGGGCTGGTGCCGAAGTCCTCCAGCAGTTTCAGTCGTCCCTCACCGTCGATCACCATCACAGTAGCGGTGTGGGCGATCAGGTAGCCGGTCGCGTCGGATCCCGGCTGCTTGGAATAGAACACTCCGTACTTGGCGGCGGTGGCGGCGATCTGCTCCGGTGTGCCGGCAAGGCCGATGAACGCGGGGTCGAATGCGTGGACGTACGCTTCCATGGAGCCCGGCGTGTCGCGCTCAGGGTCCACCGACACCATGATGACCTGCACGTCGTTCGCCTTCGTGCCGAGGAGTCTCATGGCCTTGGCGAGGTCGGTCATGGTCGTCGGGCATACGTCGGGGCAGAAGGTGTAGCCGAAGTAGAGCACGACGACCTTCCCCCGGAAGTCGGAGAGGCTCACGGGACCTGATGCCGATTCCAGCGTGAAGTCGTACGAAGGCTCTGGCGACTGGATCACCGTGCCGGCGAAGCCATAGGGGCGGAACATGCGCAGCCCCACGATGACGACAACGAGTAGGGCAAGGATCGACCCGGCGATGATGAGTACGCGTTTCATTCGGTGCAGCAGGAGGTGGGTGTCTTCGCAGCGGACCATAGCGGCGCCGGTGCGCTTGTTCGTCGACGTACACGCCGGCGCGCCGACGTGTACGTCGTCGGACCAGGCGATATTGGTGCTCCACGTGCGTGACCATCTGATCGTCCTGCACCTCTTCGACCCTTCATCATGATCCCCTGGCCGGGTGGTGAGGCAAGGCGGGGGTGGGGGCGGAAACGGGTGAGAGCCGAAGGTCGAAATGCGCCGGGACGAGGCACAACTGTGGGAATGCCCCGCAAAACCAAGGGGGCTAATATGCGACGGTCCGAAGGCAGGGAGGGAGTGAATGAGTCGCCGGATCCTCGCATCGTTGGCGCTGATCGCGCTCACGGTGCTCTTCGCGCCTGCTGTGCCGGCGGCGGCCCAGGTGGACGAAGGCAAGGCGATCTTCGAAGACAACTGCGTACCCTGTCACGGAGAGGATCTGTCTGGTGGGGTCGGTTTGCCGCTGAATGCAGGCTCAGACGCCGCCAACAAGACCGACGAGGAACTCACCTCGATCATCACCAATGGCGTGTCCGGTACTGCGATGCCGGCGTGGGGCTCATCTTCTGCACCGACACAGCTGTCTCAGGATGAGATTGCTCAGGTGCTCAGCTACATCAGGGCCGTGCAAAACGGCACGATCGCACCTCCGACGCCGGTCGAACCGCAAGGGCCGACTACGCACTTTCCGTGGGGTCTGGTGTTCATCGTCAGTGCTGCCGTCGCGCTGTCTGCGGGGCTCATCGTCATGGTGGTCAACCCCGGGCAGTCCACCTTCACCTGGCGCCAGGCGTTCGTTCGTGGCTTCGTCATCTTCTTCTACTTCTTCCTGCTCACCGTGTGGATGCCCTCGATGATGTTCACCGAGCCGCCAATGACATCCGCGCCGTCATTGGTGCAGGACATCGTGATCTCGGGCGCCTGGATCACAATGCTGGCCATCGGCATAGGATCGTTGCGCTACCTTCAGAAGGCGAGGCGCATATGACGATCGGGCCGCTTCAGTTCTACGACGAGAACATCCCGTGCCTTGCCGCATGCCCCGTTCATACGAATGCAGGTGCGTATGTCGCGGCGATCGCCGACGGCGAAGACGAGTTCGCCTACCTGACCGCTCGCTTGCCCAACCCGTTTGCGTCGGTGTGCGGAAGAGTGTGCGCGGCGCCCTGTGAGGATGCCTGTCGCAGGGGCGAGATCGACAGGCCGATCGCCATCAGGGCGCTCAAACGGTTCGTCACGGAGCAGTACGGCGTAGAGGCCGACAGCGACACGTACAAGGAAGTCGCAGCTCCACCCTCGGTCGAGCGTTCCCAGAGCATTGGCATCGTGGGTGGCGGTCCCGCCGGTCTGTCAGCCGCCCACGACCTGCGCAGGCTGGGCTACAAGGTCACCGTGTATGAGGCCGCCGGCCGACTTGGCGGCATGATGGTGCTTGGCATCCCCGAGTACCGGTTGGATCGTGACCTGCTCGACGCAGAGATCAAGGCCATCATCGACATGGGCGTCGAGGTCAGGCTCAACATGAGGCTTGGTGCCGATGTCACGCTTGACGAGCTTCGTGAGCGGCACGACGCGGTCTTCTTGTCGTACGGTGCCTTCCTCGGCCGTGGACTGAACATCCCCGGTGGCGATGCCGACGGGGTCCTCAAGGCCGTCGAGTTCCTGCTCAACGCCAATCAGGGCTTCGAGGTCGAGGTGGGCGAGCGCGTCATCGTGATCGGTGGCGGCGACGTCGCGATGGACGCCGCGCGCACGGCGCTGCGTCGCGACGCGTATGAGATCAAGGCACTCGAGCAGCAATTCGAACGTGCCGACGCCGAAGCGGCTCTCACGGAAGCACTCGACGTCGCGAGGACGGCAGCGAGATCAGGGGCAGCCAAGGTGACCGTCATCTCACTCGAGTCGGAGGAGGAGATGCCGGCGTCAGAGTTCGAGGTGGAAGAAGCCATCAGAGAGGACATCACCTTCATACACCGCCGTGGTCCGGCGAGGGTACTCACCGACGACGAAGGCAGGGTGGCCGGCCTGGAGACGATCGGCGTGACGTCTGTGTTCGACGAGAACGGGCGGTTCTCGCCGACGTTCGACGAGGAGGACGTCCAGCGACTCGAGGCGGACACGATCATCCTGGCGATCGGCCAAGCCGTCGACATTGATGCTCTGGGGCCGATGGGGCCCGACGTCTCGCCGCGGAGGACCATTCAGATAGACCCTGAGACGCTCGAAACGTCGCTCCCGATGGTGTGGGCGGGGGGCGACGCCGCCAAGGGTCCGAGGACGCTGATCCTCGCGATTGCCGACGGGCGTATCGCCGCATCCCAGATCCACCAGGCGTTCGGCGGCGTGGTCGAGGAGCACAAGAAGGGCCAGATGGTGCAACTCGAGCAGTTCCACCGTCTGGACGACATCTACGATCGCATTGGCAGGGTCGACGTTCCCACCATTTCGACAGATCGTCGCATCGGGCTCGCCGAGGTGGAGTCCGGATTCACGGAGGAGATGGCGCGTTGCGAGGCAAAGCGTTGCCTGCGCTGCTTCGCCAACATCCTCCTCGACACGAGCAAGTGTGTCCTGTGTGCCCTGTGTGCCGACGTGTGTCCCATCGATGTGATCTCGTTGGTTCCCGCCGACGAGGTTGGGGTGGGGCCCGCAGGGTCGACGGCACTGATGTTCGACGAACGAGCGTGCATCCGGTGCGCACTGTGCATCGACCGGTGTCCGACCGATGCGCTGTCGATGGGCCTGTGGACGGGAGTGGGAGTGCCAAAGGTGGGAGCCCGAGCATGAAGGTGATGGATCGAGTCAAACAGTCCGCCATCGGGCGTGCATTCCGGCCGCCGGGGACCGAGAACATGACGGCGATGGAACGAGTGCGAGCATCCACCATCGGACGCTCCATCTGGAGGGCGCCGGACCGTGCAACCGATCGTGACCGGGCTGCCGGTCACTGGGCGAGTTTTCTGCTGCACATCTATCCGGTGAAGATGAGCAGGCGCGAGGTCGGCTTTCGTTACTCCTGGTACCTGGGTGCCGCGTCGGTGGTGCTGTTCGGAGCGCTGGTCCTGTCCGGCGTCTACCTGATGTTCTTCTACGTGCCTTCCACCACGCAGGCGTACTTCGACATCCAGACCATCCAAACGAGCATCCCGTTCGGGCAGTACATCCGCAATGTGCACCGATGGTCGGCGCATTTGATGGTGTTCATCGTCGCGGCCCACATGTCGAGAGTCTTCTACCGAGGCGCGTATAAGAAGCCGAAGGAGTTCAACTGGGTGATTGGTGTCGTGCTGCTGCTGATCACCCTGTTGCTGTCGTTCACCGGATACCTCCTGCCATGGGACCAGCTCGCCTACTGGGCCGTCAATGTCGGGACCACGATGGCGGCGTACGTGCCGGTGATCGGTGGCATCGTGCAGAAGGTGCTGGTGGGCGGCCCCGAGGTCGGGGCGTCGACGCTCATCAGGTTCTACGTGCTCCACGTTGCCGTGCTGCCGTCGTTGTTGTTGATCGTCATCGTGTTTCATCTGTGGCGCTGGCGGAAGGATTCCATGCTGACCCAGGAGGTAGTGGAGGCGGATGAGTCGCCGGGGCCGGCGTTGGAGGGAGGTGCAAATGGATGATCGTGAGCCGATCGTGATCGAGGGGCATCGTGTCCTTGGTGTCGTTCCGGGCATCCCACCCGGTGGTGAACGAAAGGTGCTCCCGGAAGAGGAGCCGGTCATGGTGTGGCCCCACCTGCTGGTGCGGCACGGCGTGACGGCGCTTGTCATCATGGCCGTGGTCGTCGTTCTGGGGATCCTCTTCAATGCGCCGCTTCGTGAGATCGCAAACCCGAACTTCACCCCGAACCCCGAGAAGGCTCCCTGGTACTTCGCCGCACTTCAGGAACTGCTGTCGCACTTTCATCCCATGGTTGCCGGCGTGCTCGTCCCTGGGGCGATCGTCCTTGGTCTGATGGCACTTCCCTATATGGATCGGAACCCGCACAAAGCGCCGAGGTTCCGGAAGGTGGCCGTTGCGACGTTCACCATCTTCCTGGTCACGTGGATCATCCTCACGCTGATCGGTTTCATGTTCCGGGGTCCGGACTGGGGATGGGTCTGGCCATGGAAAGACTGGTACGGAGAACTATGAGCAAGATCAACCGAAGAGAGCTGCTGTCGAACGCATGGAAGTGGGGTTTCGGCCTCATCGGTGTCGCCGGTCTGATCACAACCGCCGACATGTTCAAACCGCGGGCAGTTGCCGGCTTTGGAGGCATCGTGAAGGCCGGCCAGGCAGCCGACGTCCCTACGACGGATGTGAAGGCAGTGCAGGCGATGCGTGGCTACGTGACAGACGTCAAAGATGAGATTGTTGCTCTGTCGTGGAAATGTCCGCACCTCGGGTGCAGAGTGCCCTGGTGTGAATCCTCAGGCGAGTTCGAGTGTCCGTGCCACGGCTCCAAGTACAACCGGCTGGGAGAGTGGCGCGAAGGGCCGGCTCCTCGCGGGATGGACCGCTATCCGGTGACGGTTGATGACAACGGCATCGTCGAAGTGGATACGTCAACGGTGATCCAGGGCCCACCGCACGGCCCCGAGACCATCGACGAGCCACTGCGAGGTCCGAAGTGTGGGGGGAGCGAGAGTGCCTGAACGCGCACCCGACCCGGGGATGGACGACTCGACGAACCGGTGGATGCTGTTCGGCGTCGGTGTCATGGCGGTGCTGGTCCTCGTGTTCGCCGTGTACTTCCCGCTGGAGTCGAGGAGCAGGGCCGATGCCCAGACAGGGCTATCGGACAGCAGGGTCGAGGCCGGCCAGGAGCTGTTCACGAAGAACTGCGTGGCGTGCCACGGTGAGAACGCGGTTGGGGGGATAGGGCCGGCACTGAACTCTCAGCAGTTCCTGGGCTCGGTGTCGGACGACCAGATACGGTCGATCATCTCGACCGGCATCCCGGGAAGCCAGATGAGCACCTACCTGGATACGTACGGCGGACCGCTCACGGCCGAGGAGATCAACCAGATCGCAGGCTATCTCCGATCCCTGGAGAAGGACGCTCCGGACCGTCCCGACTGGCGGGACATGCTGTACGGAAGCACCACGACGACGGCTGCGAGCTGACCACACTTTGCACTACAGCCGTAGTGCTAATAGGGTGCCGCGTACGTCGACTGGAGGCTGATGTCCGGGTTCTTGGTGATGCTGCGCGAGGGAGTCGAGGCCGCGTTGATCGTGGCGATCCTGCTGGCGTTCCTCGTCGGATCCGACCAGCGTCAGGGTGTTCGGTGGGTGTGGTCCGGCGCACTCCTCGCAGCCGGCGTATCGTTGATCGCCGGCGTCTTCGTCTTTCGGACGATCGGCAGTCTCGAGGGACGCGCAGAACAGATCTCCGAAGGCATGATCGCGCTGGTTGCCGCTGCGCTTCTGACATGGATGACCTTCTGGATGGGATCTCGAGCCCGCTCCATCAAGGCGCATCTCGAGGGTGAAGCGAACGCAGCTTTGGTGGCAGGCGGCATGTTCGGACTCGCGGCTGTTGCGTTCATCGCTGTCGCGAGAGAAGGACTCGAGTCTGCGTTGTTCATGATCTCGGTCTCGGTCGGCTCGACATCTGAGGGTGTGCAGCTGCTCGGTGGGCTGCTCGGGTTGGCCGGAGCCGTCACGATCGGATACCTCGTCTATCGAGGTGGACGGAGAGTGGATCTTCGGCTCTTCTTCCGCGTCACGGGTGTCCTGATCGTGGTCGTCGCCGCAGGCCTTCTGGGCAAGGCTGTGCATGAACTCCAGGAAGCGGGCATGCTGCCGGTGTTCGTGGAGCATGCGTGGACGATCGGTTTTCTCGGATCGGGTCAGCTCGGAGCGTTCGTCGAGACGCTCTTCGGCATCTCGGCGGACCCGTCGGCGCTCACTGTTGCCGTGTACTGGTTCTACCTCGTGCCCGCGATGACCGTGTTTTTGAGGTTGACGGGCAAGCCCGCAGCAGCGGCGCCGCGTCCTATGTGAGGTCGGCCACCCAAACGGTCCATGTCAGATGGGCCCTGAGGCGCTCATAGTCGTTTCTCATCCAGGCCTCCGCCATCGCCGTGTGGTTGGCCGACGGGTCGTCGGGGTGGGTGTTCGCGTAGGTTCTCGCGGACTCGATCACGAGTTCCTGATAGGCCCTCCAGCACGCTTCGTCGGGGACGATCTGATCGACCGGCCGGAGATCGAGAGAGCGTAGCGTCTCGACCTGTTCGTCCTCTGTGAGTGATGCCGCCTCGGGTGCGTCACCGAGGGCGGCCCGATCGTGCAGAGTCCGGAGGCGGAGGTCGCCGATAGCGATCCGCCCCTCGGACGCCGTTCGCGTGGCGAGCGCGTTCGCGGTTCCGAGGAATCCGTCCCAGATCCATGATGCACCGAGACATGAAACGAGATCCCATGCCCGGACCTCAGGCAGGTCGGCGCCGCCTCCAAGCCACCAGGTGACGTCCGGCGCCTTGGCCGCCGCCCGCAGAAGGACCCATGGTGAGAGATCGACGCCGGTCGCATCGACAGCCGCGCTCAGGGTCATTCTGCGGAGGAGCTCCCCATGGCCACACGCGACGTCGAGCGCTCTGTCACCGTCATTCGGGTCGAGCGCTTCGACGACGCGGTCGAGGTCGGAAGAGCAGAGTGGATTGCAGATCGTGTGGAGGTGATGCAGCGCCTCCAACGGATGGAATCGTGTCCACTCGCCCTCCACGTCGGTGCCGGGGAGGACGACGATCGTGTCGGGAAGTGGCGGATGATCCACGAGGTGGAAGTCTGGCAGGCCTAGCCGATGAGCAGCGGGATCTCGACCTCCCGTTCGTCGAGCCCACCGTGGTAGCCGACCATCCTCGAGTCCATGCTGGAAGGTAGGAGGACGACGTCTCGGTCGGGCACGAGGAGACCGTTGGGAAGCCGGTGCGCGAGTTCCGGGTGCGGTGGTCCCGACCCCCACCACGCGCGGATCTCGTCGACTGGCATCCAAGTGGCAGGAATGCCCGCGGTGAGTGTCTCGGCCACGTCCGAAGGACCCCATACGGCGACGCCACGCGGATCACCGCTGTAGACGATCTCCGAGGAACGCCGAAGTGGGACCTTCGACAGCCCGTCGATGACGCCGTGGTCTGCCGTTCCGATCAACACAGCGTGGGATGGAAGGCGCGCGGCGATGCTGCTCCACACCGTGTCTGCGATCTGGATGGCTTCGGCGTAGCGGGTGGATGCCAGCCCAAAGAGGTGAGCGGCGACGTCGACATCGGGCAGGTAGGTGAAGACGAGGCGGTGTGCGACTGCCGCGAGCTGCACGGTGGCGTCGACGATGTCCTCATAGCTCCATGCAGGCTCGAGCCGGCAGCCACGATAGAGCACACGGCTGAGCGGGCTGGTTTCGAACGATCCCGGCTGCACGGTGATCGCCTCGACTCCGCCGCTCGACAGTCGCTCCCACAGGTTCGGAGCGGGAAGAACCCCGTCCACTTCGAACGTGACGGGCTCGCCTCCGATCTTGGTCCACTTGAGCGTGTTGATCACGGCACCGTGGAGCAGCGCCTGGTGGCCGACGAGGCCGTGCTGCGCCGGCATGGAGGCTGTCACAAACGCGGCGAGGTTGACGCTCGTCGTCGTCGGGAAGACGGCGTCGATCGAACCGGCGCGCGCCGCCCGCAGCGACCGTGCCGCCGTGTGGGTGAGTTGGTGGTTGCCCAATCCGTCGAACAGCACAACGACATACGTCGCTGCTTCAGGGATGGATGCGGCGATCTCACGTGAGAGAGGAGCACCCGGGCTCGATCCGGTGAGCCGCTGTTCGAGTTCCGCTGCCAGGTTGGCGATGGTGCCACCCGCGTAGTCGGGCAGCCGCATCAGCCGAGCCCGTGCAGAAACCCGGCGATCGCCTCGCCGATCTCGTGCGGAGAGTCCTCCTGGAGGAAGTGGAGACCAGGAACGGTGACCTCCTCTTGCGAAGGCCAAGTGCGACAGAACTCCCGGGCCCGCCCTGTCAGGATGATGCCTGGATCGCCGTTGATGAACAGCTTGGGAACAAGCGTCGAGGTCAGCCAGCGTGAGTAGCGCGACACGATCTGGTGGACGTCGGCCGGTTCTCCCGCGATGGGGATCTCGCGCGGCCAGGTCAGGGTTGGGCGGCGGTCCTCGCCTGGGTTCAGGTACGGGCGGCGGTACTCGTCCATCTCCTCATCGGTGAGTGTTCGCCTGATCGAGGCGGGAAGGATCCGTTCGACGAACACGTTCTTCTCAAGGACGATCTCTTCTCCGGCCGGGGAGCGCATGGCCTCGAAGATCGACCTCGACCGTTCCGGCCATTCCTCCCAGGTGACCGGTCGGACGATGGCCTCCATGTACGCGATGGCCTTGATCGCCGCGGGGTGACGCTGCGCCCAATCGAAGCCGAGAGCCGAGCCCCAGTCGTGCACGACCAGCGTCACCCTGTCCTGCACGTCCAGCGCATGGAGAAAAGCGTCCAGGTAGGCGGCGTGGTCGATGAACCGGTAGCGAGAGCCCGGGATCTTGTCGGAGTCACCCATGCCGATCAGATCGGGGGCGACGCACCGGCCGAGTCCTTCGACATGGGGGATGACGTTCCGCCACAAGAAGGACGACGTCGGATTGCCGTGAAGGAAGACGATCGGATCACCTTGGCCGACCTCGACGTAGGCCATCGAATGCCCGAGGACGTCGACGCGTTGTCTGGGGTACATGAAGCAACAATACCGGTTGTCGGTTCTCGGTTCTGGGTAGGACACTCGCCCCGCGATTCCGCGGTTTCCCAGGTCGCGTTCCTACTGATGACTGAAGACTGAGGACTGACGTCTGCGAGCGAAGCGAACTGGGTTCGGAGGCTTGGGTTCCCCTTCCTATACTGCGGCGCGACGGGGCGATGGCCCCTTTGTGGCGAGAAGGGCGGGGCGTTGAGCGCCTACTTCAAGGACTACGTGAGCGTGGCCGCATTCGTCGGTCTGGGCGTCTTCCTCGTTCTCCTTTTCCTAGCCATTGCGGCCATGCTCCGGCCGTCGAACCCTCACCCTGCCAAAATGCTCACCTACGAGTGTGGCGTCGATCCGGTCGGCTCTGATTGGAGCCAGAGCCAGGTCCGCTACTACATCTACGCGCTGCTGTTCGTTGTGTTCGACGTGGAGGCGGTCTTCATCTTCCCGTGGGCGATCACCCTCGAGAAACTCGGCGCGTTCGGTCTCGGCGAGATGCTTCTGTTCATAGCGGTACTACTCGTCGGTCTCGTCTACGCGATCCGCAAGGGGGTGCTCAAGTGGGTGTGATCGACAAGTTCGGTATGCCGAAGCCGGTCTCGTGGTTGCTCAACTGGAGTCGCAAGTACTCCTTGTGGATGTTCAATTTCGGGCTTGCCTGCTGCGCGATCGAAATGATGGCCGCCGCAGCACCGCGCTACGACATCATGCGTTTCGGGGTGATCCCGTTTCCTGCCTCGCCACGACAGGCCGATCTGATGATCGTCGCAGGCACCGTCACCGACAAGATGGCGCCGTCGATCCGCCGACTCTACGAGCAGATGCCCGACCCCAAGTACGTCATATCGATGGGGTCGTGCGCCAATAGCGGCGGCCCGTACTGGGACTCCTACTCGGTGACCAAGGGTGTGGATCAGATCATCCCCGTCGACGTGTACGTTCCGGGGTGCCCTCCCCGCCCCGAGGCACTCCTCGAAGGCGTCGTGCTCCTTCAGCAGAAGATCCAGAAGGAAGACCTACAGGCCAAGTGGAGAGAGCATGAGCGACGCCCCGTCTGATTCGCTCACTCCCCACGAGGAGCTGTTCGCCTACGCGGAGCACGTCTATGACGTGGTCGGGTTTGCGGACCCCGTGGCCGTTCGCAGCAGGACCGTGAAGGCGTACGTCAAGCGCGATCGGTGGGTCGAGGCTCTGCGCAAGGCCCAGAACGACTTGGGCCTGATCTACTTCTCATGGCTGTCGGCGATCGACTGGGCGAACGAGGTTCAGGTTGGCGATCCACCGGAGAGCCATGTCAAGGAACGTTTCGAGGTGCTTGCCACGGTCGCCGACATCACGGAAGGTCGGCGGGTGACGTTCACCACGGACCTGCCCAAGGATGACGCACGGATCGACAGCTTGTCCGATGTGTACGGCGGCGCCAACTGGTTCGAGCGTGGGGCGTTCGAGATGTTCGGCATCGAATTCGTCGGCCACCCGAGCCTCCGCAAGCTGTACCTGCCCGAGGGTTTCGAAGGCAACCCGATGCGCAAGTCGTTCCCGTTGCTCAGCCGGGAGATCCGTCCGTGGCCCGGTTCTGTCGACGTCGAACCCATGCCGGAGGCAGGCGCGTGAACGTCGATCCGATGATGCACCTCGCGGACGCGGCCATCTCACTGGAACTCGAGACGCCCGAGATGACGTTGAATGTGGGGCCGCAGCATCCGTCGA
>CAYLHS010000013.1:0-35486 GCA_964383535.1 uncultured Acidimicrobiia bacterium
CCGCCAGCGGTACCTTGTACCTGGTACGCAATCGGCATCGCCGGCAGGCTACGGGACGAGCCGCATCGTGGCGCACGCTTCGAGTGATGGCCGACGACTGGCAGCGACTTAGACATGCTCCTCCGGCCCGAAGGCTCCCTTCCCAGGCTTGGTTGGCGATCGATGGGCGACCGAATCCGCGGGGATCGCCTTGCCATGACGGGGTGGCACTCTGCGTTTACGCGATGCTCGACATGCCGGGGGTGGAGAGTTTCGATCGGCGGTTCGGAACCTGCGTTGACCGCCTCGAGTTCGCGACGCACCAGATCGAGCGGGCCGGACTTGACGTCACCGGCGGCGAGGATGTGCTCATGTCCGGGGAGCCGCGGGACGTTGGTGCTGTCGCCCACTGCCTGCGGTTCGATGTCGAGTCGCCGGATTCGATCCGGTGGCCGACCGTCGCACTTCGAGCGGCTACACGCCAGGATGCAGAGGCCCCGTTTCGTGCAACGAGTCACCGGCTCTGGCTCATGGCGAGCAGGATTGACGGTGCGGCCGGCCAGCGGTGACAGTTGACAGCGAACAGCCGACAGCTGACGGCCAGGTCGCCTCGCCGTGTCCCGAGGTCTCGTAGCGGATGTGGCCGCGTGCTGTGAGCTGTCAGCTGTACGCAGGTGGCGGCCCGAAGTGCGAGTCGCTACCCACGCAAGAGCGGCGCCCGATGGGCGCCGCTCTCACAAGGGTCGACGTGTGTCTACTTCAGGGCCGCGATGTCTGCGGTGAGCAGCGACTGGATGTAGTCGGGGTTGTGCACACCCCAGCTCCCATCATCGCCGATCATCTCGTAGTCCCATGCGGCTGCTGCTTGTGCTGCTGGATAGCTTCCTGGAACCAATGTCAGGTTCTCATCGAGCAGTCCCTTGCCCTGGAGTGCCGCACCGAGTTGCGCGTACAGGTCCTTGACTGCGGTCTGCACGCCGTTGTAGTCGAACGTGTCCAGTCCGGAGTGGCAGCCTTCGCAGTTGGCCACATCAGGCTCGAACGAGTGATTGGCGTTGTCGCCCATGTGGCAGGCGGGGCAGCCGTCAGCGACGAGCTGATAGTGGGCGCTCTGGCTTCCTTCGGTGGATCCGCCGATACCCATCAGCATCGTGGACTGCGGGCCGTGGTGCGGACCCCAGTGCGTGCTATCGATCTCGATCGTTCCGTCTGCCGCCGCCGCTGGGAGTTCCCGCCGAGGCTGGTGGCAGTTGGCGCACAGATTGCCCATGCCCATGTCGAATGTCTGACCGCTCGCATAGAGATCAACCGCGTCCGTCGTCGTCAACGCGAAGTCGTCGCTGGTGTAGGTGGTGTGGATCTCGTGGCAGGCACGGCAGTCCGGCTTGGTCGGGTCGGGCTCACCGGCCGCGACGTCATCGGGATTCGAGATTCCCGCAGCGATCCGCGCGGTGAAGCCTTGGCCTGCGTGACAGCCAGCACACGAGGCGGAGGTGCCGCGGAGATAGGCGGTTCCCTCTCCGTGTCCCGACATCTCCCACTCGAGCGTCTTGCCGGTGAGCGTCCCGCCATCGTTGTGGCACTCGGTGCACGTGAGGTCGGTCGCAGTGAAGGTGGCATTCTCTCCGGCCGGTCCCTGCGGTCCCGCAGGGCCTGCTACACCCTGAGGGCCCTCGGGTCCAACCGGTCCTGCCGGGCCCGTACACGCCGCGACCACCAGCGCGAGCACGGCCAAGAGCAACAACGAGCGTCTCATCCTCGACCCTTTCTGTCGACCCTCGAAACTGTACGCGATGGTCTCTTACCGACGCGCTGTTGGGATAGGGCCGAAAGTCCCTTATTTGCCTCTCCCCGTGGCGCGATATCAGTCTGATCTATGTATGGCTCATGCAAGCATAAGGGGTGCTCTTGGTTGGCTCACAAGGCCACCCCAATCGCGAGGAGAAGGCCGAAGATCAAATCCAGCCGGGCGATCCCCTTCAAGGCGACGATCAGGGGAGGACCTTCTGTCGTCGTGTGAATGGCTCTGGTGATCGGGATGGCCAAGGGGACGGCCACCAGCGCCAGGAGGGCGGGCGGCGGTGCCCAGCCTCCCGCGACGAACACGACGACCAGGACGAATGCACCCCACACCAGGGCATCGAACAGAAGCCTCGTTCGTTCGCGTCCCATGATGACCGCAAGCGTTCGCTTGCCGGCCGCCCGATCGGTGTCGATGTCCCGGATGTTGTTGGCGACCAGGATCGCAGTGACGAGAAAGCCCATGGGGACTGCGAGCAGCCAGGCGTCGACCGGCGCGGTTCGGTCGTACACGAACCGCGACACCACCGTCGCCACCAGGCCGAAGAAGACGAACACGAACACCTCGCCGAGTCCTCGGTACCCGTACGGTCGTGGTCCTCCGACGTAGCCGAGCGTGGCCAAGATCGATGCCACCCCGACGACGACGATGATCCAACCGGCTTGAGTGACGAGGTACACACCCGCAGCGGTCGCGACGGTGAACGCCATGACAGTTGCGACCATCATCGCTCGTTCGCTCAGCAACCCTGATGCGACCGCACGGCGCGGTCCGATGCGATCCTCGTTGTCGGCTCCCTTTCTGGCATCGGAGAGATCGTTGGTGAAGTTCGCGGCGATCTGGATGGCGAGCGCGCCGATCGCGGCCGCCGCGAGCGGTCCCCAGCGGAAGACGCCGTCTTCGATGGCCAGCCCGGCCGCAACGGCGACCGGAGCGAGCGCCGCCGGGAGCGTGTGGGGACGCGACGCCAGGTACCAGGCACCGAGTCTCGTTTCGGGATCAGGCGGCATCTCAGAAGTGGTGCGGGTAGCGGGACCAATCGGGCCGCCGCTTCTCCAGGAACGCGTCGCGACCCTCCTTGGCCTCTTCGGTGCCGTAGGCGAGGCGGGTCGCTTCGCCGGCGAAGAGCTGTTGACCGACCAGCCCGTCGTCGGGAAGGTTGAAGGCGAACTTGAGCATCCTGATAGCCGTCGGGCTCTTCCCGTTGATCTCGGCAGCCCACTCGAGTCCGGTCGACTCGAGCTCGGCGTGGGGCACCGAGGCGTTGATCGCACCCATCGAGAGTGCCTCGTCGGCCGAGTAGTCGCGCCCCAGAAAGAACACCTCTCTGGCTCGCTTCTGTCCAACTTGGCGAGCGAGGAGTGCCGAGCCGTAGCCCCCGTCGAAGGATGCAACATCGGCGTCCGTCTGCTTGAACGCCGCGTGCTCACGCGACGCGATCGTCAGGTCGCACACCACGTGAAGGCTGTGACCGCCGCCAACGGCCCAGCCGGGGATGAGTGCGATGACCACCTTCGGCATGAAGCGGATGAGACGCTGGACCTCGAGGATGTGGAGCCTGCCGAGGCGAGTGGCGTCGACACCTTCGCCATCTTCGTACTTGTAGCCGTCGGCGCCCCGGATGCGCTGATCACCTCCCGAGCAGAAGGCCCATCCCCCGTCCTTCGGAGACGGACCGTTGCCAGTGAGGAGCACGACTCCCACATCGCTGGTCATGCGTGCATGGTCGAGCGCCGCATACAGCTCGTCGACCGTGTGTGGGCGGAAGGCGTTGCGGACTTCCGGCCTGTTGAACGCGATCCGCACCGTGCCCTGGTCGATCGCACGATGGTAGGTGATGTCGTCGAACCGTTCGACCTCCACCCATCGGCCGGGGTCGAACAATTCTGAGACTGTGGTCATCGAGCCTCCGTTGCCTGCCCGGTACTGTAGTGAGGGTGAAGGAGTGGCCGTCGGAACAGGCGAAACGCAACCCCGGAACGCCGTTCATCGTGACTGGCGGGACGTCGATCGCGTACGCCGAGGCGGAGGAGATGATTGCCAGAAGGGCCGGCCACCTCCGATCGGTGATCGAGCCCGGTGGGCTGGTCGGCGTGGTGGCCGCGTCGACGGTCGATGCGGTGGTCGCCATGCTCGCCGTGCCGCGTGCCGGAGGAATCCTCCTCCCGATCGGAACGGCGCTCACCGAGTCCGAGGTGGCTGGGCTGTGTATACGGTTCGGGGCGAACATGGCCGACTCGCGAGGTCTCTACGGACCGCCGATCGCGCCTCGCGAGATCGATGTGAACGGGCCGGTCGCGGTGTTCGCCACGTCCGGTTCGACCGGCCCTCCCAAAGGCGTCGTGCTGACTGCGGGCAACCTGCTCGCCGCTGCGGAAGCGTCCGCCTCGTTCCTCGGTCATCGCCAAGGAGACCGCTGGCTGGCAGTCCTTCCGCTCAACCATGTGGGCGGCTTTTCGATCCTCACCAGGTCGATGTATGTGGGCGGGACGGTCGTCATCGAGCCTCGCTTCGAGCCGGATCGCACTGCGTCGCTGCTTCACGACGTGGAGTTCGCCTCGCTGGTGCCGAACATGCTGTCGAGGGTCATCCCCTACGCCGAGGGTCCGTTCGAACGGCTCAGGACGGTGCTGGTCGGGGGTGGCCCGCTCCCTGCCGGATTGCTCGAGGAAGCGAACGATCTCGGCATTCCGGCGGTTCCCACATATGGGGCGACGGAGACCGCGGCGCAGGTGGCGACCGGCCGCCGCGGTGACCGCGTGGTCGTGCCGCTTCCTGGTGTTGCGATTCACATCGACCGGGGCGAGATAGTTGTCGAGGGGGCGATGGTGTCACCCGGGTACTGGCGAGACGTTCCGCGAGTCGGCCCATACCACACGGGCGATGCCGGCATGATGGATCAGGATGGGAATCTCGTCGTGCTGGGGCGGCTCGACGACATGGTGATCAGCGGAGGCGAGAACGTGTTCCCGGCCGAGGTGGAGGCCGTGCTGTCGGATCATCCGCAGGTCGTCGATGTGGTCGTCACCGGTGTGGACGATGAGCGGTGGGGGCGTACGCTGCGAGCCGTCGTCGTGGCCCCGGCTCTCGACCAGGCAGAGCTCGTCAGATGGGCTCGAGACCGTCTGGCGGGCTACAAGATCCCCACACAGTGGGCCTTCGTGCATCGAATCGCCCGAACCGACATTGGCAAGCCGAAACAGAGTGACCGATGAGCAGCGATCCTCTCCGCATCACGGAACAGGTCGAGATCCCTGCCGACGAGCTGGTATGGCGCTTCCAGACGACCGGCGGCCCAGGAGGCCAGCATGCGAACCGTTCGCACACCGGCGTGGAGCTGACGTTTGACGTCGGAGCGTCCACAGCCTTCGACGAGGCCACCAGAGGCAAGCTGGTGGAGCGACTCGCGCTGAAGGGTGGGCTGTTGGTCGTCGGTGCCCACGAGGAGCGATCCCAATGGCGCAACCGCCAGATGGCGAGACGACGGCTTGTCGCGACGCTCAGGGAGGCCTTGATCGAAGAAACCCCCCGTGTTCCGACCAAGCCCTCACGCGAGGCGCGTCGCAGGCTCGTGCACGCGAAGCGAGCGAGGGGTGCGATCAAGCGGCTCCGTCGCCCGCCGGAAGCGGAGTGATCCAGCGGCGGCCGTACGGTTCGATCTCGTGCGTGCCTGCGTACTCCCTTCCGCTGAGCTCGTCGAACCCACCGATGTCGAGATCCACCAGACGTGCGCTGTCGGAGAGATTCGCAATGACGAGTACGAGGTCCTGCTCGTGCCGAAGGGTGAACGCGAGCACCGCCGGGTCGGAAGGGTGGAGAAACTCGACCGCTCCCCGTCCGAACGCCGGGTGCCGTCGCCGGATAGCGATCGCCCTGCGGATCCAGTGCCAGAGTGACGATTCGTTCGCGACGGCCGATGCCACGTTCACCGATCGATACCCAAACACTTCGTCGTCGATGATCGGGGCGAACGTCGTGTTCGAGGTCGAAAACCCGGCGTTGTGGGATCCGTCCCACTGCATCGGGGTCCGGACGCCATTCCTGTCGGGAAGCTCTAGATCGTCACCCATGCCGAGCTCGTCGCCGTAGTAGATGAACGGGCTGCCGGGCAGGCCGAGCAGAAGGGAGAACATGAGCCTGATCCGTCGCTCGTCGTTGTCGAGCAGCGGCGCGAGACGCCTCCGAATTCCGACGTTGAGCTTGGCGCGAGGGTCCTTGGCGTAGAACGCATACATCTCAGCCCGTTCCTTCTCGGTGACCATCTCGAGTGTCAGCTCGTCGTGGTTCCGGAGAAAGACACCCCATTGCGCCGAGGCTGGAATCTCCGGGGTGCGATCGAGGATCCACTCGATGGGCCCGCGATCCCCACGCGCCAACGCGAGGAACAGCCGAGGCATCAGCGGGAAGTGGTAGTTCATGTGGCTCTCGTCGCCGTCCCCGAAATACGCGGCTGCATCCCTGGGCCACTGATTGGCTTCCGCGAGCAACAACCGATCCTGGTACCTGGCGTCGAGGTGTGAGCGGATGTGTTTCAACTCCGCGTGGGTCTCGGGCAGGTTCTCGCAGTTCGTGCCATCACGCTCGTACAGGTAGGGAACTGCGTCCAGACGCAGCCCGTCGACGCCGAGATCGAGCCAGAAGTCCATTGCGTCGAGCACGGCGCGGCGAACGAGAGGATTGTCATAGTTGAGGTCAGGTTGGTGGGAGAAGAACCGGTGCCAGTAGTAGGCGCCGGCGATCGGGTCCCACGTCCAGTTGGAGGTTTCCGTGTCGGTGAAGATGATGCGCGTGTCGGGATATCGATCTGGCGAGTCACTCCACACGTAGAAGTCGCGTTCGGTCGAGCCCGCAGGTGCACGACGCGCTCGCTGAAACCAGGGGTGCTGATCGGAGGTGTGGTTCACAATCAATTCGGTGATGATGCGGAGGTCCCTCTGATGGGCCTCGTCGACGAGCGTGGCGAACTCGTCGATCGTTCCGTACCTGGGATCGATCGACGTGTAGTCGGCTACGTCGTACCCGTCGTCTCTCAGTGGCGACGGGTAGAACGGGAGGAGCCAGACGGCGGTGACACCGAGGTCGACGAGGTAGTCGAGCTTCGACGTGAGACCGGGGAAGTCCCCAAAGCCGTCGCCGTTGGAGTCGCTGAAGGCGCGAACGTGGGTCTCGTAGAAGATCGCGTCCTTGTGCCAATCCATGAGAGGAGCCTAGGACTCGCGGGCCAGGTAGCGAGTCATGAGCTTTGTGCCTCGTTCCTCGTGCCTCGGCCACGCTGCATGGTGCAAGTTCGGATCAGCTGGCCGACGATCGCTGGAGCTACGTTGTCGGGTACCGCTTCGCCTCGAACACCTCCCCCAAGACGTTCGGCCTTCGGCCCCGCCGGGGAAGGAACGGCCCGCCCTACGGTCTCATCGCGGTTGAGGCCGCGCACTTGCTGATGACCCATGACTGACGACGCGAGCGGAGCGAGCAGCCGGCTGTTCGCCGTTGGCTGTTTGCTGTCAGCCCTAGGCTTGGGGCGTGACGATGTTCGCTCCGGAGATCGAGGTCGCCATCCTCGCCGATGCCGTACAGGCGGTCGCCGGGAAGCTGTACGTACTCGGCGGTGGTTGGGACACGCTGTACGCGGCGCGCTTTCCGGCACGGCACCCGAGCCTCGGCATCGGCGTCCGGGTCCGTGTGCCCTGGACGCAGATCGACAACGAGTTCACGCTGTCGGTCGATCTGGTCGACGAAGACGGACACTCCGTGTTCGGAGACAAGACGATCAGTCAGACGTTCCGATCTGGGCGTCCACGAGGCCTCCCTGACGGCGTGGACGTCGGAGTGGTTCGGGCCCTCACCATCAACGGGCTCGTCTTCCCGCATGAGGGCGGCTACTCGTTCGTCGTCTCGATCGACGGGGTGGAGGCGCAACGGATCTCCTTCAGGGTGCGTGAGCACCTTCGCGTCTGACTGCCTTACCCGGGGTCGACGACTGGTGCCCCTAACCTTGCTCCGGTGAACCTCGACCGCATCGAGCATCAGCCCGCGTTCCGATTCGTAAAACGCTTCAGCGCCGCCGAACCGAGCGTGCTCGCAGCGGCAGTCGCCTACAACCTGTTCTTCGCGCTCGTACCGATCGCCGCAGTGCTGCTGCTCATCGCGTCGCTGTTCGGCAAGGACGCTGCCGCAACCGAAGCCGCGCTGTCCGGCGTGCTCCCACCGGACATGGCAAGGCAGATCGCCGAGGTGATCAACGGAGTCGCTCAGGTGCTGCCTTCCAAGACCAGCGCGTTCATCATCATCGGCATCCTCGTCGCCGGCTGGTCCGCCTCTCGCGGGGTGCTCACGTTGATTCGCGTCCTGCGACAGATCGAAGAGCTCGAGGAAGACCGTCCGTGGTGGAAGGTCAGGCTCGTGTCGATCATGCTCACCATGGGCGGCGCCGTCGTGTTCGCACTCACGATGCTGCTGATTCCTGTTGGCGGCGTCATTGCCGATCACCTCGAGGTGGCCACCGGTATCAGCGGACTCCACAGCATGTGGCTGTCGCTCAGAATCCCGATCGCGTCGGCCGGGATTCTCACGTTCTTGTGGTTGTTCTACCGGTATGGGCCCCCGCGCCGCCTCCCGGGGATCGCCATGGCCTCTTTGGCGAGCACCGGAGGGATCGTCGGCTTCTCCCTCGCCTTTCAGGTGTTCATCGATTGGCGTGGCGGAGCACCCGGTGCGACATTCGCCGTCTTCACCCTCGCCGTGTTGCTGCTCTGGCTCTACATCATCGCCTACGTGATCATCCTCGCCGCGTCCGTCTCGGCCGAGATCGCCCGGCGGCGCCGCCGCAGATGACGCTGCGTGACCCCTCGGTCAAGGCAGGCATGGGGCTGCTGGGCAGGACCCTTCTTCGGTATCGGAAGGCTTCGGCGCTCTCGATCGGGAGCGCACTGCTGTGGATGTCGATGGTGGCCCTCGTCCCGTACCTGACGAAGCTCGTGGTGGACAGGGCGATCGACGGGACACGATCCGACCTTCTCGTGCCGCTGTTCTGGCTGATCGTCGCAGTTGGCCTCCTCAAGGCGCTCGGGATCGGCGGCAGACGGTTCTTCGCCTTCAGCCTGGCGTATCGAGCGGAGACCGACCTGAGGAACCGGCTGTTCGAACACGTCCAGCGGCTGGCGTTCAGCTTCCACGACAGAGTTCCGACAGGGGAGCTGATGGCGCGCGCCTCCTCCGACCTGAGACAGGTTCGGATGGTCTTCTCGATGCTGCCGATCACCGTTGCCAACGTCGCGCTGACCGCAATCGTCGTCGTGATGCTCATCGTTCTGGATCCGGTGTTAGGTGTGATCGCCTCGGTGTCGGTCCCTGCGCTGTTTCTTCTCGCCAACCGCTACGCGAGGCGCATCCTCGGCGTCTCCTGGGAGGTGCAGCAGCGACTCGCCGATCTGTCGCGTGTCGTGGAGGAGGTGGTCGCAGGCGTGCGGGTCGTCAAATCCTACGGGCGGGAAGATACCGTTGTCGGCCGCCTGTCGACGAGTGCCGACCGCATCTACTCCCGGACCATGGAGATGCTGCGCCTTCGCTCGATCTATGTGCCGATCTTCGAGCTGATTCCGGCCATCGCAACGGCCGCCGTGCTGCTGGTTGGAGGGAGCAGGGTGATCGGCGGTTCGATGACGCTGGGCGACTTCGTCGCGTTCACTCAGTACATGGCCGTGCTGATGTTCCCGCTTCGAATCACCGGGTGGTTCTTCGCCGAGCTGCCCAGATCCGCGGCCGCCGCATCGAGAGTGATGGAGTTGCTGCGAACCGCACCCGACATCGCCTCACCCGAACACCCTGTTCCTCTTCCGGACGGGCCGGGGACACTCAGGCTGGAGCACGTGTCGTTCGCCTACCCGGACGGCTCTTCGGTGCTGCGCGACGTCGATCTGACAATCCCCGCGGGTACGTCCGTTGCGCTCGTGGGCTCCACCGGGTCCGGCAAGACCACCTTTGCCTATCTCGTCCCCCGCTTCTACGACCCGGACAACGGCACCATCTCCCTCGACGGTGTCGACCTGCGATCTCTCCGGATCGACGACCTTCGCAGCCAGGTCGCCCTGGTGTTCGAGGAGCCTTTTCTCTTCTCGGCGACCATTGGAGAGAACATCTCGTTCGGTGCTCCTGAGGCTTCCGATGAGCAGATCCGCTTGGCGGCGCGGCTCTCGCAGGCGCACGAGTTCATCTCACAGCTCTCGGACGGATACGACACCGTCGTCGGTGAACGCGGCTACAGCCTCAGTGGTGGCCAGCGCCAGCGGATCGCCCTCGCGAGAGCGATCCTCCGCGATCCGAGGATCCTGATCCTCGACGACGCAACCTCGTCCGTTGACGCCATCACCGAGCGCGAGATTCGAGAGGCGCTCGAAGAGGTGATGGAGGATCGAACGACGATCATCATCGCGCACCGCACATCCACCCTGACGCTCGCCGACAATGTGCTGCTGCTGGATTACGGACGGGTCGTCGCGTCGGGTACGCACGAACGACTTCTGGCCGAGTCCGCCCGCTACCGGCAGGTATTGGCCGAGACGATGGCGGAGCCATCCGCATGATGTACGCACGCTATGGCGGCGATCACGAGATCGAACGTCCCCTGCGGCTCATCGGGAGGGCGGCCCGGTACGGCCGTCCCCTCTTGGGCGCCGGGTTGTGGGCACTCGTACTGACAGTGTTCGCGACGCTTGCGAGGCTCGCCGTTCCACTCGTGCTGCGGAGTGGCATCGACAACGGAGTCACCTCCGGTGACCTCAAAGTCGTCGTTGAAGCAACCGTCGCCTACCTCGCCGTGCTGGTTGCGCAGTACTTCTCGCAACGGTTCTCGATGTATCAGGTGGCAGCGGTGGGGGAGCGCTACCTCCAAGACATGCGCGTGCGCGTGTTCCGGCACATGATGAGTCTCGATGTCGCGTTCTTCTCCCGATCGAAGGTCGGGGTCTTGGTGTCTCGGATGACGTCGGACGTTGAGGCGCTCACGGCCTTCGTCGACCAAGGTGCGATCTCCGTGATCACGAGTGTGTTGATGGTCGTCGGGGTGACCGTGGCCATGTTCTCGATCGATGCGGGACTCGCCTGGACGGTGCTCACCTTGCTACCCGCCCTCGTCGTCGTCTCCATCGTGTTCCGTACCTACGCGAATCGGGCGTACGAAGCGATCCGAGAGCAGATCGGACGCGTGCTCGGGACACTCCAAGAGGGAATCTCGGGTGTCAGAGTCGTGCAGGCCTACACGCAAGAGCGGAGGCAGCTCGTCGAGTTCGGGAGGGTGAACCAGAAGTACTTCGAGGCGAACCTCCAGGCGGCCAGGGCGATCGCCTCGTACTTCCCTTCGGTCGACTTCATCGCCACGGTCGGTACTGCGCTCGTATTGCTATTCGGGGGGCGCCGTGTGCTGGCGGGTGACCTCAGCTTCGGGTCACTCGTCGCATTCCTCCTGTACCTCGGGTACTTCTTCGATCCCATCGTGCAGCTGTCCAATGTCTACAACCTGCTGCAGGCGGCGCTCGCCGCCCTGGGCAAGCTGTTCGGCATTCTCGACACCGAGCCGGAGCTCGCAGCTGCAGAGGTGGCGGTGCCGATCCCGAACGACGGGTGCGGCGAGATCGTCTTCGAGAACGTGACCTTCGGGTACAGCCCGGACCTTCCGGTCTTGCACGACATCGACCTCGCGATCGGATGCGGGGAGCGCGTTGCCGTCGTTGGGGAGACTGGCGCGGGCAAGTCGACCGTCGCGAAGCTCGCCGTTCGCTTCTATGACCCCACGCAGGGCCGGATCGCACTCGATGGGGTGGATCTCCGCGACCTCTCTTCGACCGACCTTCGGCGGTCGATCTCGATGGTCCCGCAGGAGGGATTCCTGTTCTCTGGCTCGCTGCGAGACAACCTCTCGTTCGCGAGGAGTGACATCGGCGACGACGAGCTGTGGCACATCTGCGAGTCGATGGGGATCGGCGAGTGGGTACGGTCGCTTCCCGAGCGGCTCGACACGGATGTTCGGGAGCGGGGGAGCAGGCTGTCGTCCGGGGAGCGTCAGCTCGTCGCGCTCGCCAGGGCGTTCGTCGCAAACCCTGCGGTGGTGGTGCTCGACGAGGCCACGTCCAATCTGGACCCTGAGACCGAAGGCATCGTCGAATCGGCGCTCGACCGCCTTCTCCGAGGACGCACTGCGATCGTGATCGCTCATCGTCTGACGACTGCACGACGGGCGGACCGAATCATCGTCATGGATGGCGGACGGATCGTCGAACAAGGGAGCCACCGAGAGCTGCTCGCTGCCGGCGGGCGCTACGCGTACCTCAGCGACGTGTGGATTGGAACCCGGGACATATAGTGGTCCACTGACCACACACCGTGGCGTAACGTTCCTGGCCCACATGCGACTTGATCTTCGGAAGGAGCGTGTCCATGAGACTGAAGACGGTTGGGGTCGTAGCCCTCGCCCTGATGATGATCCTGTCGTTCGCCCCGCTGGTGAGCGCCGACGAACCGAGCAGTCCCGCAGAGCTCACGTCGACGACGATCGCGCAAGGAACCGACACTGGCTTCAGCGTCGCCGATCCCGGCGATGATTACGCGACGAAGCTCGTCGCGTTCGTCCTCTTCTGGGGTTTCGGCGACCAAGAGACCGGGTGGTGCCCCTCTGAGGCCCCCGCCGTCGACGACCCAGGGGCTTTGGGGACCGAGTGCCTCGACGTGTCCGGTCCCAACGGCCAAGTGAACCATGGCACGTTCGTATCGGCCTTCGTCCACTGGCTCAAGACCGAGGATGGGATGTCCTTGCTCGATTCGTACGACGGTCCACGTGGCCGGCTCGTGTCGCAGGCGGCGAAGAGCGGCTTCGGCAAGGGCCCCAAGATCGACGAGGAACCGCCGATGGTTGAGACCGACGACGGTGTGCCGAAGGGGTGGTCGAATCCCCACAACCCTCATTCGCACCCGTAGCACACGACGCAATCCTGGTTGAGGAGCGGCCGCGAGGCCGCTCCTCGCATGCCAAGGTGCAACCGCCGACCCCTGTTATTATCACTATCGACGTAGTGGAAAAGGTGCAACATGGCGACACTCGACATCGATCTCGGTGCCTACTCACTCGGCTGGCACGACTCTGACGCAGCGACGGTCTTCAAAGCCCGCAAGGGGCTCGACGAAGACGTGATTCGAGAGATGTCGACCATGAAGGGGGAGCCGGATTGGATGTTGGAGTTTCGTCTCCGTGCCTACCAGCGGTTCCTTCGCAAGCCGGTGCCGACATGGGGGGGCGGTGGCATCCTTCAGGAGATCGACTTCGACGACATGTACTACTACGTGAAGCCGTCGGAGGGTACGGTCGAAGACTGGGGGATGGTGCCGGAGGAGATCCAGCGAACCTATGAGAAGCTGGGCATTCCCGAGGCGGAGCGCAAGTATCTCGCCGGCGTCAGCGCCCAGTACGACTCCGAAGTCGTCTACCACCGGAACCGGGAAGAGCTCGAGGGTCTCGGTGTGTTCTTCTCCGATATGGACACCGCCCTTCGGGAGCATCCCGATCTCGTGCGCGAGTACCTCGGGACGGTGATCCCACCCAACGACAACAAGTTCGCCGCCCTCAACTCCGCTGTGTGGTCCGGAGGGTCGTTCATCTACGTGCCGCCGGGCGTGCACCTCGAGCAGCCACTCCAGGCGTACTTCCGGATCAACGCGGAGAGCATGGGACAGTTCGAGCGGACGCTCATCCTCGTCGACGAGGACGCCTTCGTGCACTACGTGGAGGGCTGTTCCGCGCCGATCTACTCGAAGGACTCCCTCCACGCCGCAGTCGTCGAGATCGTCATCAAGCGAGGCGGCCGGTGCCGGTACACGACCATCCAGAACTGGTCGCACAACGTCTACAACCTGGTCACCAAGCGCGCCGCCGCCTACGAGAACGCGACAATGGAGTGGGTCGACGGCAATCTGGGCTCCAGGCTGACCATGAAGTACCCGGCCGTGTGGATGATGGGTGACGGGGCCCACGGAGAGGTGCTCTCGATCGCCTTCGCAGGTCCGGGTCAGCATCTCGACGCGGGCGCCAAGATGGTGCACGCCGCCTCGAACACCACATCGACGATCACGTCGAAGTCGATCTCGAAAGGCGGCGGCAGGGCGGGGTATCGCGGTCTCGTGCGGGTAGAACCCGGTGCCGAAGGCACCAAGTCGTTCGTTCGCTGCGATGCACTGATCCTCGACGAGGCATCCCGCTCGGACACGTACCCGTACATGGAGATCGAGGAGGCCGACGCCGAGATCGGTCACGAGGCCACCGTCTCCAAAGTGGGCGAGGACCAGCTCTTCTACCTGATGAGCCGCGGGCTCACCGAGGAGCAGGCCACGTCGATGATCGTCGCGGGGTTCATCGAACCGATCGTCAAAGAGCTCCCGATGGAGTACGCCGTCGAGCTGAACCGGTTGATCGAGCTCAACATGGCGGAGGCCGGCGCCGTCGGGTAGGAGCTACTCGATCGCGGCAGTTCGCTCCAGCGCCGCTGCGATTCCCCCTCGAAGCATTCGACCATATGGATCGTCGCCGAGGACACTGCTCGATTCCTCGGCGAGGAGGTAGTGCTTTCTTGCGAGCGTGGAGTCCCCCAGATTCTCGTGGCTCTTTCCAAGGTTGAGATACAGAGACGGCAGCAGTCCTTTCGCGAGATCGGGGTCACATACCATGGCCTCATCGAGTGCCTGCCGATTCCATTCGAGCGTTGCCTCGGCCGTCTCTTGGACCCGAGCGAGATAGTGGGCAGCGACTGCGGCTTCGAAGGGAGTCTGGTGACGATTCCAGGCTTCCTGATACCGGGATCGTGCCAGATCCATCTCACCTCTTCCTTCGTCTTCCATACCCTGGACACACAGGGCGTTGACGGTGTTCGTCGGATCCATCGGGTCCATGGCTACTCCTCTCCACATTCGAATCCGAACCTCCCCAACCACGAAGCAAGCTCTCCTAGTGGCGCCGGGTTCAGCCGGTAGTAGCGAAAGCGGCCAGCAGAACGAACCAGGACGAGATTCGCGAGACGAAGCGAACGCAGATGCTTGCTCACATTCGTCTGCTCCATCTGGAGCTCCATCACGAGTTCTCCTACGGATCGGTCGCTCAGTCGGAGGAGTTCGAGGATTCGGCGCCGCGTGGGGTCTGCGATCGTCGCTATTATATGATCAAGCACTCATATGAGCGTAGCAGCATATGGTGGCGGCGCGTCCCTAGAACGTGAAGTGCTTGATGGGCTCGCCCTGCTCGGCGATCTCGGTCATCGCCCTGATCCCCAGGTCGAGGTGGACATCGGTCCAGTCCCGGGTGACCGCCTGATCGCTCTCCTCGGTCTTGACACCCTCCGGGGTGATCGGGACGTCGGAGACGAGTAGCAGTGCACCTCGCGAGATTTGGTTGGCGTGCCCCACGATGAACAAGGTGGCCGTTTCCATGTCGATCGCCAGCGCAGTCAGCTCATGGAGGTGCTCGAGGAACGCCTGATCGTGCTCCCACACCCTGCGGTTCGTGGTGTACACAACGCCGGTCCGGTATTCGAAACCCTGTTCCATGATCTTGTCCGACACGAATTTGTGCAACTTGAACGAGGGGAGCGCGGGCACTTCCGGGGGGAAGTAGTCGTTCGAGGTGCCCTCGCCTCGGATGGCGGCGATGGGCAGGATGAAGTGTCCGATCTCGGTGGATTGCTTGAGGCCGCCGCACTTGCCGAGAAACAGCACGCCTTCTGGTTCGATCGCTATGAGGAGATCCATGATCGTCGCGGCGTTCGAGGTACCGATCCCGAAGTTGACGATCGTGAGGCCGTCGCCGTTGGAGGCCGCCTGCATCGGATGGTCCATGCCACGGATCGGTACGCCGAAGCGCTCGGCGAATCGTTCGATGTATGCCTGGAAGTTCGTGAGCAGGATGTAGTCGCCGAACTCGTCAAGGGCCATCCCCGTGTATCGGGGAAGCCAGTTGCGGGCGATCTCCAGCTTGCTGACCTCGTTCATCGCTTGCCAGACAGCAGGTTGAGCACGGCGATGAAGAGCGCGGCGCCGATGATCGCCCAGATCACTGGCAGGCCGGAAGCGGTCGGTCCGAGCGGCAGGGAGAGTTTCGTCGCGATCCACCACCCGACGAGTGCACCGATGAACCCCAGTGCAATCGAACCGAGGCAGCCGAGCTGACGTCGCCCGGCCAGTCTTGCTCCTATGGCCCCGATGATCGATGCGATGAACAGCGCCCACAGCAGGTTGAAGAAGAGCACGCCGAGCATGAACGCATTGTAGGGATCAGATGAGTGAGACCAGGTCGAAGTCGCACGAGGGGTGGCGAAGCTTCGACAAGGCTCGCGCTTCGATCTGGCGGATGCGCTCGCGTGTCAGGTTGAGGAGCTTGCCCACCTCGGACAGGGTGCGTGGGATCCCGTCGTCGAGTCCGTGTCGGAGGATCAGCACGTTCCGTTCCGGCTCGTCGAGCACTGCCATCGCGTCCTTGAGGTAGAGGCTTCGCATGATGTCGACGACATACCCGAACGGGTCGGGAGACGTGTCGTCCTCCACGAAATCGTGCAGTTCGGCGTCGCCGTCGTCACCGACAGGACGGTCGAGCGACACGGTGTCGCTCGGGGCGGTAGTTGCGGCAATGACCCTGTCGATGTCGAGTCCACTGGCTTCCGCGATCTCCGAATTGGTCGGGGGGCGGTGCAGCATCTCCGTGAGGGTCTGCTCCGTCTCCTGGACCGTCCGGACAACATCGACCATGTGCACCGGCAGCCTGATCGTCCTCGCCTGGTTCCCCAACCCTCGAGTGATCGCCTGCCTGATCCACCAGGTTGCGTAGGTGGAGAACTTGAAGCCCTTGCGCCAGTCGAACTTCTCGACCGCCCTGATCAGTCCGAGGTTGCCTTCCTGGATGAGGTCGAGCAGATCGAGCCCCCTGCCCGTGTACCGCTTTGCGATCGAGATGACGAGGCGCAGATTGCATCTGATGAAGGCCATCTTCGCCTCGTTCCCGTCGTGGACGAGGTGGTGGAGGCGCGCCCGCTCCTCGATCGTCAGCGGCCTGGAATCGTCGAGCCTGTGTTGTGCCCTACGACCTGCCTCCATCGCACGTGAAAGCCGTACCTCGTCCTCGGCAGTCAACAGGCCATGGGACGACACCTCTTCGAGGTACATCCCGACGGTGTCGTGGAGTGGGATCGATGTACGTCTCGTTCTCGCCAACCGGCCCCCTGCTTCTTTCGGCGCTCCCAAGGTACCACGACCGGCCGTCCCTCTCAACGGGGCAAACGGCGAGGTCCAGCTGCCGAAAGGCCCTGTCTGCACCGTGCATTCCGCGACCGCCGGTACGCTGTCGGAATGCGTCGTCTCATGTTCGTCATTGCGGCTACCGCGCTCGTCGCGGCCGGCTGCTCCGATGTCGCCACGGTCGGGTCGACATCGACGACCACAACGAGAACGATCACAACGACAACCACGTTGCCACCCGTGGAAGTGGTCGTGCAGGTCGTGGATGCACATGGCCACCCGATTGCGGATCCGGACGTCACCATCGGCGCCACCAAGAGCGACGGCGAGGCACTCGTCAAGCCAGGCGGCTTCCCCGTCGAGGTGGAGGCCTCGGCAGCGGGGTACCTCCCCGCATCGACGATGGTGATGCTGCCACCGACAGACCCGGTCATACTTCAGCTCGATCCAGTGGTGTTGCGCGGCACGGTTACGACGACATCGGGGGTACCACTCGACGACGCGATGGTTTCGCTCGGGTCCGCGACCTCTTCCACCGGACCAGACGGATCGTTCGAGCTGTCACCTGCGGTGCCGGGGACCGTGTTGATCGCACGACCGGCATGGGTACCCATCGACGTCGAATGGGACGGGGCGACCAACGCTCTCGATGTCCAACTCGACTCGCGTGTCGTGAAGGCAATCCACGCCGTATCGTCGCTTCCACGAGGCGACAGGTGGGAGCCGTTCCTCGACATCGCCGACCGCACGGAGATCAATTCGGTCGTGTTCGACATCAAGGACGAGTCGGGCAAGATCCGATACGAATCCCAGGTGCCGCTCGCGGCCGAGGTTGGTGCCGTCGATCCTGCATACCGGCTCGACGACGTTGTTGCGGAGATGCACGACCGGGGGTTGTACGTCATAGGACGAGTGGTGTCGTTCGAGGATCCGGTCGTGGCGTCAGCTCGCCCCGACCTCGCGATTCGGGCCGGGTCGAAGCCCCTTCGAAAAGGAAGTCAGGCGTTCCTCGACCCGACGGACCCCGACGCTCGCGCCTACAACATCGACCTCGCCACCGAGGCGTGTCGGGCGGGAGTCGATGAGATCCAATTTGACTACGTCCGCTTTCCGACCGGCCTGACATCAGGCATGTCGCTGGACGGGGACGGTATCTACGTCGGCTCCAACGGCCAGGCGGACCGGCTCGAGGTGATCAGTTCGTTCCTCGAGGAAGCTCGCGCCGTTCTGCACCCACTCGGGTGTGCCCTGTCGGCCGACGTGTTCGCCATCGTGCTGTCCACCCGGAACGATCAGGGGATCGGGCAGCGACCCGAGGAAATCGGTGCGCAGGTGGATGCGCTTTCGCCGATGATCTATCCCGACCACTACAGCGACGGCTGGATCGGGTTCGACACGCCTGCGGATCACCCGTTGGCAGTGGTGGAGAACGCGCTCACTGACGGTATGCCCCGGCTGCAACCGACGACGATCATGCGGCCATGGATCGCCGATTTCAACTACGGCGCGTCGAGCGTCAGGGCGGAGATCGCCGCCGCAGGGGATCTTGGCTGGATGCTGTGGAATCCCGGATCGCGTGTGACGGAGCAAGCGCTGGAACCGGCCCCATGACGCTGGATCGGCTCGAACGGGAGATCACGAAGTGCCGGCGCTGTCCACGCCTCGTGGAGTGGCGTGAGCAGGTCGCCGAGGTGAAGCGGGCGGCCTTTCGTGACGACGAGTATTGGGGAAAGCCCGTTCCGGGTTTCGGGGATCCCGATGCACGGCTTCTCGTTGTCGGGTTGGCTCCGGCCGCTCACGGCGCGAACCGCACCGGCCGGATGTTCACGGGCGATCGTTCGGGGGACTGGCTGTATCGAGCGCTGTTCAGAGGAGGAATTGCCTCCCGACCGGATTCGATATCGGCGGACGACGGCATGCGACTCACCGGCGCCTTCGTGAGCGCGATCGTCCGTTGTGCCCCACCTGCAAACAAGCCAACCGCGGAGGAGAGAGCTCTGTGCCGGCCGTGGCTCGAACGAGAGATGGATCTCATCTCGGGCGTGAAGGTCGTACTTGCGCTCGGCGGCCTCGCGTTCGATCAGGTGATGCGCATACTGGCCGGCCGAGGTCTGAAGGTCCCGCGACCTCGACCACGGTTCGGCCACGGAATCGAGGTTGATCTAAGGCCCAAGGGACCGATCGTCGTCGGGGGCTACCACCCGAGCCAACAGAACACCTTCACAGGGCGACTCACGGAAGCGATGCTCGATGACGTCGTCGGGCGCGCTGCGATGCTTGCCGGCCTGCCGACGGGGTAATTTCCCCTGTCTCCGCAGTGGTAATAGGATGACACCTCGAGAGGAGCCGATGCAGCCACTTGATCAATCGACATTCGACGAGCTGGCCGCGACCGCGCCGGCGTGGACGAAACCCCTTCGATCGTCCGGGTTCGAACGGTTCCTGTCCTCCTCGATGCCCTCACGCGCCGAGGAGTCGTGGAAGTACGTCGATCTCGACTTCTCTCTTGCCGACTTCTCGCTCGCTGGGCGAGCGGCACCAATCACCGAAGCAGACGAAGTCGCCGCGGCCATGGGAGAGCTTGCGGGACGGGCGGTGATCGTGAACGGCTTCGCTGAGACCGATGGTTCGCAGCACGCCACTTTGGTGACAGCGGCCGCGTCAGACGGCGATGTGGTTTCGCTTCTTGGCTCCGCTGTGGATCCTGGCGTCGACCTCTTCGCCGCAGCCCACCATGCGTTCTTCCGTGACGGAGTGGTCCTGCACATCCCTGCCGGGCGGACCGTCGATCGACCGTTCTATGTTGACGTGCAGGCAACGGACGAGGGCACCGTGAGTTTCCCGCACGTGACGATCGTGGTCGACCGCGACGCCCAGGCCTCGGTCGTCGTCGGATTCAGATCCCCGGAAGGGACACGCCTCGTCGTCAACCCACACATCGAAGCGTTCGTGCGTGATGCCGGACGACTCAACCTCACGACGTACCAGCGATTCGGGTCGGATACCAGAGCGATCATCCACGAGCGGGTGGTCATCAACCGCGACGCCACGGTGCACCTTGGTGAAGTCGGCATCGGTGGCATGCTCGGCCGAGTCGACCTCAACATGGACCTTCGGGGCAACGGTGGGCACGCCGACCTCGTTGGTGCGTTCTACGGAGAGCACGACCAGACGCTCGATTATCGGCTGGTCATGCATCACGTCGGAGTGAGCACCTCATCGGACGTGTTCCTCAAAGGAGCGGTCCAGGATCGTGCCGAGTCCGTGTTCACAGGTCTCGTCCGCATCGAGAACGAAGCCTCGAAGACGAGCGCGTTCGAGACCAACCGCAACCTGGTGCTCTCGGACGGGGCACGGGCGAACTCGGTCCCCAACCTCGAGATCCTCTGCGACGACGTGATCTGTGGGCATGGCTCAACGGTCGGCCCACTCGACGAGGAACCGCTTTACTACCTGATGAGCAGAGGGCTCGGCCGTCCTCGCGCCGCTCGACTTCTCGTCCACGGTTTCTTCGAAGAGGCGTTGCAGCGACTGCCCCAGCCTGAACTCGCTGCTCCCGCCAGAGTCGCCGTGAACCGGCGATTCGTCACCGCCCAAGAGGAGGGCAGAGTCTGATGGCCGACTGGATCAGGATCGCCACACTCGAAGACCTTCCCGACGGCTACGGGGTGCGCGTGGAGATCGGAGAGGACGTGATCGCCCTGTTCAGGGTCGGTGACTCCGTATACGCGCTCGGCGACCGGTGCAGCCACGCCGAAGCATCGCTCGCCGAAGGAGAGGTGTTCGCCGGGGTGGTCGAGTGCCCTCGGCACGGCTCCGAGTTCGACCTGCAGACCGGCCGGCCCCACTCGCTGCCTGCGACGACATCCGTTCCGGTCTATCCGACCAAGATCCAGGATGGTGAAGTGCTGGTGGAGGTGACGACGTGAGCAGCCTCAGGATCCGTGACGTTCGGGCCTCGGTCGGCAACACGCAGATCCTCGAAGGGGTCGACCTGGAGATTCCGTTCGGCGAGTTGCACGTGATCATGGGACCGAACGGTTCCGGTAAGTCGACACTCGGGTATGTGCTCACCGGGCGGGACGGCTACGAGGCCGAAGGTTCGGCGATGTTGAATGGTGTCGAGCTTCTCGACAAGCCGGTCGACGAGCGAGCCAGGCTCGGCCTCCTGATGGCGTTTCAGGATCCCGTCGAAGTCCCAGGCGTCGAGCTGCGGGAATTCATGCTCGAGCTCGGCGACGAGCGCGGTCTCGATGTCGATGAGGTCGAATCCGAGATGGCCGCGAAGGCAGAGACATTTGGGATGACTCCGTTCCTCGACCGTTCGGTCAACACCGGGTTGTCCGGTGGCGAAAAGAAGCGGTCCGAGATGTTTCAGATGGCGACGCTCCGACCTCACGCCGCCATCCTCGACGAGATCGACTCCGGCCTCGACATCGACGCCGTCCGGGAAGTGGCCGCCGCCGTCGAGGAACTCATGGGCCCCGAGGTGGCCGTGCTGTTGATCACCCACTACACGCGGATCCTGAACTACCTGGCTCCCGACCGCATCCACGTGATGATGCGTGGCAGGATCGTCGAAACGGGTGGACGTGAGCTCGCGGACGAGCTCGAGGCCGGCGGATACGAGGCGCTTCGAGAACGGCTCGGGATCCCGGCACGGGTCGAAGAACCCAAGGAGAAAGCGGCGTCGGACTTCTTCACCGACGTGCCGTTCTAGACCGAACTCCGCCGGACGTTCTCGGTTGTCAGTCGTCGGTTCTCGGCAAGAAGGTGACTGCGGGACCCCGTCATGTGCGAAGCTCAGTGCTGGGACTGGTGACCGAAGACTGCGAGCGAAGCGAGCCCAACTGATGACCGACCAACGGAGGATCGAGCTGGAGGCACGCCGGACGAGGCTCATCCGGGAGCTCTCCGCCCTGACCGAACCTCCGGAGGCCGGTGTCAACCTGTCCTTCGGCAAGCGAGTGGGGGATGGCACGAGCGAGGCAGTGGAGCGGATCGCCTCCACTGCGCAAGCCCGTTCGCTCGCAACGACGCTCGCCCAGATCGACCGGGCTCTCGTGAAGATCGATGAGGGAACGTACGGAGTCTGCGACGACTGCGGCACGCACATTCCCGAGGAGCGTCTCGACGCCAAGCCGGCAACCGCCCGCTGCGTCGAGTGCAGCGCCCGGCGTGGATCATCGGTCGAGCTCCGACGCAAGTGACCCGGTCATGATCCGCTCGTACAGCTTCGGCGACATCCGGCTCAAGACCCACGAGGCCGTACCGACGGCTCCGACGGTGACGAAGACGCGACGTCGTTCGACCGCACGGACGACGACCTTCGCGACGTGATCCGCGGTCATCATGCGCCCGACCCTCGACTGAGGATGGGTCGTGATCGATCCGTCGCCGTCGAGTGTCCGGAACCTGAAACGGGTGTCGACGAAGCTCGGTGCGACGATGGTGATGTCGACGCCCGTGTTCGATAGTTCGGCGCGCAGTGTCTCCAAGAGCCCCTGGAGGGCGTGTTTCGATGCCACGTAGCCGCTCCTGCCGAGCAACGGTGAGAACCCGGCCACGGAGCTGATTCCCACGATGGCTCCCTGCCGCTCGACGATCGACGGGAGGGCGGCCTTCGTCGCGTTGACGGTCCCGAAGTAGTTGACGTCCATCACCCTCCGCAGCACGCTCGCGTCGGTGGCCGCGAATGCGCTTCGGTGCGTCAGCCCTGCGTTGTTGACGAGCACGTCGACGCCACCGAAGCGGTCGACGATCTCGGAGAAGACCGCCGCGACCGACGTTGAGTCGGTCAGATCACAGACGAATCCCGGGTGGGGACTTCCAGTGAGGCCTTCGGCATCGATGTCGAGCAGCAGCGGCCGCGCGCCGCGCCCGACGAACGCTCGCGACATCGCCGATCCGAGCCCGCCGGCACCGCCGGTGATCACCACAATGGCGCCGCTCACATCACGACGTGGCACTTCTCGCCGCCCAGAACAGGTCGAAGGTCTCGGCACTCGTTCGGCGGGGTGTGTAGCCGAACTCTTCTTTCAGACGCCGGTTGGACAACACGGGGCGGAATCGCAGGAAGTCGACCTGCTCCGGCCCGTACTGGGTGAGACCGAGGCGCCGCAGCACGAGGAGGGCACCTCGCACGAGTGTGGCGGGGAGCTCCAGATAGGGCTTGCCCATTCGTTCGGCGAGCTGTCGCGCGGTGAGCGCGCCGTCTCCTGCGAGATTGAACGTGCCGGTCGCCTCGGTGAAGATGCCCCGCCTCAGGCACTCGACGACGTCCAAGTCCCAGATGAACACGAACGGCGACGGGGATCCACGGATGCCGAGCACGATCCGCCTGTCGAACAGATCCGTGATCTGGTTATGCGTCGTTCTGCCGAGGATCGTCCCGGGCCGGAACACGAGCTGCGCCAGCTCCGGGTGCTCCACACGCCACGATGCGAGCATCTCTTCCACCTGCCGTTTGTGATCCGAGTAGGCGAACTCGCGATTGCCGCGCAGATCGTCCCCCTCGTCGAGCCACTCAGGGTTGTCGGCGTGGTAGCCGTACGCGGCGCCGCTCGACGTGACGATCACCTTCTCGACACCCGCGGCGGCACACGATTCGAGGACGTTCCGGGTGCCGCCAACGTCGACCGAGTTCTCGTGCTCTCGATCCGGTCGCCTGCCGGGGGTGACGATCGCCGCGAGGTGTACGACCACCTCTATCCGGTGGTTCTGGAGAGTCTTTGCGAAATCGGAGCTTCGCACGTCGAGCGTGATGTAGGTGACCCCTGGTCGGCGCTGGTCGGGGTCGCGCACGTCCGTGGCGAGGATCGTCTCCAAGGTGTCCGGCGCGGCTGCAAGCGACTCGACGAGGAGCCGGCCGAGGTAACCGCCCCCACCGGTGATGAGGACCGAGCGGGTCATGCTTCGGCAACTGCGATCGTCGGTCGTCGTGACCAGAACGTCGCCAGCGACAATCCCGCGATGATGTGCCAGATGCCCCACCACGCGGCGATGAGTGCCATACCGCCCAACCCACCGAAGAAGTTGAACACCAGTATGAGCGCGAGCGCCGAATTCTGGAGACCGACCTCGATGGAGACCGCTCGCACGTCGCGTTCTTCGAGACGGGCCGCGCGGCCTGCGACATAGCCGAGAGTGAACGCCAAGGCGTTGTGGAGGAGGACGGCGAACACGACGTATCCGATGTAGTGGAGGAAGTTCTGCCAGTTGTTCGCGAGGGCGACACCGACGAAGCCGACGAACACGACCATCGAGAATACTTTGAACGGCCTCCGTACCCTCTCGGCGATCGCCGGCTTCCAATGTGCTACGAGCATCCCCAACACGAGCGGAACACCGAGGATGAGGACGATGGTGCTGAACATGTCGAGGGGACTGATCGACACGCGCTTCAGGATCGGCGCCGTGTCCGGGTTCAGGCTCCCCCAGATCGCGAAGTTGAGCGGGGTCATCACGATCGCCGCAGCGGTCGACACTGCGGTCATTCCAACCGACAGGGGCGCGTTTCCGCCAGCGAGGTAGGTCATGATGTTCGAAAGGTTCCCGCCGGGACACGACGCGACCAGGATCATCCCGAGCGCGATAGAGGGCTCGGGCCTCAGGATCAGGGTCAGGAGGAACGTGAACGCCGGCAGCAGGATGAACTGGGCCCCCAGGCCGATCGCGGGAGGCTTCGGCTTGCGCAGGAGCCTCCGGAAGTCCTCGACGTCGAGATCGAGTGCCATCCCAAACATCATCAGGCCGATGAGGACGTTCAAGATGAGCAGGCTGCCCTTGTCGAAGTTCAGAACCAGACTGTCGACCACGGTCACCCTCCCGGTTCCTGGTGCATTCTCTTGAAGTGCATGAGTCCCGGTGCCCACAAGTGCTTGGCCCTATCGACATCGACGTGGATCACCGTGCACCCACCGTGGGCGAGCGCTCGTTCGAGTGCCGGGCGCAGCAATCCCGGGTCGGCGACCCGTTCACCTGCGGCTCCCATCGAACGCGCCATGGCGTCGTAGCCGATCTCGCCGAGGTTGGTATTGATCGTCTCATCGTCGCCGAGCTGTTTGCGGATCATCATCTTGACCGGGTGACGGGCGATCGACTGCGTCATCTTCACCATGCCCCACTGGCGATCCGACACGACGAGAAACACGATGCGACTTCCGTTGCGAACGGCCGTCTCGATCTCCTGCGGGTGGAAGCCGAACGCCCCGTCACCGATGATGCAGCACACCTGCCGGTTGGGGAACGCTTCGGCTGCGCCGAGCGCCTGCCCAACACCGGCGCCGAGCATCCCGAAGTGGGGAGTGGCGAGCAGCGTATTCGGCGTGCGCACCCGGAGGAAGAAGTTCGCCCAGACCGCCGTATTGCCCCCATCGGTCACGAAGATGGCATCCTCATCGAGCACATCCATGCACGTGTTCGGGACGTGCGCGGTGTTCATGGGGACCGATTGGTCCTCCAGGTGCTTGGTGAGCTTGGTGGTGTCGGCTTCCCGCTCGGCGATCAGATCGTCGACTCGCCGGCGCCTTTCATCGGAGGGAGCCTGCCTGGACTTCAGTTCGACGGCCAGGGCCTCGAGGAACACCCTGACGTCGGAGATGACAGCCAGATCGACCGCCTTGTTCCTTCCGATCGACGAGGGGTCGATGTCGATCTGGATGATCGTCTGCTCGTCGGACCAGTAGGGAGCCTTTCCCCACCAGTCCGTTTCACCTATCCGGGCGCCGAGCACGAGGATGACATCTGCAGACGTGCGGACCTTCGTCGTTGCCTCGATTGCGGTGATGGGCCACACCAGCGGTGACGCTTCCGACATGGCACCCCGGCCGCTCCAGGACGTCGTGACCGGCGCATAGAGCGCCTCGGCGACCGTGGCGAGCTGCTCATGTGCCTGTGCGTGGATCGCCCCGCCCCCGGCGTGGATTGCGGGCAGTGACGCGCCGGCGAGGAGATCCGCGACGCGAGCGACTACTGCGGGGTCGGGCGCGAGGGGGGTGGTCGGTCGGTAGCGGTCTGGTGAGAGGACCGGGACCTCTCTCGCCTTGCCGTTCATCAGGTTCTCGGGCACGTCGAGGTGCACGACTCCCGGACGACCCGTGTAGCTGGCGCGGAGGGCCGTTCTGGCGAGCGCGGGGATGCGCCCGACCTCTCTCGCTGCCTCGGACCATTTGGCGGCGGGGCCGATCGTGGCGACCTGGTCGAAGTACTGATAGGCGCCGCCTCGATCCGGTGCGGTGATGCCCGTGCGACGTGACGATGTGATCAGGAGCACGCGGTTGCCTTCGGCTTGCTCGACGACGACCCCGGGGAGGGCGTTGGCGACGCCGGGGCCGTTGCTTGCGATGGCGACTCCGAGGCGCCCGGTGAGACGGGCGTACGCACCGGCCATGTGGAGCGCGGTTGTCTCGTGCCGCGGGGTGACGAGATCGATGCCTCGGGTCTCGAGAGCGTTGAGAAGACCCATGTAGGTGCCGTCCGGGATTCCGAACACCTTCTCGACCCCCTCTGCTGAGAGGATGTCGACGATGAGCCCGCCACCTGTCGTTGTTGCCATCGTCACCTCCGGCGCTCGACTCTACCGGCCTTGTGAGAGTCCGTGCTCGTGAAAGCGGGCAGCCAACAGCCCACAGCGGACAGTGGGAACGTTGGCGCGCTCGGCCGTCGGTCGTCGGTAGGAGCGCGGCCTGGAAGGGCGGTTCCGGCACAGGGCGTGAGCTCGAAGAACGATGCGGGTGAGGGTGGACCTCCCGGTAGAGGACCGGGAACTGAGAACCGAGAACGGCTCGCAAGCGAGCCAGCTACGGTTGGCATCGATACGAGATACGAGGTACGCCGAGCGAAGCTCGGCTGCGACGAAGGAGCACAACATGGGCTTTCGCGTCGAACGCGACTCGATGGGCGAGATGCATGTCCCGACCGGCGCCTACTACGGAGCCTCCACCCAACGAGCCGTAGAGAACTTCCCGATTTCCAAGCTGCGCTTCGGTCGACGCTTCATCTGGGCTCTCGGGCTCATCAAGTGGGCGGCGGCGAAGGCGAACAAGGAGATGGGCCGCTACGACGGCGAGAAGGCAGAAGCCGTCATGCAGGCCTGCGACGAAGTGATGAAGGGTTCGCTCGACGCCCAATTCGTCGTCGACATCTTCCAGACCGGCTCAGGAACCTCGACGAACATGAACGCCAACGAGGTGATCGCCAACAGGGCAACCGAGCTTCTTGGGGGAGAGCTGGGCTCGAAGCTCGTCCATCCCAACGACCATGTCAACAACGGCCAGTCGTCCAACGATGTCATCCCTACCGCGATCCATCTCGCGGCTGCGGGCGCCGTGCGCGAAGACCTGCTTCCAGCGCTGAGCACGCTGGCGGTGTCGCTGGAGGCGAAAGCGAACGAGTTCAAGGACGTCGTCAAGACAGGACGCACCCACCTGATGGATGCGACACCGGTGACTCTCGGCCAGGAGTTCTCCGGGTATGCCGCCCAAGTGCGCAAAGGCATCGAACGGATGGAGAAGGTCCTTCCCGAGTTGGAGGAACTGGCGCTCGGCGGGACCGCCGTGGGCACCGGGCTGAACGCACCTGAAGGGCTCGTCCCGAAGATGATCCACCATATCGCAGACAGATCCGGCTACCCGTTCCGAGAGGCGGAGAACCACTTCGAAGCCCAGGCGGCGAAGGACGCGGTCGTTTCGACGTCAGGCGCTTTGAAAACGGTTGCGACGTCTTTGTTCAAACTTGCGAACGATCTGCGCTGGCTCTCGTCGGGACCCCGGACGGTGGTGGGGGAGATTCGGCTGCCCGCGCTCCAGCCGGGATCGTCGATCATGCCCGGCAAGATCAACCCGGTGATTCCGGAGGCGGTGATGATGGTCGCCGGCCAAGTGATCGGCAATGACGCGTCGGTCACGTGGGGTGGTGCAAACGGGAACTTCGAGCTGAACGTGATGATGCCTTTGATGAGCTACAACCTGATCGAGTCGATCGACCTCCTCGCCAACGCGTCGACGATCCTCGCTCGCAAGTGCGTCGACGGAATCGAGGCCAACGTTGCTCGGGCCACCGAGCTCGTGGAGCGAGACATCATCATCATCACGGCGCTGGCGCCGCGCGTCGGCTATGACAAGGCGGCCGAGATCGCCCACGTGGCGATGGACACGAATCGAGGCGTCCGTGAGGTGGCCCTGGAGATGAGCGGCCTCGATGCGAAGGAACTGGACGAGGTCCTCGACCTCAAGAAGATGACCGAAGGTGGGGTGCTCTAGGGGGCCGATCCTCACAAGACGAGGCCGCCGGCTGACCGGCGGCCGCGTCGCGTCGCGATCGGTGTTCAGCGTCGGGGACGTGCCTCGTTGACCTTCAGCGCCCGACCACCGAAATCCTGGCCGTCGAGGTTTTCGATCGCCGCCCTCGCCTCGTCGTCGTTCGGCATCTCTACGAAGCCGAATCCGCGCGAGCGACCGGTGTCGCGGTCGTTGATGACCGAGGCCGAGCTCACTTCGCCGTGCTCGCCGAAGAGCTGCTCGAGGTCCGGTCCGGTGGTCCTGAAGGGAAGGTTCCCCACGTAGATGTTCATTCTGGCTCTCGCCCTTTCCGTCGGTCCGTTCGCCCACCGAATCCGCTCTGAACTCCGACTCGGCCTGACTCTGGGCGAAAAAGCAACATCCGGGCGAGTCGCTGCACTCGCAGCGTGTGACACATTAGCCGCTCTGTCCGCCGATGGCGCCCTTGCGCAGTGTCACGAGCGGGCTAGCCTCGTGGTGCGCGCTCATCAAGAGCGGCTGAGGGACAGGCCCAGTGAAGCCGCGGCAACCGATGCGTTCGGTGCCAATGCCTGATCGATGAGCTGAGCGGTCGCTTCCGCTCGGGGTGCTCGAGAGCGCGTCGAAGGGAAGGAGACCGGGAATGAGCCGAGGAGAGCAGGTCAGCGACTACGCCGCATGGGCGCGCGAGCGGGTACTCGTCTACGACGGCGCAACGGGCACGAACCTCCAAACCATGCGGCTCGGGCCCGACGACTTCGGTGGACCAGACTTCGAAGGGTGCAACGAGCTGCTCAACGCTACTCGTCCGGATGTCGTTGCCGCCCTTCACGCCAGCTTCCTCGACGTCGGTGTCGATGTCATCGAGACGAACACGTTCGGAGCGTTCGCGGTGCCCCTCGGTGAGTACGGGATCCCGGACCGTGCCTACGAACTGGCGGAAGCCGGGGCTCGTATCGCAAGGGACACGGCGAACTCGTTCGAGACGCCCGACCGTCCTCGCTGGGTGGCAGGGTCTCTCGGTCCGGGCACCAAGTTCGCGACCCTCGGCCAGATCACCTACTCCCGCCTTCGGGACGCGTACGAGATCGAGGCGCGTGGCCTGCTCGACGGTGGGGTGGACCTGTTCATCGTGGAGACCCAGTTCGACCTTCTCGGATTGAAGGCCGCAGTCGCCGGGTGTCGTCGCGCGATGGTGTCCGCCGGCAGGAGGGTGCCGATCCAGGCTCAGGTCACACTGGAGTTGACGGGGCGCATGTTGGGCGGCACGGAGATCGCCGCAGCACTTGCCGCCATCGAGCCCCTGAAGGTGGATGTCATCGGGCTGAACTGCGCGACGGGGCCTGAGGAGATGTACGAACCGCTTCGCTACCTGTCGAGAGCATCGCGCGTACCGATCTCGGCGATCCCGAACGCGGGTCTGCCGAGCGTCGTCGATGGCCAGGTCTGCTATCAGCTCGGACCCGACGAGCTGGCCGACTTCCACGCTCGCTTCATCACGGAGCTGGGGGTGACCGTGGTCGGTGGCTGTTGCGGGACGACGCCCGAGCACCTGAAGACGGTCATCGAGCGATGTCGGGAACTCGAGCCGGCTCGTCGGGATCCGGTGCATGAGGCAGGAGCATCATCGACGTACACGTTCGTCCCGTTCGAGCAGGACACGTCGTTTCTGATCATCGGAGAGCGCACGAATTCCAACGGGTCCCGCGCTTTTCGAAACGCCCTACTCGAGGAAGACTGGGACGCCACCCTCCAGGTCGCTCGAGGGCAGGTCGCCGAGTCGGCACACCTCATCGACGTGTCGGTCGACTATGTCGGACGAGACGGCGTTCGCGACATGTCCGAGATCACTTCTCGTTTCGCAACCGCCGTGACGGTCCCGCTCGTGCTCGACTCGACCGAACCGGATGTGCTGGAGGCAGGTCTCGAACACATCGGTGGCCGGTCGGTTCTCAACTCGGCCAATCTCGAGGATGGTGATGGTCCCGGCTCTCGGGCAGACAGGGTGTTCTCACTGGCGGCAGAACACGGTGCGGCCGTGATCTGTCTGTTGATCGACGAGCAGGGTCAAGCTCGAGATGTCGAGTGGAAGCTCCGCGTCGCGCGCCGCATCTACGAGATGGCAACCGAGCGGTACGGGCTGGAACCGTCGGATCTCATCTTCGACGCACTCACGTTCCCATTGACGACCGGCGACGAGGCACTTCGGGGTGACGCGATGGCGACCATCGAAGCGATCAAGCGCATCAAGGCGGAACTCCCAGGTGTGTTCACGACGCTTGGCGTGTCGAACGTCTCGTTCGGGATCAACGCGGGTGCCCGCCAGATTCTCAACACGATGTTCCTGCACGAGTGTGTCGCCGCCGGACTCGACTCGGCGATCGTCCACGCAGGAAGGATCGTGCCACTCGCCAGGATCCCCGAGGAACATCGGCAGGTGTGTCTCGACCTCATCTACGATCGGCGCCGCCCTGGCTACGACCCGTTGCAGGAGCTGCTGGCGTTCTCTTCCGATGCGACATCGACGGCAACAGCGGCGGAGGATCGCAGCGGCTGGCCTGTCGAGGAGCGGCTCGCCGCGCGCATCGTGGATGGCAACCGTGACGGCCTGGTCGGCGAGCTGGACGAGGCACTTGCCGGTGGAGCGACGCCACTCGACATCATCAACGACACGCTTCTCGGTGGTATGCGTGTCGTCGGCGAACGGTTCGCGAGCGGGGAGATGCAGCTGCCGTTCGTGCTTCAGTCTGCCGAGACGATGAAGGCAGCCGTCACCTACCTGGAGACGCACATGCACCATGAGGACGGTGCGAGCAAGGGCTCGATCGTGCTGGCGACCGTCAAGGGCGACGTGCACGACATCGGCAAGAACCTGGTCGACATCATCCTCACCAACAACGGCTACACGGTGCACAACCTCGGCATCAAGGTCGACGTCGCCCAGATTCTCGACATGGCAGCCGAGACATCGGCCGACGCCATCGGCATGAGCGGGCTGCTCGTCAAGAGCACGCTCGTGATGCGCGACAACCTCGAGGAACTGAACCGGCGAGGACTCCGACCGACTGTGCTGCTGGGTGGCGCAGCGCTCACCCGCTCGTACGTCGAGAAGGACCTGCGTGCCGTCTACCCGGGGCCGCTGTTCTACGGCCGGGATGCGTTCGCTGGTCTCGCGGTGATGGATCGAATCGCAGAACAGAAACGGACGGGCGAGGTGGAGGCCGACTTCGGTCGGGTGGCCGAGGGGCGAGTGTTGCCGCCGAGGAAGCCCAGGCCGAAGGTCGAGAAGGCCACGATCCCTGCGCGTTCACCGCACGTCGCCACCGACAATGAGATCTTCACACCACCGTTTCTCGGGTCGCGGGTCGTCAAGGGGATTCGGCTTGCCGACGTAGCGGCCTATGTGAACGAGACGGCACTGTTTCGCAACCAGTGGCAGTACCGGCCCGAGCAGGGTGAGGATGACGCTGCGTTCAAAGAGCGACTGCGGGTTCTGCTGCGGGAACGCATGTCGGCGGTGACGGCGGACGACCTGCTCGTCCCGCAACTCGTCTACGGGTACTTCCCCGTGAACGGGGATGGCGACGAGCTGATCGTGTGGAATGACGACACCAGGAGCGAGGAGCGGACGAGGTTCACGTTTCCGCGGCAGCAGCAGGACCCGTATCTGTGCATTGCAGACTTCTTTCGCCCGATCGGCGAACCCGACTATGCGGCGTTTCACGTCGTGTCGATGGGTTCTCGAGTATCGGAGCGGACGGCGGAGCTGTTCGCTGCGGACCGCTACCAGGAGTACTTGTGGACGCATGGGATCGGCGTCGAGATGGCCGAGGCGCTCGCCGAGTACTCGCACGCGAGGATTCGGGAGGAGTGGGGGTTTGCCTCCGATGACGATCAGACGATCGCAGGCCTGTTCCGCCAGCGGTATCGGGGTGGCAGGTATTCGTGGGGGTATCCGGCGTGTCCGGACCTCGAAGACAATGTGACCGTCGCCGAGTTGCTCGAGGCCGACCGAATCGGTATCACGGTCGGGCCGGAGACCGGGTTTCAGTATCAGCCGGAGCAGACGACGTCAGCATTGATCTGCCACCATCCGGCTGCCAAGTACTTCATCGCCAGGGAGGGATGAGATGCTGATCGATGCGAGCGGATGGGCGCATATCGCTGAGGTGAATCCGCCGCAGTTGCCGGACATGAGCCATCGTGAGTTGGAGGGCGTGTGGCGCAACGTGCTGATCACCGACAACGTGATGGGCAAGATCAGAGTGTCTCCCTACGCGTTCGCCGCCCGGATCACTCACGACATTCCGTCGGTGCACCCGACGGTGGTTGTGTCAACGAGGGATCGCAACATTCTGGCGATCGAATCCGAGGTACGTGGGGCTCTTGGCAACGGCATCGATTCGTTCTTCGTCGTGATAGGCGACACGGTCCCCGCTGTCGACCATCTGGCCGACCACTACGAGATCGTCGAGCATCTGCGGAGCCTCCAGGAGCACATGCCGAGGTTCGAGGTGGGGATGCCGACGAGGTTCCGCGAGTGGCAGTTTCGGAGACGTATCGACCTGGGAGCGCAGTTCTTCATCGCCGGACCGGTGATCGACCCTGAGACCGTGGGACCGCAGACGGAGAAGCTTCGGTTCAAGGACGGCGACCCGCCCGTGTATTTGGCGTTGATTCCACCGTTCTCGGTTCCATGGGTGGAGCGCGCAGAGCAGCTCGGCACGGTGGCGGCGACTGAAGGGCTGAAGCAACAGATCGGGGCACTCGCCCCTGAGCGACAGCGTGCGTTCGGCTGGGATCGGGCTGCGCTCACCGCCCGGCGAGCAAAGGAGCTCGGGTACGCGGGCGTGGTGCTCATGGGGTTGAAGTATTCGACGCTCGTCAACGGCGGCGCCGCCCAGTGGCGGGCGCAGCTCGAAACCGACGGCTGATAGCGAACAGCTGAAGACTGGTGACCGGACTCTCACCGGCTTCTCAGACTCCTCTCATGAATCCCTCAAGCGCGTGCGCGACAGTGACGATGTCCAATCACAGAGACCTCAAAGGAGTTCTCACCAAACATCTCATCCTCCCTTCCCTTCCGAGAAGCGCCCCACAGGGGCGCTTCTCTCGTGGGAGAAGTCGGCTACCAGGCGCGAGGAGTCTGTGCCGGTACGCGGGGTGTGAGTCTCACCGCGTCTCGAGTGCCTGTTCGAGGGTGGTCCAGGGGAGCGAGGCACATTTGATCCTCACCGGGAACTTGCGGACACCCTGAAGCGCTTCGAGGTCGCCCAACACCGACCCAGGTCGCGCGGGATCGAGCCCATCGTCTCCCTGTTCGACGTCCATCATCCTCCTGAACCGGTGGATCAAGTCCGTGACCTCGCCGAGTGTCTTGCCCTTGATCGCCTCAGACATCATCGACGCGGACGCCTGACTGATCGAACAGCCCTGTCCGGTGATCGCAACGCCGGTGATCGTGTCGTCGTTGATGGCGAGATCGAGGGAGATCTCATCGCCGCACAGCGGGTTCTGACCCTCACCGTGGGCGTCACAGCCGTCGATGTGCCCCTGGTTCCGCGGGCTCCGGTAGTGGTCCAGGATCACCTGCCGGTACAAGTCTTCAAGTGACATCGAACAGCTTTCTTGCCTTGTGGAGTCCTGCGACCAGCGCATCCACGTCGGCCGGGACGTTGTACACGTAGAACGATACCCGTGCGGTCGCAGGAGCTCCGATCGTCCGTGCAAGCGGTCTCGCGCAATGGTGACCCGCCCGGATCGCGATCCCTTCACCGTCGAGGATGGTGGCGATGTCGTGCGGGTGGATCCCTTCCATCGTGAAGCTGATCACCCCACCCCGGTCGGTAGCGTTGCCAGGTCCGTAGATCGTCAGTCCCGGAATCTCGGCGAGGCGCTCGAGCGCCAAGGTGGTCAACTCCTGATCATGCGCGGCGACCGTCTGCATTCCGATCGAATCCAGGTAGTCCATCGCCGCCGCCAGGCCGACCGCCTCGACGAAGGGCGGCGTACCGGCCTCGAAACGGTGCGGGATGGAGGCCCAGGTCGAGGACTCGAGCTGCACGTCGGAGATCATCTCTCCGCCACCCTCGTACGGTTCCATCTCCTCGAATCGCTCCATCCGCCCCCACAGCACGCCGATACCCGTTGGGCCGAGCATCTTGTGACCCGAGAAGGCCAGAAAATCCGCGCCGATCCGATCCACATCGACGGGAACGTGCGGGACGAGCTGAGCGGCGTCTACCACCACCAGCGCACCAGATGCGCTCGCCATCGCTGCCATCTCGGCGACCGGCGGTATCGTGCCGAGTACGTTCGACATGCCGGTGATCGCTACCACTCTGGCGCCATCGACCAGCCCTTCGAACGCGTCGAGATCCATCCGGTAGTCGGCGGTGAACGGCGTGTAGGCGAGGCGCGCGCCCGTGTAGCGGGCGACCATCTGCCATGGCACGACGTTGGCGTGGTGCTCCATCAACGTCAGCACGATCGTGTCACCCTGCCCGAGATGGTTGAGCCCCCACCCGTAGGCGACGGAGTTCAACGCCGAAGTTGCGCCCCGGGTGAACGCGACCTGGTTTGGCGACGTTCCGATGAACCTGGCGACGGTGCTGCGCGCCGACTCGTAGGCCATCGTCGACTCCTCCGACAAGGTGTAGGCGCCTCGGTACACGTTTCCGTACCGAGATCGGTACAGGTCGTCCATTGCGTCGAGTACCTGTACGGGCTTCTGGCTGGACGCCGCGGAGTCGAGGAAGACGAGCGGCCTGTCGTGGATCAATCTCGACAGGATCGGGAAGTCCGCACGGAGGTGTGACAGGTCCGTTTTCACACGTGTGCCCTGAATCCTTCGTACCCTTCCTGCTCCAAACGCTGTGCGAGTTCCGGCCCGCCCGAGGCCACGACATGACCATCGAAGAACACGTGCACGAAGTGAGGCGTGATGTAGTCCAGCAGCCGCTGGTAGTGCGTGATGATCAGAAACCCTCGTTCAGGTGTTGCGAGACGCTTCGCGCCCTCGGCGACGATCTTCAGTGCGTCGATGTCGAGTCCGGAGTCTGTCTCGTCCATGATCGCCAGCTCCGGCTGGAGGAGCGTCATCTGAAGGAGCTCGTTGCGTTTGCGCTCACCACCCGAGAACCCCTCGTTCAGGTAGCGGTCGGCGAACGACGCTTCCATCCCGATCTCTC